>CAIJFT010000361.1 GCA_903820035.1 uncultured Opitutia bacterium
ATGCGCGTTTTCCAGACCGCGTGGCGGGAAGTCCAGGACTTCGCCGGCATCAAGACCGACGCCACCTTTCTGATGCCGCGCTGGCTCGCGCTGCGCGCGGTCGGCCTCGTGTACGTGCTGATCTTCGCCGGGATCATTGCCGATGCACCGGCGCTCATCGGTGAGCGTGGAATTTTGCCGCTCGCCGGTTTCTTTGCGGAATGGCGGGAGGTCCACGGCCACCTGCTTGCCGCGGTCTGGCATGCACCAAGCGTATTCTGGCTCTCCCACGGCACGGCGATGGTCGCGCTGGTCGGATGGAGCGGTTTGGCCGCCGCGCTGGCGTTGGTGCTGAATCTCTGGCCGCGGTTGATGCTTTTTACCTGCTGGGGCAGCCTGCTCTCTTTCGTCGCCGTGTGGCGCGGTTTCTCGGCCTCCCAAGTTGATCAGCTCATGCTTGAAGCCGCCCTCGTCTGCCTGCCTTTCGCGCCGGCGGGACTGCGCCCGGGGCTCGGGGCGGACTCACCGCCCTGCCCGATCGCGATCTTCACCGTGCGCTGGTTTTTATTTCGGGTGATGTTCGAGTCCGGTCTGGTGAAGATCTTCGCCGGTGATCCCCACTGGTTGAACTTCACCGCCCTCGACGTCCTGTACGAGACGAGCCCATTCCCGACGGTATTCGGTTATCTTGACCACCAGATGCCCCATGCTTGGCACGTCGCGGAAGTCGGGCTGACCTTTGGCGCGGAAATCATCGCTCCCCTCGTGGCGGTCTTCGCCGGGCGTAGCGGGCGCTGGTGGGCGTTGCTCGTCTGGACCGGCTTCCAAGCGGGAATCCAACTCACCAATAATTTCGGCTGGCTCAACACCGCCTCAATCGGCGTGGGTCTGTTCCTGCTCGACGACCAGATGATCGCGGCCGCCGCGCGGCCGTTTTCGGGGCTAAATCCAAACCGTTGGTTCGCCGCACCCGGAAGCACCAACGCACAACCGCCCGGCGCATGGGCACGGCATGGTTTACGCGGGGCCCTAGGGCTGCACTTCATTCTTACGCTCTATTTCTTCGCGCTGAACTGCGGACTGCCGCTGGAAGGTTTTCCGTACGCCGCGGGCCGGCCGCTGAAGGAACTTTTCTGGGATTTCCGCAGTGCCAATTCCTACACCCTTTTTGCCGGCATGCTGCCGTCGCGGATCGCGGTCGAATTCGAAGGGTCCAACGACGGCGGTGTCACCTGGCGCACCTATGAATTCAACTATCAGCCCCAGGATCCCGCCCGAATCAGCCCGTTTATTGCCCCGCGCTACGCCCGCTTTGAAGCGACCCTGCAAGTCGAAGCCAACCGCCCCGAACCCTCGCCACTCTTTGCCCACGTCGCCGCCCAACTCCTCGCCGGCAACCCGGACGTGCTCCGGCAGTTTCGCCGCAATCCATTTCCCGACGGCGCGCCGCTCCTCGTGCGGTTCCCGGTCTATGAGTTGAAATTCACGGATCTCGCACGCCGAAGGGCCACGGGACACTACTGGCGCAAGGAACTCACGGGTTTCCAACGGCCAATGCTGTACCGCAGCCAGGAGGGGTTGATCCGCGAGGCGCAGTCGGCCCTCGACGAAGTCCGGGTGCAGGCCACGCAAGGAAACCCCGGGGCCCAAAATCGATTGGGCCTCGCCTATGCCAATGGCACCGGCCTGCCACCCGATCCGGCGCAGGCCTTGCGCTGGTTTCGGACGGCGGCCGATCGCGGTCACGCCGAGGCTCAGCTCAACGCCGGCCTCGCTCTGCTTGCCGGAGCCGGCGGACCGCGCGACGCCGCGCAAGCCGCCGCCTACTTTCGCGCGGCCGCCACCCAGGGCCACGCGCGCGCCCAATACCAACTGGGCATCTGCCACGCGCGGGGGGAGGGCGTCGCACCCGACCCGGCTGAAGCCGCCAAGTGGTACCAGTTGGCCGCCCTACAGGGACTGGCTGGCGCCCAAGGCCGCCTCGGTTCACTCTATCTCACGGGCGAAGGTGTACCCCGTGACGCCCGCGAGGCCGCCCGCTGGTTGCTCCGCTCCGCCTCGCAGGGCAACGCGTACGCCCAAGCGAATTTGGGCTTGCTGTACGCGAAGGGCGAAGGGGTAGCCGCCAACGAGATCGAGGCCTTGGCTTGGTTCAAACTTGCCGCCGGTGCGGGCGATCTCGAAGCCGGGCGGAACCAGGCCATCGCCGAGCGGCGCTTAGGCCCCGCCGGAATCACGGCCGCCGAGCAGCGCCTGCAACAGCTCCGGGCAGACATCGCCGCGGCGACTAAAAACTAGGCTGGATAATCCCCTTTCGAGGGAGACCGATGAACCATCGGGCTCATCGCGGCGCGCCCGGATGCGGCCCCGCGTGCCACGTTTCGCACTACGGACGGATCCCGCGGGATAAGGGCGCAGCGGAGCGACTGGCCGCATCCGCGATCCCGACTGCCGACATGCGTCCGGTCAACCGCTTGAAGTGCCGTAGCTGATCGTCCTGAATAAACCGCGAAATCGGATCATCCCCCTCGGCCAGCGCGGTCGCCTGCATCAAGCACGCCAGCCCTTCGATGTCGTTGCGCGGGGTCACCCGTTCGTTGGCATGCATGACCCCGAGCGCGTAACGGGACAGCAGATACCCGCGGTCGCCGGCCCGGCGGTACCACGCGACCGCCTCGGTAAAATCCACCGGCACCCCGATGCCGTACTCGTGGCAAACGCCCAGGTAGTGCTCGGCCCTCACCTCGCCTTCCCGCGCCAAGGCGACGTAGAGGGCGTGGGCTGCACCCGGATTCTGACGGACCCCGACCCCTCGCGTCAGCATCTCCGCCAGACGGAAACCGGCCGGCAGGAAGCCTGCTGCATATTGCCGCTCAAAGATCGCAAACGCCGTCGGGAAGTTCCGTGCCGCCAGCGCCGCGTCGCCCTCCGCTAGGGTTGCCTCCCCCATCCGGTGCTCCCCAT
This sequence comes from uncultured Opitutia bacterium, assembly GCA_903820035.1. Lineage (GTDB taxonomy): Bacteria > Verrucomicrobiota > Verrucomicrobiia > Opitutales > Opitutaceae > ER46. The sequence continues at coordinate 2,944 of CAIJFT010000361.1, forward strand.
CAACCTCGACCATGGGCAAGTACTCGCCGTCCGGTTCGCGCCGCCAGTAGTGTCCCGTTTTCCGGCGCGTCTCCAGATCGGTGAACGCCAGACGATATCCGCGCATCCGCACCTGTGTCGGCGGACCCTCCGGAAACGGATCGCGGCGAAACAGCGCGGTCACCTGTGGATTACCCGCCAGCAGATGCGCGGCCACCGCCGGGAAAACCGGCGACTTCCGCCCCTTCCAACCCTCGATTTCCATCGTCGCTTCGAAACGGCAGAACCAAGGTGCAATGAACGGAGATATCTCATCCACGCGCTGCGGAATGCGCCGGTATTCGTACGTGCGCCAGGTCTTGCCGCCATCATTCGAGCCGATGAATTCCACCTGAAAGCGAAAGGGCTCGAACGTCGCGTAGAGAGCGTAGCCGTTGGCGCTACGGAACTCGCGCAACCATTCC
>CAIJFT010000362.1 GCA_903820035.1 uncultured Opitutia bacterium
GACGGCATCATCCAGCCCATGGAGATCGCCAACTCCGCCTCCAGCCTCGGCGGGCTCGACCTCGATGGCGACGGCCAGATCACGGTGAGCGAACTGCGCCCCGCGCGCGGCTTGGCGCAAAGTGCGCAATAAGGCGAAAGGCTTGGAACCGGCAGCGCGATTCGAATCCGAAATTTGGATTCGAATTGCTCCGGCCGCTGACTTCAGGAGGGTCGGGATGCGTGCTTTACCCCGACAAGGTGCCGAGCCGGTCGTCGGCCGGAGATTCCGAATTCAACGCGCTCCCGCCGCCCGCGCCCGCTCGGCCCACGCGTCGAAACTTAATTCGCGCCGCCGGACCTCCCATTCCGCCGCGGTGAACACGCTGAGCTCCTCCCGCGCGATTCCCGGCACTCCGGCACCGATCGCGCGCGTGCCGCCCTCCCGCTCCTCGGTGGCGTAGAGTTTATCCATCGGCATGCCGGTGCGTCGCGCCCATTCCGCGATAGGCGTCACGGGCAACCTCGCCAAGGCGGAGTCATCCCAACGCGGAAAATCGAGCTGCCGCTCCAGCCAGCGCACCACTGGAAGGGTCAGCCAATACGGCCGGTGACTGGTCGCAGGGGAAAACTGATATTCAAACACGCCTTCGCTTGTTCCCCGCACCGCCATCACCCGGGCGCGCAGATCGTCGAAGAAGGCGTCCTGCGTCTCGTCCATATGCACCACGGTATCGGCCCGGCCGTTGGAAAAAAGCAGCGGTCCGCGCGCCGCGTGCAGCGCGTACAAGACCGCCGGCCGGTCACCCAGAAAATCGAGCGAGCGATAAGGCAGCCCCTGGCACATCGGCTTGCTGTGATCCCAGTAGCCGTCGGGCCCGTCGAGGTTGCCACCGCCGACCAGGACGCAGGCGCGGAGTCGTGGCTCGACCGCGCCGGCGAGCGCGAGGACAAACGAGCCGAGCGAGTAACCACCCGCCCCGATCCGCGCCGGATCGACCTCGGGGCGCGCGGCAAGATACGACACCGCCTGCCGCACATCGGTGATCATGAGTCCCGCGAGTCGCCGCGCGAGCATCGCGTCCCCCTTGAGTTTGTCGTGGTCGCGCGTACCCGACCTGCGCGTGGAGCTACGTTCGCCCTCGCCGGCCTGGTCGTACGTGAGCACCGCCATGCCGCCCTGCGCAAACACCACGCCGGTGTAGTACGCGTACCACGCGTACTTGTCCCCGCCGTGTCCGTTCACGACCACAAACGCCGGAATTTTTCCGCCGGCCGGCAACGGATCCGGCAGATACAGCAGCGCGGGCACCCGCGCGCCCAGTTGGGTCGAGTACGTCACCGCCTCGACCCGCACACCGGGCGCGGGCGCAGAAGTGCGGTGGGTGCTCGCCGCCAGGGCGGGTAGCGGCTGCGGCACAAAGAAATTGGCCTCGATCTGCGCGCGGAGCGCCGCAACTTCCGCGGCCGGTGCCGGCGCGGCCGAGAGTACGGCAAAGAGGGCGACGACTAGAATCAACGCATTCATGGGGTAATGCCTCGCGGCCCCGGAATCCTGCGGACCCATCCCCGCGCAACGCAAATACGCGTTGCGCACTTTTCCCTTCTCGTCGCCGCCGCCAAACCCCACCGTCGCGCATGCACTCGCGCCCCTTCGGCAAAACCGGCCTCAACCGTTCGGAAATCGGCTTCGGCGCCTGGGCGATCGGCGGTTCGTGGGGGCCGCAATCCGAGGCGGACTCGCTCGCCGCGCTACACCGCGCGCTCGACCTCGGCTGCAACGTGATCGACACCGCCGCCGGCTACGGCAACGGCCGGAGCGAGCGCATCATCGGCCGCGTGCTGCGGGAACGCGCCGCCGCGGGAAAATCTGAAAATGTCTTCGTCGCCACCAAGACACCGCCCGCCCCAGGCATCTGGCCGCCGTCACCGTATTGCCGGGCGGACGAGCGTTACAGCGAGACTTACCTCCGCGCCAATATCGCCGAACGCCTGGGCAACTTGGGGACGAAAAAACTAGATCTGCTTCAGCTTCACACTTGGACCCGCGCGTGGAACCGCAACCCGACGCCTTTCCGCGTCCTGCGCCAGCTGCAACACGAGGGTCTGATCGGATTAATCGGGGTTTCCACCCCGGAGCAGGACCAGAATAGCGTGATCGACCTCATGCGCGGCGGCTGGGTCGACGCCGTGCAGGTGATTTATAATCTCTTCGATCAGGAGGCCGCGGCGGAATTGCTCGACGTCGCGCGCGAATGCGGCGTGGCCGTCATCGTGCGCGTCGTGTTCGACGAGGGCGCGCTCACCGGCAGGTTTACCGCCGAAACGAAATTCGCGGCCGACGACTTCCGGGCAAAGTACTTCGAAGGCGACCGCGTCGCGCGGGTGCTCCCGCGGATCGAAGCGATCCAGCAGGACCTCGCCGGCACCGGCTACACGATACCCCAGGCGGCGATCAAATGGGTGCTGGCCCACCCCGCCGTTTCCACGGTGATCCCGGGCATGCGCAACGCCGCGCAAGCCGAGGCCAACTGCCGCGTCAGCGACCTGCCCGCGATGCCCGCCCCGCTGGTCGAACGTCTCCACCGCCACAACTGGCGGCGCGGCGTCTGGTACGGCGGGAAGTAGGTGGGATCGGAACGATCCTGCCCGGTCGCTCGGCGCGGGCCGATGGAGCAGGCCGACGCGTCGCCACGGATTTAATTTTGCCAGGAGACCGCCGGGCCGCTGTCTTCACCGGATGCGCGTCATCCTGTTCGCTCCGGCGCTCGCCGCCCTGGCCGCCGCCACGTTCGCTTCCGCCCAACCGTACGCCACCAAGCCGCTGGCGCAGGATAAATTCCGGCAACTCGTGGAACTGCTCCCCACCCCGAACGAACAGCGCACCGCCTCGGGCGCCCCGGGCCGCGCCTATTGGCAACAGCGCGCCGACTACGTGATCGAGGCCGAGCTCGACGACGCCAACCAGTCGCTCAGCGGCCGCGAAACGATCATCTACACGAACAACTCGCCCGACGCGCTCGCGTACCTCTGGCTGCAACTCGACGCCAACTTCTTCGCCAAGGATTCCGACAACCACGCGACCAACGCGGGCCCTCGGCTGGTGCCGGGCTCGAATCCGTTCGAGAAAATCAACTACACCACCTTCGAGGGGCTGCTGGCCCGCGAGACCTTCGACAGCCGGCTGCAGATCACCGCCGTGACCGACGCCGCCGGCACCGCGCTTCCCCACACCATCGTGAAGACGATGATGCGCGTCGACCTGCCGACGCCGCTCGCCCCCGGGGCCAAGCTTTCGTTCCGCCTCGCCTGGAGCTACCGCATCAACAACGCGAAGCTGCTCTCGATGCGCAGCGGCTGGGAGTATTTCGAGCAGGACAAAAACTACCTCTACGAAATCGGCCAATGGTTCCCGCGACTCGCGGTGTACGGCGACTCCACCGGCTGGCAGCACAAACAATACCTCGGCCGCGGCGAGTTTAACCTCGAGTTCGGCGACTACCTCGTGACGTTGACCGTGCCCTCCGACCACATCGTCGCGGCCACGGGCGAACTCCAAAATCAGACCGCGGTCCTGACCGCCGAGCAGCGCGCCCGGCTCAAGCAAGCGGAGACGGCCAAGAGCCCGGTGTTCATCGTCACCCCCGCCGAGGCGAAGCAGGCCGAGGCCGGCCGCCCCGCCGGGAAGAAGACCTGGGTGTTCGCCGCGAAGAACGTGCGCGACTTCGCCTTCGCCTCGTCGCGCAAATTCATCTGGGACGCGATGGGCGCGCCCGGCCACGCGACGCCCGACGCGAAGAAGCCGGTCATGGCGATGTCGTTCTACCCGCGGGAGGGCGAACCGCTCTGGAGCAAATACTCGACGCAGGCGATCATCCAGACCCTCGACGTCTACTCGAAGCACACCTTCCCGTATCCGTACCCCGTCGCCCAGTCGATCAACGGCCCGATCGCCGGCATGGAGTATCCGATGATCTGTTTCAACGGCCCGCGCCCCGAGGCCGACGGCACCTACCCCGCCAGCCGCAAGTACGGCCTCATCTCCGTCATCATTCACGAAGTCGGCCACAATTACTTCCCGATGATCGTGAACTCCGACGAGCGCACCTGGACCTGGATGGACGAAGGCCTGAACTCGTTCTGCCAGTTCCTCGCCGAGCAGGCGTGGGAAAAGAACTACCCGTCGCGCCGCGGCGAGCCCCGCGACATCGTCGCGTACATGAGCGGCCCCGGGCAGGTGCCGATCATGACCGACGCCGAGTCCGTCGGCCTGTGGGGGCCCAACGGCTACGCCAAGCCCGCGACCGCGCTCAACATCCTGCGCGAGACCATCCTCGGCCGCGAGCTGTTCGACCACGCCTTCAAGACCTACGCGCAACGCTGGGCGTTCAAGCGGCCGTACCCCGCGGACTTTTTCCGCACGATGGAGGACGCGAGCGGCGTCGACCTCGACTGGTTCTGGCGCGGCTGGTTCTACACCAACGACCACACCGACCTCGCAATTGAAGCGGTGCGCCAATACGCCCTCGATACGCGCGACCCCGCGATCGAGAAGCCGCGGGCGAAGCAGGAGAAAGAGGAACACCCCGAGACTCTTTCACAGGCCCGGAACGCGTCGGCCCCCACGCGCGTCGAGGCCTATCCCGAGTTGAAGGATTTCTACAACAGCTTCAACGAAGCGACCGTCCTGCCCGGCGACCGGAAGAAGTACGAGGCGCTGCTGAAGGAACTCACCCAGGAGAAAATCAAACCGGAGCTGCTCAAGACGGCGCGGAATTTCTACGTGATCGAACTGGCGAACCTCGGCGGCCTCGTGATGCCGGTGATCATCAAGGTCGACTACACCGACGGCACGACGGAGGAGTTGCGCATTCCCGCCGAGATCTGGCGCGTGGACAGCGCGAAGGCCGCCAAATTCCTGCTCACCGCCAAGGAGATCAAGTCGCTGCAACTCGACCCGCACGAGGAGACCGCCGACGCCAACGTGGAAAACAATTTCTGGCCGCGCCGCGTGGTGAAGAGCCGCTTCCAGCTCTTCAAGGACCCGAAAGAGCCGAGCCCGATGCAGGAGCTCCGCGACGAGGCTAACCCGAAGGATAAGCCTGACGCCGACGGCAAAGCCAAGGCGAAGTCCGCCCAGTCCGACGAATGAGCCGCCCGACGTCAGCGTTGGCCGGGCTCGCCCTCGCGTTGATCGCGTGGGCCGGCACGCCGCACCTGGAGGCACATCCCTTTCACACCAGCCTCGCCGAAGCCGACTACCGAACCGCCTCCGGCAAACTCGAGATCGCACTACGACTCTTCACGGACGACGCCGAGGCCGCCCTGAGCCGGCGCGCCGGGCGCGCCGTCAAACTCACCGGTCAGTCCGCGCTGGAAACCGACGCCTTGCTGGAGGCCAGCCTGCGCGCGGGGTTTTCGGTGAAGGCCGCTGACGGCTCCGTCCAAAAACTGACGTGGATCGGCCGGGAGATTACGGACGGCGGACAGCACCTGTGGATTTATTTTGAGTGCGCGTTGCCCGGCGGGGCCGAGGGGGCGCGCTTCACGAATTGTTTGTTGCGGGAAACTTTTTCGGACCAGATCAACTCGCTCCGCGTCCGGGACCACCGCGTGACACCAGCCCGCCAGGTGACCCTGCTGTTCACCGGCGATGCCGAGCAGGTTGCGACCTTCGGCCCGTAGAGTTCCGCCCGTTGCCACGCCATGAACTTCATCCTCATTCTTACGCCGTTCTTTTTTGTCTTCGAGGTCTGGCAGCTTGTGATCAGCGAGCGCTACCTCGGCGTGAAACAGATCGCCCGGGGAGCGGACCCGCGGAAGCTCGGCCTCGGGGAGGCGACGGCGTTTTTATGGACCGTCACGCTGTTCGTCTATTGGGCGTGGATGATACTGCTGCTTTTCTTCACCCATGCCCGCCCCGCCGCGGGCGGGTTGGCCCTGTTGTCGCTGATCGGTTTTTCGCTCCGTCGCGGCAATCCCCTCAAGTGGACGTTGGTGATTCTAACCTTCGAGGGCGCCCTGCGCCTCGTGCTGTTGGCGTACCTCGCGGCGGTGGCCTGGCGGCACGCGTGAGTGGATTGTTTTGGGCCACGTTCCGCCGGTCGGGCCCTCCGCACGAAAAGCCGGACGAAATGCCCGCCCACCGAGCCGCGCTACAACCCACTCCGCCGCACCTCTGACTTCGGCGCGGGCGGCGCAAACGACTGCGCAAAAAATTCCTGCGCGCCCGCGAGGTACTTGCCGTACTTGCTATAGTCACCCGCCCACGAGTTGGGCACCTGGACGCGCTTGATCACGCCGCGACCGATCTGGTCGAGGGCGGAACCGTCGGGCGCCAGCTCGAGGGTGAACTTCGGGTCGTGCGTATGGACGACGTAATGGCGGGAGCCGTCAGGCCCCTCCCGTTCAATGCGCAGGAATTGAGATAGGTTCATCGCGCCGCCTCAGGCTGGCCCAAACGCAGGGCGCCTCAATCCCGGATTTGGGGCGGCCGCTTTTCCCTTGAGCCGGGCCGCCACGGGCCGCACAAACTTTCCGCCGCCTGCGTGCCGCCGCTACTACCGATTCTGCACCGGTGTGGTGGGCTCCGGCCGGGCTTGTCGTCCCCCATGAATTCCCCCGTCTCCAATCCCAAACTGCCGGCCTGGATCTTCATTGCCACCGATGCGGCGCTTATCGCCGCCGCGGGCTTCGTCGCCATGAATAGCCCGCAGCCGCTGCCGGCCAACGCGATGTTTGCCATCGTCGGCCTCGTGGCGCTGGGCGCGATCGTCGGACTGGTCCCGCTTGTCGCCGCCTACGAGCGACAAAAGAACGAGGCACTCGACGACCGGCAGCGTGCGCTGGAGGCCTTGGCGCGCACGGTCAGCACGTCCGCCGAACAAATCAGCATCGCCGCCGGCGGGCTCAACGAAATCGCCGAGACCGCCCAACGCAGCGCCCGCCACGCCGAGCAGCTGCCACACAAACTGCAGGAGAAGATCGCGGAGTTTCAGGCCCAGCTCGCGACCGAGGTCGACGCCGAAAAAGAGGAACTCGAACGCGAGCTCCTGGCCCTGAGGGAAAGCGAGAGCGAACGACTCGACACCGTTTCGCAGCGGATCGCGAAATCCACCGCCGAGTGGACCAAGCTCGAAGCCACCTCCGAGCAGCACCTGACCGCCGCCCAAGAAGCGTTGGCCAAACTCTCCGCCGGCACCACTGCCGCCGTGACCAAGGCCCAGAACGAGGCCGCCCGCACGCTGCAGGAATCAGCCGCAGCCGCGAGCAAGGCCATCCACGACGCCCGCGCCGCCGCCCTTGCGGAACTCAACGCCGCCCTCGGCGCCGCCAGCGCGATGGTCGTGGAACGATTCACCACCGGCCTCACCGCCAAGCTCAGCGCGGTCACCGCCGAACTCGACTCCCGGATCGCCCGGCTCGATGCCACGGCTGCGAAGGCAACGATCCCAGCGCCCACCGCTGAAGCCACGGCTTCGGCGCCCGCCACCGACACAGCGATCACGCCGCCCGCCGCGGATACTGCCGCCACCGAGCCCGAAGTCCCCGCCCCCGCGCCCGCCCCGAAGCGAGCCCGCAAACCCAAGCGCGAGGAGGCTCCGCCCGCCGAACCCGAGGTCGCCAGCGTCACCCACACCCCGCCCGCCGAACCGGCCCCGATCCCGGCCGAGACAATTCCGGAAGTCACCCCGATCGCCCCGGTCATCGCCGAGCCTTTATTGGGCAACCTCGCCGCGGCTCCGCTGGATGCAGCGCCCGAGCCGGCACCGCGCCTCGAAGCAGCCCCGGAAGCCAAGCCGGAGGAGCCGGCCGGGCCCGACCCCGAAGGCGAAGCGGAAACCGCCCGCCTGCTCCGCAGGCGCAGCCCCAAAAAAGTGGAGTCCGACGAACAACCGGCGCTGGAACTCGACGACTCCGGCTCCAGCTCCGCCGCGAGCGTTGCCGAACGGGTGCTCAGTTCCGACGGCGCTACCCGAGTGCTCATCACCTCGTACATCGGCATCGGCAACCGTCTCTTCATCCGCGGCGAAGGCCCGGGTCTCAGCTGGGAAAAGGGCGTGCCGCTACAGTTCGTCTCGATCGGCAAGTGGCGGTGGGAGACCAACGACGCCAGCGGGCCGATCCAGTTCAAGCTCTACAAAAACGACGACACGGAGTGCTCCGCGCTCGGCGCCCAGGCGCTGGAACCCGGGCATCAGCTGGAAGTAACCGCGGGGTTTTGAGCGACGCGCCAACACAAACCCGTCGGCCCGCGCAGCGGGACCTGACTTTCCCACCGGGTTCGATCGAAGCGGATCGCCTTACGCAATAGCACTGCAGGGGACGATCGGGCGCGGCCGGCTCGCCTCAGTAATGCGGCGGCCGCTCATCGACCGGCCCACCCGATTCCTCCAACGGGCTCGCCGGACCCGCCGCCGCGGACCGGTCACGCCAGCGCCGCAGCTCACGGCGCAGCGCGGCCAATTCGTCGGCAAGTTCAAGCATCACCTTGTCCTGCTCCGTCACATGCCGCTCCAGGTATGCGACCTTCTCTTCGAGGCTTTTAATGTTTTCGTTCAACGGATGGGACCGACTTGGGCGCAGCCGCCTGCTTGAGCGACTCAATCTCGGGGACGAGCACGCGTTGGTAGCAGTCGGGACAGACCGAATGGCTGAAATCGACCCCCGTGCGCTCGGAAATGAATCCCTCCAACTGCTGCCAGTAATTCTGGTCGTCGCGGATTTTTTTGCAGTACGCGCAAATCGGCAGCAGTTCCTCGAGCATGCGGACCTGCCGGGTGTAACCGAGGATGCGCTCCGCCACCCGAAGACGGGTCCATAATTCGGATACATCCAGCGGCTTGAGCAGGAAATCGTCCACCCCCGCGTCGGCCGCCGCCATCCGGTTTTCCTGGGTGGCATCGCGGCTCGTCACCAAGATAAAATAGACGTAGTCGGATCCGGCGCGCTCGCGAATGCGTCGGCAGAGTTCGAGTCCGTCGCTGCGCGGCATGACCCAGTCGCTGACCACGATGCGGACATCGGTCGTCTCGTTCAGAATCTTCCAGGCGGCCTCCCCGTCATCGACTTCGATTATTTCATGACCCAGCCGGCGCAGTGCGAGGCGCAGGACCGCCCGGGCGACGGGGTCATCTTCGACGGCGATAATCTTCACGTGGAGCGAGGTGTTAAGGTTCCGCGGAATACCGATCGCAATGCTGAAATGGCTCGCCGAACCCGCGCCGCCGGCGACGGGCCATGCGATGCCGAAAAAATCTGGAGTCAGTCGTCCACTCGCCCCGCGTGGCTTTCACCTGATATCACCGCAGAGGAGAACAAGATCAGGGCAAACCCGTCGGGAACGGCCGGCTCAAGCCAGCATTCTTCGCAACTCCTCAGGGGTGTTAACCGGCGCCTGGCAGGAAAATTCCTCGCATACGTAGGCAGTAGCACGACCGTCGAGGGGCCGCATTGCCGCCAGCCATGGCGCCCGTTGGGCCAGCCACGCTTGCCCTTCGCCCCCGTCGGCGGCAAGCAACGTCCGGCGCGGGCCGAACGATGTGTGCACGGCGGCGACCAACGCCTTGAAGTCCGCCGCCGCGGGATTTCCGGCAAGCACCACGTGACGCGGCGGCTCCAGCGCGAGTTCCAACGCACAGAGCAACTGGGGCATGGCTTGCGGCGTGGCGGACCAACGCGCCCGAAACGCCTCCAGCGTCCGCCGACCGCGCTCGCGGCAGGCGGGGTCGTCGTCCACCGCAGCGAGGCGGAGAAGATTCAACGCGGCCACACTGCTCGGCGCGGGCTCGGCGCCGTCATAATCCTCTTTCAGACGCAGGATGATGTGGGGATCGTCGCCGGCCGAGTTGAAGTACCCGCCGCCCACTTCGTCCCAAAACAACCGGTCCATCGTATCCTGCAGCCGCCGCGCCCATTGCAACCAGCGGATCGAAAACGACGCCTCGTAGAGATCGAGCAGGCCCTGGATGAAGTACGCGTAGTCCTCGGCGAAACCCGCCGCGGCGCCGCGACCCTCGCGCCAAGAGCGGAAAAGCACATGGCGCACCGGATCATGGAGCTCACGCTCGACGAAATCCGCGGCGCGCACCGCCCGCCCGAGATAGTCGGCGCCGTCATCGTCACCGAGCACCTGATGCGCGCGCGCCAGCGCGGAGATCATCAGGCCGTTGTTCGCCGTGACGATCTTGTCGTCGAGCAACGGCCGCGGTCGCCGGCTGCGCAGGGCGAGCAGCTGCTCGACGGCCGTGATCAACTGGTCGTTGGCCGCCTCGGCATCGAGTCCCGCGGCCTGCGCGGTTTCAGCCAGCGAGCGGCGCTGGACGAGGATGTTTTTCCCCCGCAACTCGCCCTGCGGATCGAGCTGGGACGGCACGTTGCCTTCCGCCTCGACCCCGAAGTGGGCTCCAAAAAAATCCGCCTTCGCCCCGAGTGCCGCGCGCAACTCGTCCTTCGTCCACACATAGAACGCCCCCTCCGCGTGCTCGGTGCCGCCAGCGGCCACGAGGCTATCGGCGTCCTCGGCGGTAAAGAATCCGCCGGCGGGGCCGGTGAGGTCACGCGCAACGTAAGCGAAGATGTCCCGTGCCATCCAAGCGAAGCGTTCGTCACCGGTGGCTTGGCGCGCCTCGAGGCAGTTCACCGCGATCTGCGCCTGATCATAGAGCATTTTTTCGAAGTGCGGCACGAACCAGCCCGCATCAACCGAATAGCGATGGTACCCCCCGCCAAGGTGGTCGTGCATCCCGCCGCGGGCCATCGCCCGCAGCGTCGCCGTCGCCAGCCGGATCGACTGCTGGCCGATCTCACTGCGCGGCCCCTGCAGCGCGGTGAGCCGGAAGAGCAGATTGAGGTTCGACGCGCGCGGGAACTTCGGGGCGCCGCCAAAGCCGGCGTGCTCGGGATCGAAAGACTCGAAGAAATACTGAAAACTCCGCTCCAAAGCACCGGAGGCGGCCTCGAGGAGCGGCGGAATCGGCGCAGAGGCGGCAGCGCCGGGGGGCAGGTCCGGATTGGAACCGTGATCGGCCGCAGCCTCCGGCTTTGGACCATAGTAGTCGCGGAGGGTGGCAAGGGCGCGCTCGCCTTCGGCGACGAGTTTCTCGCGCTCGGTACTCCAGCCGCGGGCAATGGCCTGAAGGATGGCCGGAAACCCGGGCCGGCCGTGACGATCCGCCGGCGGATAGTACGTGCCGCCGTAGAACGGCTTCAGGTCCGGCGTCAGCCACGCGCTCAACGGCCAGCCGCCGTGGCCCGTCATCGCCTGCACGTAGGCCATATAGACCTTGTCGACGTCGGGCCGCTCCTCGCGGTCGACTTTGATCGCGACGAAATGCTCGTTGAGGATCTGCGCCGTCGCCTCGTTTTCGAACGACTCGTGCGCCATCACGTGGCACCAGTGGCAGGTCGAGTAGCCAATGCTCAGGAAGATCGGCTTCTGCTCCGCGCGGGCGCGGGCAAATGCGGCCTCGCCCCACGGCAGCCAGTGCACCGGGTTGGTGGCATGCTGGAGCAGGTAGGGGGATTTCTCGGCGGCGAGGACGTTGGCCATAAACGGGCGGAAAGGAGGCACAGCCCCGCCCGAACCGCAAAGGGGAAAGTCCGGGCGCCGCCGCAAAGCCGTTTGCCCCCGCCCCGCGACGATGTAAGGTCGGGCGTTACACTCTGCCGACGTTCGGCTCGAGCGTGGGCCGCATCCGCGCCGCGGCGCCGCCCGTACTCATCTCTCCCATGCCTTCTTTCCTGCGCGTCCTCTGGCCGTTTCTCCTCCTTGCCCTACCCGCTATGGCCACCGATCAAGCCTTTCCCCCGACCGCTTCCGGCGTGAGCGAACTCAAGACCCTCCCCGCCGGCGTGCTGCTGAAGTCGCCGGGCCGCGGCAACTACTTCGAACAGGCCGACAACCTCTTCATGCCGCTCTTCCGCTACATCTCGAAACACGACATCGCGATGACCTCGCCGGTCGAGGCCCGGATCGACGACGCGGCGATGTTCTTCTGGGTCGGCGAGGGCCAGCACGCCAAAGTCACCGGCAACGAGGGCACCGTGGAGGTGCAACGCGTGCCGGAGCGGCGCGTCGCCAGCCGCGGCGCCAAGAGCAGTTACTCGCGCGCCAACTTCGAGAAAATCCGCGACGAGCTGCTGAGCTGGCTCAAAACCCGCCCCGACGTCGAGGCGGCCGGCGAGCCGTATGCGGTTTACTGGCACGGACCGTTCACCCCGTGGTTTCTGAAGCGGTCCGAGGTGCACGTGCCGGTCCGGCCCCGCGCGTCGACGCCGGCAAGTTAGCCGCGGGAGGCGATTCGGCAAACGCGGGAATTGACCGGACGGACGTCGGCAGGCTAACTCTCCCTTCTTATGTCCGAAGAACCCACCGCACCCGCTGTCACCATGGACGCCGTTGTCGCGCTCGCGAAGCGCCGGGGCTTCATCTTTCAGTCGTCCGAGATCTACGGCGGATTCAATGGTTTCTTCGACTACGGTCCGCTCGGCTCCGAGCTGAAGAAGAACATCCGCGACTGCTGGTGGAACGACATGGTCCGTCGTCGGGATGACATCGTGGGCATCGAGACTTCGATCATCATGCACCCGAAGGTCTGGGAGGCCTCCGGTCACGTCGCCGGCTTCACCGACCCGCTCGTCGACTGCAAAGTGAGCAAGCAGCGCTACCGCGCCGACCAGCTGTTCTTCGCCCCCATCGTCGTCGACGGCAAGACGGTCGGCTACGTCAGCGCGCTGGAGAGCGAGAAGACCACCGAGGATCTCCAGGCCGCGGCGGAGAGTTTCAAGCGCAAGAAGGCCATCCAGGGCACGCTGCAGCCCGTGGTCGCGAAGGACTTTACCGAGGCCCAGCCCGAGGAATACGCGCTGATTCCCTCTCCCGCCACCGGCGAGCCGGGCAGCCTCACGGCGCCGCGCTCGTTCAACATGATGTTCCAGACGAACGTCGGCGCCATGACCGACGCCAGCAGCGTTGCGTACCTGCGCCCCGAGACGGCACAGGGCATGTTCGTTGACTTCAAGAGCGTCGTCGACACCGGTCGGGTGAAGTTGCCCTTCGGCATCGCCCAAATCGGCAAGTCCTTCCGCAACGAGATCACGCCGCGCAACTTCATCTTCCGCTCGCGCGAGTTTGAGCAGATGGAAATGGAATACTTCATCAGCGAGGACGCCGACTGGTCGAAGTGCCATCAGGACTGGATCCAGTGGTGCAAGGACTGGCTGCTCTCGATCGGTCTGCCGGAGTCCCACCTCTCGCTCTACGACCACCCGAAGGCCAAGCTCGCGTTCTACTCGAAGGGCACGACGGACATCATGTTCAAGTACCCGTTCGGCGTGCAGGAGCTCTGGGGCATCGCCGCCCGCGGCAATTACGACCTCAACCAGCACGCGACCGCCAGCGGCAAGCCGATGGACTACTTCGACGAGGCGTCGAAGAAGAAGTTCGTGCCGCACGTGATCGAGCCGGCTGTCGGCGTCGACCGCATCCTCCTCGCCGTCCTCTGCGCCGGCTACGCGGAGGAGGACGTGAAGGACGAGAAGGGCAACGTCGAGAAGCGCACCGTGCTCCGGCTGTCGCCCCGCATCGCGCCGGTGAAGGTCGCCGTGCTGCCGCTCCTGAAGAACAAGGACCTGCTGACCGCCCGCGCCAGGGAACTCTACAAAAAACTCCAACGCCGCTACGCCGTATTCTACGACGAGGCCGGCGCGATCGGCCGCCGCTATCGCCGTCAGGACGAGATCGGCACACCGTGGTGCGTGACGATCGACTTCGACACGATCGAGAAGGACGGCTCCTTCACCCTGCGCGAACGCGATACCATGACGCAGCGACGGATCACCGAAGCGGAGCTCTTCGCCCTGCTCGAGGAGAAGGTCTACTGAACAGGGGCGGCACCCGCCGCCCCCCGTTCACTCCCGCCATGCGCCCCCGCGCCCGCCTTACCGCCGCGCGCAGTGTCCAAACGCCTGAGGCGTTGGCCAGCCTGCGCACGTGGCTCTCCAGCCTGCGTCCCGCGATTCGCGAACGCGGGGAAATCTGCCGTACAGCCAAACAGGTGCAAAAGGTCTGGGCTGGTGCCGACCACTACGTCGATGCCGTCGTCGACGACAGCCAACCCTTCCGCGTCACCCTCTTCCTGACCCGCGGCCAGTGGAGTTCGCGTTGCAATTGCGCTTCCCGCGAGAGCTGCCCGCACGCCTACGCCGCCGGCCACGTCTGGTTGGAGCGCGCCAACACCGTCGAACCCACCGCACCGACGACCTCCGCCGTCACCCCGCTGGCGCCGACGACCGCGCCCGCCGACGGCCCGGCGGCGGCCAGTGAAGAGGCGTTTCGCGACCACTGGGCTCCGGTCCTGACCCGCAAGCTCGGCCGGCCCCTGACCACGGCCGACGACAGCCTGCTGCTCAACCTCGCGGCGCTGTTCGCCGAGTTCACGCAATCGCACGGCTCACTCTACCCGGGGATGCTGGTGCGTCATGGTTTTGAATACACGCCCCCGCGGGGCGCGGCGCTGTACGCACCGGCCTACGCCGGTTGGTGGGACCAGGCAACCGCCCCCGCCGACGCGTGGGCACTGTGGCAGTACGTCGCGTACGATTACGAGCTGCACGGCCGGGCGATTCCCGAAACCTTCCAGCCGCTGACCAACACGGCGGGCCTGCGCGCGGTGATCGACGAGCGCCACATGCAACGCGAACTGGCAACCTGGCGCCGGGCGTTGGCCAACGTCGATGAGCCGGCCGCGCCGGTCCGCACCAACCCGGGCACGGCGGAAATCCAGGGCCTGCGCGCCCGCGTGCGGCCCGAGGGCGGGCTCAGCATCGAAACGCGCGCCGCGGCGAACAAGCCCTGGCGGTCTCCGCCTCAGAAGTGGTACGCCGGACTGGCCGGCGCGCGCCCCGTGGACTTCGAACACCTCACGCCGCCGGAAGCCGCGCTCGGCACCGCGCTCGCCGCCGAATGCAGCGCGGGCCTGATCCCGCCGTCACCCAAGGCCGCGCTCAGCGGCGAGGCCACCGGCAATCTGTTTCGCACCCGCCTCGCCCGCGAAGCGATGGTCCTGCCCGACGGGCGGCCCTTCGCGGTCGAACCGGCGCCGCTCGTGCTCGAGGCGACAACCTCGACCACCAAGGCGGACCAACTCATCCTTAAACTCGTGACGCCCGACGGCCGCGACGCGAGCCGCGCCACCGTCGTCACCTTGCAGCCGACCCCACTCTACTATTTCGAGCTGAGGGTCTGGCCGGGGCCGCCGCCGACGCCGGTGACACCGTTGCCGCTCGCCGCCCTCGGCGACACGAAGATCATGTCGCGCCTGCGCACGCTCGGCCTGCGCCTGCCCGCGGCCCTGGAGAAAAACGTCCGCCGCATCACCCTGCGCCCGCACCTGAAATGCTGGCTCACCCCGACCCCGGGCGACGACACGACACTGACCTTTCACGCCCAACTGCTCGCCCGCTCCAACGAGCCGCCAGCCGAACAGCAGTGGCAGAAGTCCGGTTGGCAATGGACGCCGCAAGGCCAGCCGCCGAAGCGCCACCCCGCGGATCCGTTGTTCGAATTCGACCTCGCGACCGCCAATATCGCCGCCGATCGCCTCGTCGGCCTGCAGCTCGCGTGGCACGAATGGGAAAGCGCTTGGGCGCGCGCCGTCGGGGATGAATTTCCCGACGCCTTCATCGCGTGGCACGCGACCCTGCCGCCCGGCCTCGAGGTCGAGACCTCGCCCGGACTGGCCAATCTCCTCGGGCCGCCGCTGCACGCGACCATCGAGTTCAACGCCGCCCCGGTCGACGCCGCCGGGCAGGATTGGTTTAATCTCAACGTGAGCCTCCGCGTGGCGGACACCAAGCTCACCGCCGAGGAAATCGCGTTGCTGATGAAGGCCCGCGGCAAGTGGGTGCGACTGGCCAAACACGGTTGGCGCCGACTCGAAGTCGCGGAGTCCGAGGAGGGCCACGCCGCGCTCGACCGGCTCGGCCTGGACCCGACCGAGGTGCTCGCGGACGGCCGCATGCACACGCACCGCATCCACGCCCTGCAGCTCGCCAACGAGGCCAGCCTGCTCGAAGCCCGCGACGCCAAACTCGCCACCGTGCTGCGGAACCGGGCCCGCGACCTCGCCGCCACGCCGCCGCCGCCGTTGCCTGCAGACTTGCGGGCAACCCTGCGCCCCTACCAGCAGGAAGGATTTCAGTTTCTCGCCCACCTCTCGGCCCTCGGCCTCGGCGGGGTGCTCGCCGATGACATGGGCTTGGGCAAAACGGTGCAAACGCTCGCGTGGCTGCTGCACCTCGCCGGGGCGCGTGAAACCGGCGCGGGACCGTTGCGCGTCCTGGTCGTCTGCCCCAAGAGCGTCACGCACGGCTGGCTGGTTGAAACCGACCGCTTCACGCCGACCCTGCAGGCGGTCGCGTTTTCCCCCGCCCAGCCCGACGCCCACCGCGGGCTGAAGCGGCCCCAGTTGCTGATCGCCAACTACGCTCAGCTGCGCATTAACGCCGACTGGTTCAAGGCGCAGACATGGGACGCGGTCGTGCTCGATGAGGGCCAGTTTATCAAAAATCCCGGCAGCCAGGTCGCGACCGTCGCGCGCTCGCTGTCATGCCGGCACCGGCTGATCTTGACCGGCACGCCCATCGAAAACCGGCTGACCGATCTCTGGAGTCTTTTCGCGTTCGCCCAGCCCGGGTTGCTCGGCGGCCAAACCGCGTTTCGCCGGCATTATCAGGAAACGAATCCCGAGGCGCTCGCCCGGTTACACCGGCGCGTGCAGCATTTTCTCCTGCGCCGCACCAAGGCCGAGGCCGCGCCTGATCTGCCGCCGCGGACCGAGGACGATCTGGTTGTCGAGCTCGAGGGCGCGCAACGCACGCTTTACGACGCCGAACTCAAGCGGGCCCGGGCGCAGCTGATGGGCGTCGATACGAACACCGCCCTTGCAGCGGTGCGTTTCAACGTGCTCACCAGCCTGCTCCGCCTGCGCCAGATCTGCTGCCACCCGGGCCTGATGGATCCGGCCCACCGCAACCTGCCGAGCGCCAAGCTCGACGCGTTGCTGGAGCGGCTGGAGGAGTTGCGCGACGAGGGGCACCAGGTGCTCGTGTTCAGCCAATTCGTCGAGATGCTGGAAATGATTAAGGTGCGCCTCGCCGCTATAGGGATCGGACACCTCCTGCTGACCGGCCAGACGGAGGACCGCGCGGAGCTCGTGGACGAATTCCAGCGCGACCGCACGAAGACGGTATTTTTGCTCTCCCTCAAGGCGGCCGGTTTCGGCCTGAACCTCACCGCTGCGAGCTACGTCATCCTCTACGACCCGTGGTGGAACCCCGCCGTCGAGGCGCAGGCCATCGACCGCACCCACCGCATCGGCCAAACGCAACCGGTCGTGGCCTATCGCCTCCTGGCCGAGGGCACCGTCGAGGAAAAAATCCGCGCGTTGCAGCGCGAAAAAGCGGCCCTCGCCGCCGCCGTCGTCCACGAGGACTCGCTCGCAAACGTCCTCGACCTGGACAGCCTGCGACGGATCCTGGCGTAGTCGGTAAAGTGACTGCGTAGCCACGTTGGAGCGCAGCGAAAACGGGGTCCTCAGACGTGACCGCGCTTTCGCTTTCAGCTTAAGCGCAACTACAGGAACCGGTGCGCACGGCCACGAAAGGCTTCCCCCTTTACCAACCCTGTTCATCCTCCACCGCGTGGAAAACGTCTGTCATTTCTCCCCCGACCGGCGGCACCGCTATCGTCTGGTGCACCAGTGGAACCCGCTTTTCGGCGAGCGGCTGATGCTGTGGATCGGGCTGAACCCGAGCACGGCGGACGAGGCGAAGCTCGACCCGACGCTGACGCGCATCGCGACGTTCTCCAAGCGCGAGGGCTTCGACGGCTTCTGGATGGCCAACCTCTTCGGCCTCCGCACGCCCTACCCCGAAGAAATGATGGCCGCGCCCGATCCCGTGGGACCAGAGAACGACGCCTCGCTGCTCGCCGCCGCCGACCGTTGCGAAAAAATCGTCGCCGCCTGGGGCGTTTCCGGGGTGTATCAGGCTCGCGCGGACGCCGTCGTCCGGCTTTTCGCCGGCCGCAAGCTTTGGTGCCTCGGGACCACCCAAGACGGCCACCCGCGCCATCCGCTTTACGTCGCCGGCAAGCAGCCACTCGTGCGCTGGGAGCCCAAGCCCTAGCCGGCAAGGGCCAAGGCATTGGCCGCGTTTGAGCCGATGGCGAGAGCGTGGCCGAACGAGAGGACCACGCTGTCGCTAGGCTCCACCGCGGCTACGAAATGCCCGCCGCGTTGCCGCCGAAGAGCGCCCGGAGCTGGCTCCAAGCTTTGTGCAAGCCGATCGGACGCACCCCGGAAAAGCCGCAGGCACCGACCAGGGCCTCTTCGTGGCCGCGGTAGCGCGGCGGGAGCGTGAACACCGTGCCATCCTGACCGTCAATCACCTCGGAAAAAAACGCCCCTGAACCCACGGCGAGGGACTTGGCGTTGCCCGGCACCAGAGCGGTGCGGGGGGCGAATACGAGCCACGGGCGATAAACAAAATCGAAACCGCCCTGCGCGTTCTGCATCAGCCGGCCGAAAGAGCGGATCGGCACGCCGGGGCATTTTGCCCCGGCGAACATCGTGTTACCGTCCGCCGCCGGCGTAAAGCGGGCCTTGCGGCCGCTCACAAACTCCCAGCAGAAAACCGAACCGAAACACGTCAGGCGGAAGGCCCAGCCTGCCACGAAGTACGCGATGATGATCACCACCAGCGAAAGGCCGGCGCTAATCATCGGATCCATCGTCGCCGTCAGTGTAATCAGGCCGAGGAGCGCGGTGCGCGCCCCTTTCAGGGCGGCGTCGATCGCACCCCAGGGGCTGAGCAAGATCAGGACGTTGATCGCGTGCGACGCCAGCCACACCAAAGCAAAAATCGCGACGCCGAACGGCACGGTGAGCAGATTGAGCAGCCCAGAGCCGTCGAACGCACCGATCTGGATCGTCGCCAGGCCGCTGTGCGCCAGCTCCGGCATCACCGCCCCGACTTTGCCGCTGAAGAACGCACTGGTGAGGGTGTCCATCGCAAAGGGCACGACCGCCCCCGCCGCGACCAGGCCGCTGAACTTGTTCTCGAGCGTCTCCAGGACATCGAGCGGCTTTTTCAAACCCGGCGGCACGACCGTGCCGAGCGTGTCCTTCGCGGCGCACGCGGCCACCAGCAGCAGCGCGGGCAACCAGAACTTGATCTGCGCGTACCACGGCAGGGCCGCCCGCGCCTGCTCGTCCTTCGCCGTAAACCATTTGAACGCGCCGTAGCCGCTCGTCCCGAGCAGAGGGGAAATGGCAATGCCGGTGACGGTTGAAATCGCCGTCGCGAGCGGCGCGGCCGGCGAGCTGTCTTTCTTGGCGGGGACCGGGGCACCCACGGTCGCAGCCATGGCAAACGGCACGACCACCGACAGCGAGAGACAAACCAGCAGCACGAGGGAAGTGACGCGTTTCATCGGCGGCATGGTGGATTTTTGACCCATCCGCGCAATCTTTTGTACAAGCCGACGGGATGAATTCCCCAGTCCACCGGGGCACGCAACTTTCGGTTCGTCCGCGCGTCCGGCTACCATGGGCACCGGCTCTCTATTCCGTTACTAACCACAGCTTGTCGCCCGCTGGCAGGCGAACCACGTTTCATCCACCGCTCTTCCGTCCGCGCCCCCCGCCTCCAATGCCAACCCCGACCCGCCCGCTTTCCGCCCCTTCGCGCCGGCAGGTCGGAGCTCGCTGATGAACGATCCGGGCATTTCCACGACACGGGAGTCACCCCGCTGGCTCATTCCCGGCGTCATCGGACTCGCGCTGCTGCCCGTCATCTACGTGACCACGCGGTCCTTCCTCGCGATGCGGAATGTGGCTTACTGGGACGAGATCGAGACGGTGTTGGACTTCCTGCTCAAGCTGAAGGCGTCCCCAACTTGGCAGGACGGCTTCGCCCAGATCTTTTCGACCGGCAACGAGCACCGCACCGCGACCAGCCGGTTGCTGTTTGCCGTAAGCCTGTGGCTGACCGGGGGCGTGAACTTTGTGGTCATCGGGGTGATCGGCAACCTGTGCCTCTTCGGCGTTGCCGCCGTCCTGATCGCCACCGCGGGCACGGCGGCGCGGCGCCTGCAAATCGGCGTTTTGAGCGCCGCCCTCTTCTTTCAGCTCCAACACTTCGAGAATTTTTTCTGGTCGGGCTCATCGATTGATCACTTTCAGGTCGTGACGCTGGCGACGATTTCGTTCGCCGCACTGGCGCACGGCACGCGCGGCGGCGTACGGCTCGCCGGTCTGGCGGGTTTGCTGGCAACGTTCACGCTCGCGCACGGCCTGCTCGTCTGGCCGGTCGGCTTTCTGGCCCTCGCCTTCGCCCGCCGCCGGCAGGATCTGCTGGTCTGGAGCGGACTCGCCGCGGTTACGGTCGGCGGGTTTCTCGCCGGTTATCACTTCAACTCCGGTCATGCGATCGGGGATCTTTCAGCCGCCGGCATCGGCCGCATCGCGCACTACTGGCTCACCGTGCTCGGTGCCCCGTTGGCAATGGGGAATGCCACGGTCGCACCCGCCCTGGGGCTGGCGCTTCTCGTCATGCTCGGCACCCAACTGCGGCCCGCCGTGATCGCGCGTGAAGGCGTGGCCCTGCCTTTGGCGCTCTGGGCCGTGGGCGCGGCTCTGCTCCTCGCCATCGGCCGCGTGGACGTTGTCGGGGGCCACGTCCACTCGCGTTACTACGTGCTCGGCAGTCTGGCCTGGCTGCTCGTGGGTTTTATCCAGCTGAACGCCCACCCGCCTTCCGCCCAGCCCGACCGAGGCCTGCTCCGCCTGCTGCCGGCGCTCGCAGTCTTCAACCTCGCCGCCAACCTCACCTCGGCCCACGACGCGCAGAGCTGGGTCACCTGCCGCGACGCCGCGGCGCATTTTTTTCAGGTCTATGGACGCGACGGCGCCGGCCCGTTCAACCTGCACCCGTCGCCGCTCTACACGGGGCACATCACGCGGTTGGCGGAGGAAGCCGGCATTTTCCGGATGCCGGAAAGTTGTCGCGAGCAGAAATTCAAAGACACGCGCACCGTCGGCACCATCGCCTACTTCGTCGACCGTATTCCGGTGACCGACACACTGGTATCAATCGAAGGCTGGGCCGCGTACGCGGGCCATGCGGCCAAGCCGGGCCAGGTGCACGTCGTACTGCAGTCCACGAAAACCCGCCGCATCTACACGACCACGCTCTGGGAACGCGCCGATCTCGTCGCCGCTTTCCCGCAAGAAAAGTGGCGCGACGCCGGCTTCCGTTTCCAGCTCCGCCGCTGGAGCCTGCCCAAGGAAAATTTTCAGATCGGATTGCTGATCACGACGGAGCACGGCGCGGAATTCACTCTGACCGCGCACCATCTCGACCTCACCGGCAAGGGCGAAGGCATCCTCGGAGAAGGACATTGATCCGACCAAGGTGCGGCTTGCCAGCGGCCCCGCGGCAGGGGGAACATCTCCGCGTGCCGACCAAAGCCGAGCTCCAACGCCTGCGCGCGCTCCGCGACAAAAGACACCGCGAGGAACTCGGCCTCTTTGTCGTCGAGGGCGAGAAAGTCGTCGGCGAACTGCTCGCGGCCGATTTCCCCTTCGTCGCCCTCTATGCCACCGACGCGTGGTCGCCGCCCGCCAAGGGCCGCCCGGTGAGCATTAACCGGCTCACGCCGGACGAGATGGCGCGGGCGAGCCACTTTCCGACGCCGTCGAGCGTCCTCGCCGTCGGACCCATCACCCGCCGGCCGCTCGCCGCCGGCGAACTCGCGCGCGGCCTCACGCTCGCCCTCGACGGCGTGCAGGACGCCGGCAACGTCGGCACGCTGCTGCGCATCGCCGATTGGTTCGCCTTCGACCGCGTGGTGCTCTCGCCGGACTGCGCGGACGTGTTTCATCAGAAGGTGATCAATGCGAGCATGGGCTCGTTCGCCCGCGTGCGCACCCACACCACCGAGCTCGCGATCGCGCTCGCCGAGCTGAAAGCGTCCGCCGCCACGCCCATTCTGGGCTGCGACCTTGGCGGCAAGGACGTACGTGCTCTTACCCCGCTCGCCGATGCCGTTGTCGTCATCGGCAGCGAAGGCCGCGGCCTCTCCCCCGCGATCCGGCCAAGTGTCACAGATTACGTCACGATTCCCCGCCACGGCGGCGCCGAATCGCTCAACGCCGGCGTGGCCGCCGGGATCATCTGCCACCAACTGCGGCGGCCGGCTTGATCCATTCGTAGCCGCGAGGGCCAGCGAGTGGTCGGGGACCGAACGAAGGCGGCGCCCTGGAGGCGGGGCCTCCCCGCTGCGGGGTGAAGTCGCGCCGCCGCGATTGGAAAAGCGAATGACCCGATGTCCCCATCGGGTCATTCGCCAGGAACCTTCGAACGGATCACCCCGGTGGGGACATCGGGCCCCACCGCCTCACCGACCGAGCGACACCGACTTCAACGGATGCAGATCGAGCAGGTTCTCATGCCAGCCCTTCACCGCCGGGTGATGCAGCCGCCGGCCGGGTTGATGAAACAGCGGAATGACCGGCGCGTCGGCCAGCATCAGCGCCTCCGCCTGCCGCATCAGCGCGTGGCGCGCCGCGGGTTCAACCGTGCGCGCGGCCTCGTCGAGGAGGCGGTCGTACGCGGGATTTGACCAGCGCGTGGCGTTGTTCGCGGTGTCGCGGCGCAACAGGTCGAGAAAGGTCGACGCATCGAGATAATCGCCGACCCAACTGGAATTGAGGATGTGGAAGTCGCCCGTGGCACGGCGCGCGATCGCGGTCTTCATTTCCTGCTTCACGAGCGAGACGGAGATACCGAGATTTTCCCGCCACATCTGCTGCACGGCCTCGAGCACGGCCTGTTCCGTGCCGTAGAAAACATAGAACGGCACCTCGAGCACCGGAAACCCGCGGCCCGCGGGGAAACCCGCCTCGGCCAACAGCCGGCGCGCCTCGGCTACATCGGTGCGCACCACCCGCCCGGCGGTGTAGCCCGCGCAGTCCGGCGGCGTAAACGCATACGCCGGCTCCTCGCACTGGATCACGCGATGCGCCAACTGCGCCCGATCAATGGCCAAAGACAGCGCCCGCCGCACCCGGCCGTCGTCGAGCGGCGCCCGCGCACAGTTCAGCCGGAAAAACGCCGTCTGCAGCAGCGGTCCTTCGCCGACTTGCGACGCCATCAGCGGATCGGCCTTGTACGCGCGCACCTTGTCCGGCGGAAAACTCGTCACGTGCAGCTGCCCCGCGCGAAACGCCGCATCACCCGCCGACGGACTTTCGATCGGGTAGAATACCGCCCCGCGCAGCGCCACGTGCGGCTGGTCCCAGTACGTTTCCGCGCGCTCCACCCGTACGCTCCGGCCGGGCACCCACTCGCGCAATACGAAGGGACCGTTACCGACAAAATTGCCCGGCCGTGTCCAGGCCGTGGAACGTTGGTCGCTCCGCCCGAATTTTTCGATCGTAGCCCGATGCACGGGAAACCAGCAGGGCTGCGCGACCAGCGCGGGAAGATAGGCAACCGGGTGGGCGAGCGTCAGCACGAGGGTGTGGTCGTCTGCCGCGCGCACGCCGACCGCGGCAAAATCGGCGGTCTTGCCCGCGGCAAAATCGGCCGCCCCCCGCAGGCAGTAGAATTGGTCGCGGTACTCCGCGCCGAGTGCCGGCGAGAGCACGCGGCGGCAGGAATAGACGAAGTCGTGCGCCGTGACCGGGTCGCCGTTGGACCAACGGGCCGCGCTTCGCAGGTGAAAGGTCCAAACCAGTCCGTCGGTCGAGGTTTCCCACCGCTCCGCCACTCCCGGGATCGGCGCACAGGTGGCCGGATCGACGCCGGCCAAGCCTTCCATCAGCGCGTACAACACCAAAATATCCGCCACGAGCGTCGTGGTGTGCGGGTCGAAATCGCGCGGCTCCGCCCCCAGGTTGACGTGGAGCGTCTGCGTGCGCCGGCCCGCCTCCACCGCCGACTCGCGGCGGGCACAGCCCGCGAGCCATAGCCCCACCAAAACCGGGACCACCAGAAAGCGAAACGTCATGGGGCCAAGGGTCTGATGACGGAGCGCCCCAACCTCAAGCCGCTTGCTCGGGACTCGTGCACCTCCGTAGGCCAGCGCGCTGGCGCGCGCCCAATCCGCGCTCGCGAGCGAGCTGACCTACCTGCGCACCGTTCCCGGACCAAGCGCGTCTTGCCTCGACCTTCCCGCCACCTACATTTGCGCCCCCACATGAACCGTTTCACCTTCCCCCGCGTGGCGTTGCTGGCCGCGTCCGTCTTGTGCCTTGTGCCCGCTCCGCGTGCCGCCGAAGCAGCGGCCGATGAAGAAAAGTCCCTCGTAAAGGGCAAGATCAAGGACGCCGGCACACGCGTTGCCCAGCCCGACGTCGCCGAGGCCTCCGAGGAGGCTGCGCAGGCAATCAAGCGCATGCAGCTGCCCGAGGGGCTCGAGGCGAAACTGTGGGCCGCCGAGCCGATGCTCGCGAATCCGGTCGCGTTCAATTTCGACGAGAAGGGCCGTATCTTCGTCGCGGAGACGTACCGCTACCGCAGCAGCGTCCTCGATATCCGCGACTACATGTGGATGCTGGAGGACGAACTCGCCTGCCGCACGGTCGAGGACCGCGCGGCGCTGATCAAGAAGGCCTTCGGACCCGAAGGCGAAAAGGAACTCTCGATCGAGGGCGAAGTCCTGCGCCTGCTCGAAGACACCAACGGCGACGGCGTGGCCGACTCCTCGTTCGTCTACGCCGATGGTTTCAACTCGCCGCTCGATGGCATCGCGTCCGGCGTCCTCGCGCGCCGCGGCAAGGTCTACTTCACCAGCATCCCGAGCGTCTGGGCGTTCACCGGCCACGAGAAGGCCGAGACCCGCACCGAGATCAGCCGCGGATACGGCGTACGTTTCAACTTCACCGGCCACGACCTGCACGGCCTCGTCTTCGGCCCCGACGGCAAACTCTACTTCAGCAACGGCGACCGCGGCGCCTCGGTGAAGACCAAGGAAGGCGGCGTCATCGATGTGGCCGACATGGGCGCCGTGTTCCGCTGCAACCCCGACGGCTCGCAAATGGAGCTTTTCGCCTCCGGCCTGCGCAACCCGCAATCGCTCGTGTTTAATGAGTTCGGCGACCTGCTCACCGGCGACAATGACTGCGACAACGGCGACGAAGAGCGCCTCGTCCACCTCGTCGAGGGCGGCGACAGCGGGTGGCGCATCGGCTACCAGTTCGCCCCGCTCGGCAAGGCCGGCCCGTGGAACCTGGAAAAACTCTGGCATCCCCGCCACGAAGGCCAGGCCGCCTATCTGCTCGCCCCGATCTGCAACATCGAGGACGGCCCGTCCGGCATCACCTACTACCCCGGCACCGGCCTGAACCCGTCCTACGCGGGCAATCTTTTCATCACCCACTTCAAGGGCTCGATCTCCAGCAGCGGCATCTACACCTACAAGGTGAAGCCGAGCGGCGCGAGCTACGCGATCGACGACGCAAAGCCGTTTCTGACGAACGCGCTGCCGACCGACGTCAAGTTCGGCCCCGACGGCCGGCTCTACACCTCCGACTGGGCCAACGGCTGGCCGAAGTCCAAGAAGGGCCGCATCTACGCCATCTCTGATCCGAAGGTGGAACACGCCGCACTCATCAAGGAAACCCAGCAACTCATCGGCGGCGACTGGACCAAGCGCTCCACCGATGAACTCGCCCGGCTCCTCGGCCATGCCGATTGGCGCGTCCGGCTCGAGGCGCAATTCACCCTCGCCGACCGCAAGGCCGGCGCGGTCTTCGCCGGTGTCGCCAAGACCACCTCAGCCCCCGCCCTCGCCCGCCGCCACGCCATTTGGGGACTCGGCCAGATCGGCGCCGCCGAC
>CAIJFT010000363.1 GCA_903820035.1 uncultured Opitutia bacterium
CCGGCTTAGGCGACGGGCTTGGCGGTGCCGACTTCGGCCGGCGGTTCCGGGATGCTACGTTCCTGCAGCTCGCCGCCATCGGTCGTGAGCAGACCGAGGCGGGCCGCCATCAAGTAGAGGTCCCGCGGTCCCGTCGCCCCGATTCGCTCCGCGATCCGCTCACGCGCTTTATACACGGCGGAGGAGGAAAGCCCCATTTCAGAGGCAATTGTCTTGATGGTTTCGTGGCGCGCGAGCATCCGCAGAATACCGATGTCATCGGGGCACAACGGCTTGGTCACGGCCTTGCGGCGGACCAACTCCCGCAGAATCCGGCTGACGCGCGGGGTCATCGGGGATTCACCTGCGGCCACTCCCTTCAGGGTGGAAATGAACTCCTGCACATTCGCCGTCTTTTCGATAAAAGCGTGCGCACCGAGGCTGTAGGCCATCTCGATGGCCTCCTGTGTGCCGACGCCGCTACAGACCACGATCTTGTTGGCGAGATTTTCCCGGCGCAGGACCTCGATCACCTCGATACCACTCATATCGGGCAACATGAGGTCGAGGACGACAATATCGGTTTCGGTGGTGCGCAGCGCTTCGATGGCGGATTTGGCGCTTTGGGCCGTGCCGACAATCTTTAGATCCTGATCGTCGGCGACGATCTCGGCTAGCAGGGACGTGAAGAGAGGGTGGTCGTCGACCACGAATAGGCGCACCGGGGAGGACGGTTTTTTGTCGCTCATGGTGGCCAAAATCTACCTTGCAGCCCAAGAGATCGATCATCTTATTTTCCGATAATGGAAAAATAAGATGGGTAACAATAACCATTACAAATTCCATATCTTCTACGTGGTACTTCTCCCCAATCGGAGGTTTTCGCCGGGGGTAAAATCAAGGCTTTACTGGATTTATTTGCCCACTTTTGCCGCGAGTAATTCCCGTCGCTTTTCCAATCAATACGTTTGCAGCGGTGAGGTCGTGACCGGTTTCTTCCGGCTGGTCTTTCCGCTCTCTTTCGCTTCGGGCGTCGTCCGGCTGTACGCCGGGGCCGGTCGCTGCGGCGAAAAAAGCATTTAATTTCGTCCTCGTGTCGCCTTCGATCCAGTCCGCCTCGCAGCGTATCCAGTTCGCTTATTCCGCGCTGGCGGCTGCGTGCGCGGTTCTCTCGGGTCTCTGCGGGTTGCTGGTGCTGCCTTGGCTCCCCGCCCTCACGCTGGCGGGGCTGGCGCTGGGGCTGATTTTGGTGGCGAAGCGGGGGCTCCGGGGGTGGAGCCGGCTGGCCGTATTTGCCGCCGTCGGACTGGGCTTGGCTGCGGGCGGGACCGGACTGGTGGCGAACGCCGTCGGTCTCCCGACGGACGGGGTGGTCTCGGCTGGCGGGCCCCTGAGCGTGGGCTTGGGACTGGCACCGTACACTTCCGGTTTTCTTTGCTTCGCGTCCGTGGGGCTGGCCGCCCGCTTGGTGCCGGTGATCAGCGGCACGTTCGGGCGCATGCTTGGCTATCAGGGGGCGTGGTGCTGTCTGTATTTCGGGCTCACCGGGGTTTTGGCCGCGGTGGCGGCGGCTTCGGAGGTCGGGGGCGGGGTCACGTCTTTGTTTCCGCCGGCCATGGTCAGCATCTGCTTTGCGTTGTACGGGGTCGGTCTTCTGGCGGCGGGGCGGTTTGATCGGTGCATCCGCCGGATGTTCTGCGCCGGCCGGGCCGCGTTTGCGACCGGATCGGGGGCACTCCGGTTTGGGCTGATCCTTGGTATGGTTGGCCTTTTCGCTCTGGGCTGTGTCGCGGCCAGCGGCGTCCTCTACGGTCGGGCCCGCGCGGCGGCGGTGCAGGCCCGGGCGGCGGAGGAACTCCAGATCGTTGCCGCCTCTAAAGTGGCGCAGGTGGAGGGCTGGCGCGCGGAGCGTCTTTTGGATGCGCGCGTGCTCGCCCGCACTCCGTTCCTGGCGCGGGCCGTTGCGGCCTTGGCGCGGAATCCCAACGACGCGCCGACCCGGGCGGAATTGTCCGGTTGGATGCACGAGTACCTGACGGCTTACGCGTTTTCGGAAATCGCCATTCTGGATATTGCGCTGCGCCCGCTCGGGTCTCGCGGCGACGCACACCCCGAGCTGTCGCCGGCGGTGCGCGGTAAACTGGCTGCGGCCTTGGCGGAGCGCCGCGTCTTAGCACTGGACTACGAGCCCGGAGAGGGAGCGTTGTGGCATCTGGATGTTATCGTGCCGCTCCTGGGGCCCGATGGTTCGGCCCCGGTGGGACTCATTTTGATGACGATCGATCCCGCGCGGGAATTGTTTCCCGTGGTCAAAAGTCCCGCCGGGCTCCGCCACGCGATTGAGGCCGAACTCCTCGTCGGCGGAGATTTCGTTCGGGGGAATACGGCCGGCCGCGCTGGCGCGACTTCGGCGGCGTCGTTTGAAGCTCGGGCGGCTCGTTCCGAGCAGGGAAGCATCGAGGCCCGCGACGCCCGCGGGGTGGCGGTGCTTGGCTTTGCCCGGGCGGTGCCCGCTTCGGCATGGGTGATGGCGGTCAAGGTTGACCGGCAGACGCTGCTGGCGCCGGTCGCGGGTGAAGTGGCTGGGCTCGTGGGTGGTTTGGTGGCGGCGGCGGGAGTTTTAGGACTGATGCTGGGTGGCCTGCGGCGCCGGAGTGTTTACCAGAGGTTACGTCGGGAATCCCAGCACACGCGGCAGCTGCGCGATCTGCGCGCGCGCCTCGCCGTGTTTTTGAGTCAGGCCAACGATGCGATCATTTTGGTCGATGAGGCATTGCGGATTGTCGAGGTCAACGACCGGGCCACGGTCCTCTACGGCTATGCGAAGTCGCGGCTGCTTGACTTGTCGTTACCGGAGCTGATGCCCGCCGGCACCAGTCCCGCGGACGCGTCGGCGCTTCTGCTCGGCGTTGGTTCAGCCGGCCTATTATTCGAGACCCTCCACCGGCACGCGGACGGAGCGAACCTTGTAGTTGAGCTGAGCATTCGCCGCAGTGAGTTGGATGGGTTCCCGCATTTTCTTGTTCTCATCCGGGATCTGTCCGAGCGGAAACGGATCGAGGGTCAGTTGCTTGAGGCGCGAGCAGAGGCGGAGCGCCGTGCGCTGGAGTTGGCGGCCATCATGCGGGCGGTGCCCGCCGCCGTTTTTGTCAGCCAGGATCCCGACTGCCGGGAAATAAGCGGCAATCGGGTTGGGCTGGAACTGCTGGGCCTGCCGGTGAGCGTTCCCTTCGCCCCGTCCGGTATCGTCGGGATCCGGCCTTCCGCCTTTCGGGTGAGTAAGGATGGTCGCGAGGTGGGGTTCGAGGACTTTCCCCTGCGCGTGGCGGCCCTCGGAAAGTACGTCCTGGAGTGCGAGTGCGACATAATTCAGCCGGACGGATCGATCCGAACCCTTTTGGGTAACGCCAAACCGCTGCTGGACGCCGCCGGCCAAGCGCGCGGCGCGATCGGGGCGTTTGTCGATGTCACCGATTGGCGCAAGGCGCGGGACCGGCAGCAGGTCCTGTTTGAGCACTCCCCGACGGCG
>CAIJFT010000364.1 GCA_903820035.1 uncultured Opitutia bacterium
GGTGCGCAACGGCGCGGGGCGTCCGGTGGAAGTGGTCGGTTACTGGTTGGACATCACCTCGCGCAAGGAGGCGGAGGCCTCGTTGCGGGCGCGCGAAGATATTTTCTCCGCGATTGTGGAGCAGGCGTTGGACTCAACGGTCTTGATTGATCCCGTCACCTTCAAGTTTGTCGAATTCAACACGGCCGCCCACGAGAGGCTGGGGTACTCGCGGGTGGAATTCGCGGCGCTCACCGTACCCGATATCGAGGGACTTAAGACCGCCGCGGAGATTCGGCAGGCGAGTGACGTGATCCTGAGCGCCGGTGTCGGGGTGTTTGAAACAATCCACCGCCATCGTGACGGTCGGCGGCGCGATACGCGGGTGAGCCTGCGGGCCGTAAAGATCGGCGATCGAAAACTCCTAGCGGCGATCTGGACCGACATCACCGAAGCCAAGCGGCTGAGCAAGGAACTCCAGATGAACGAAGAGCAGCACCATATGCTCTTCGAGAATCTCGAACTCGGCGTGCTCTATATCGGGGCGGACGGAATGGTGACGGACGCCAATCCGGCGGCCT
This sequence comes from uncultured Opitutia bacterium, assembly GCA_903820035.1. Taxonomy (GTDB): domain Bacteria; phylum Verrucomicrobiota; class Verrucomicrobiia; order Opitutales; family Opitutaceae; genus ER46. The sequence goes on from CAIJFT010000364.1 coordinate 561, forward strand.
GCCGGATCTTGGCGCGGACGCCGGACGAGCTGCGGGGCGAGAGCCTGCACCGGCCCACGCTGCGTTTCATCCGGGATGACGGTTCGCCGCTGACGAACGAGGAACGGCCCGCCATGATTGCACTCCGCACCGCCCGGCCGGCGTCCGGCGTGATCGAGGGCCTGGATTTGGGCGCGGGGCGCGGCATCCGTTGGTTGTCCGTCAGTGCGTTGCCTTTGGTGCGTCCCGGCTCCGAGCAACCGGACCGCGTTTTCGTTGTCTTCGAGGACATCACGGAGCGCCGTCGGGCGGAAACTCAGGTGCGTAAGCTTTCCCAGGTGGTCGAGCAAAGTCCGATGTCGATCGTCATCACGGATCTGGCGGGTGCAATCGAGTATGTGAACCCGCGTTTTACCGCCGTGAGCGGTTACTCGCTCGCCGAGTTGCGTGGCCAAAATCCGCGCGCGCTGAAGTCGGGCCTGACGCCACCGGCGGTTTTTGCGGATCTTTGGCGAACCATCGGTGCCGGCAAGGTGTGGAGCGGCGAGGTCATTAACAAGAAGAAGAATGGTGAGCTGATCACCGAGCTGGTGGTCATCACGTCGGTGTTGGACGCCCAAGGCCGGCCGAGCCACTACGTGGCGGTGAAGGAGGATATCTCGGAGCGCAAACGGAGCGAAGAGCGACTGCGGAAGCTCTCCCGCGTGATCGAGCAGGCGCCGTTGTCGGTGATGATCACCGGTCTGCGCGGTGCGATCGAATATGTGAATCCGGCTTTTTGCGAAAATACCGGCTACGGCCCCGCCGAAGTGCTTGGGCGCAACCCCCGGATCCTCAAATCCGGCGAGACTCCCGTCACGGTCTATTCGGAGATGTGGGCCGCGCTCGCGCGGGGCGAGGTGTGGCGCGGCGAGCTGAGTAATCGAAAGAAGAACGGGGAGATCTATGTCGAGAAGGTGGTGATTGCGCCGGTTGTCGATGAGCAGGGGCGGGCGACCCACTATGTGGCGATCAAAGAGGATATTTCGGAACGCAAACACACCGCGGAGACGTTGCAACGTACCGAGGAGCTATACCGTTACATCGCGGACAACACCAGCGATGCGATCTGGGTCTTTGATTTCCGGAAGAACGGACTCACTTATGTCAGTCCGGCCAGCGAGCGTCTCCTCGGGTATCCGGCCGTCGAGCTGCTGGGGCAGAGTATGGCCCGGACCCTGACGCCGGCCGCGGCGGAGCGGGCGGACGCCTCGGTCAAACGCCGCGTCGGACTGTTGCGCGCCGGCGTGGCCGCCGCGCGGACCTCGGTTGAGATTATGGACTACGTGCACCGTGACGGCCGGACAGTGCGGGGCGAGGTCGTCACCACGCTGGTCTTGGATCCCGACGGCAATCCGCTCCAGTTGCTGGGCGTGACCCGTGATGTCACGGACCGCGAACGCGCGGCCGACGACCTGAGGCAGAGCCGCGACCGCCTGAGCCGCGCCGAGCAGATGGCGCATCTTGGCAACTGGATCTTCGAGCTGGCGACCAAACGCATTTCCTGGTCGGACGAGGTATACCGGATATTTGAATTCGACGCGACGGCCGGCGAGCCGACGCTGCCGCAGTTTCTGGCGCGGGTTCATCCGCAGGAGCGCGAGTGGGTGGAGGCGACCTTCAAGGCGGCGGTGGAGCAACGCATCCCTTATCAGATCACGCACCGGTTGGTTTTCCCCGGTGACCGGATCAAGTACATCGAAGCCAGCGGTGAGGCCAGCTTCGGCGCCGACGGGATTGCGCTCCGCGCGATGGGTACGGTGCAGGACGTGACCGAACGCAAACTCGTCGAGATCGAGATGCACGAGGTCGTGAAGCAACTGCGGGTGTTGCATTTCGTCGCGGCGGCGTTGGATCAGGCGGATCTTTCCGGAGAGGCGCTGCTGGCCGCGATCGCACCGGAACTTCCGCGTGCGATGCGCTTTCCCGAGCATGCGCAGGCCTTCATCGAGATTGACGGTGCCAGCCGGACGAGTGGGGCCGAGGGCAAACCGCTGGAGGGGGTTTCGGCCCCGATTACGATCAACGGCCGGATGTCCGGGGTCGTCGTTGTTTCCTACGTGGCAGTTCATCCGCATGCGGCGGCGAGCCTGTTCTTCGAGCGCGAGCGGGAGACCATCGAGAGCGTCGCCCGTACGATCGGCATCGGCCTGAGCGCCCGCGATTCGTTCGCGGTCGTGCAGGGTTTCAACGTGGAGCTCGAACAGCGGATCAAACAGCGCACCGCTGAGCTGGCCGGCCGCAACCGGGAGGTTCAGGCCCTGTTGAACGCCATGCCCGACCTCGTCGTGCGGCTCCGGGCCGACGGTACCATTTTGAACCGGCACCAAGCGCGCCATTCCGAGTCCCTTGCGCCGCTCTTGCACGGGGACTCCGCCGTGGCCGGTAACATCAACGGTCGCCTGCTGGCGCGGTGTCTGGAAGCCGGCACCCGCGCGTTGAACGGGGACGAGACCTTTGCGTTGGAAGCGGATTTGGGCGGGACGGAGGCGCACCTCATGGTGGAATTGCGGGCGGCTCCGGTGACAGCGGACGAGTTTGTGATCTTCATCCGGGACATTACCGAGCGTAAGCGCATCGAGGCCGAGACCGCCCTGATGCTGGAGAAGGAGCGGGAAGTTTCCGAAATGAAGACGCGTTTCATCTCGGTGACTTCGCACGAGTTTCGTACCCCGATGTCGGTGGCGCTCGGATCCCTCGAGATCCTGCGCAACCATCTGGAGCGCCTTGCCCCCGCGAAGCGCAACGAACTTTTCGTTCGCATCACCGAGTCGCTGCAGCGGATGACTTCGATGCTCGACGACATGCTGATCCTCAGCCGCGTCGATGCGGGACGGACCCGGGTGGAATTTGCGGCGATCAATCTGCCGCAGTTCCTGCAACGCGTGGTGGATGAGGTGCGGATAGGGGACTGCGACGCCCATCCGTTCGTATTAACCGTCGAGGGGGATGCCACCGGGTTTCACTCCGACGTGAACATCCTGCATCACATTGTTTCGAATCTGCTCATCAACGCGGCGCACTATTCGGGCGCGGGCACGACGATCGCCGTCACGCTGCAGGTTGATGCGACGCAGGCCCGGCTCGCGATCGCGGACAAGGGCATTGGCATTCCGGAGGCGGATTTGAAGCGAATCTTTGATGCGTTTGAACGCGGCTCGAATGTCGGCATAATCAAAGGCAGCGGGCTCGGGTTGAACATCGTCAAACGGATGACGGACATCCTCGGCGGAAAAATTGCCGTGGAATCCACCCTCGGCGTGGGCACCTGTTTTACCGTCGAGATTCCGGCCCGAAACCCGGGCGCGGCCTGAGCCACGGGTGACTGGGGACCCGATGTCCCCATCGTGCGGGCACGGGGGGGGAATAAAAAAACCCGATGGGGGCATCGGGTTTTGCGGTGACGCGTCCTGCCTTGCTGCTGAAAGGCGTTCCGCGGGGGCGACCCCGGCCTACGCGGTTTCCGGGCGGCCCATGCGGTGAAGCCAGCGGACGTGCGAGAACAGGGCGCGGACGAAGCTGCGGTGCGCGGTGTAGCGGACCCCGAATTCGGCGCTCACTTGACGTACGATCGGGGCGA
>CAIJFT010000365.1 GCA_903820035.1 uncultured Opitutia bacterium
GGGTTTAAACCGCCACTCCCGCGCCGCGCCGGTGACACCCTGCAGCGTGATGCGCTCGATCTCCGGCCACGCGCCGGCCTCGGCGGCCTGCACGCGCACGTGTAACAGACTGCCTTGGACGGGCACCTTCACCTCGACCTCGCTCCCACCGGACGCCGCCGGCACGGCGAACTTCGCCGTCTGCTCCGCGGTGAAATCCGGCTGGCCCTTCGCCCGCCACGTGACGTTGCCCATACCCGCCGCGCCGGCGCGGAGGCGCAGGCGTAACGTGACGGGACCGGCCAGATCGAGGCCGTTGAACGTGAGAAACGGCCGCGCCTTGCCACCGGCGTCGGGTGTGACCACGAGCGCCCCGTCCCGCACGGCGGCGGTGCCGTTGCGCACGACCCAGCCTTGGAGATTGGCGGCCGGCTTGTCTGCCGGGGGCGCCTCGGCCTTGGCGGTGCGCTTCTTCGCCGCGGCGCCGGTTTTCAGCACGTGCGCGTCGAAGAACATCTGGTCCTGCGCATTCGACTCCGTGGGCAACCCCGGCGGCGTCAGCCCCTGCGTCCACGCGGCGAGTTTCGCCTCGAGGCGTGCCGCGATCTCCGGTTTCTCGGCGAGCCGGTTCTTCGTTTCACCCTCGGGCCGCGTGACATCGAAGAGGAACCGCTCCGTCGGGCCGAGGCGGATCAGTTTCCACGGAAATTCCAACACCGCCGACTGGCTGCGCCAGCGCCAGAACAGCGCCTCGTGCGGCGGACCGCTCCGCGCGCCCGTCACGAACGGCACGAGATTCACGCCGTCGAGCCGCGCATCGTCCGGCAGGCCGGCGAGCGCGTTGGCGGTCGCGGCGACATCAAGGGCGCTGACCGGATGTTCGTAAACACGGCCCGCGGGAAACGTGCCCGGCCACGCGGCGACAAACGGCGTGCGTACGCCACCGTCCGTGAGCATACCCTTCTCGCCGGTGAGCGGCAGGTTGAGCGAGCCGTTCCACGCCCCCTCCTTGAGCGGCGCACCGTTGTCGCCGATGAAGAACACGAGGGTGTTTCGCTCGACGCCGAGTTCGCGGAGTTTCGCGCGGATGCGGCCGACGCCGTCGTCCATCGCCGCAATCATCGCCAGCGCCTGCCGCCGTTCCTTCGGCAGGTGGGCCGGCGTGCGCGCGAACCACGGCTCGGGCGACTCGAGCGGGACGTGCGGCGTGAAGTAGGCGAGGTAGAGAAAGAACGGCTCGCGCGCGTGACGGGAAATGAACGAGACCGCGGCATCCGTCTGCCACACGCAGCGGAAGCGGGGGTCGTGCAAGCGCTGCGGGGCCTTGGCGAGTTGATTGCCCTGCAAGTCGTGCGAGGCGACGAAGCTGTTCATCGGCCCCGTGTAATATTCGTCGAAGCCCTGGGCACCCGGCAGAAAGGCGAACTCGTTCGCCGCCGATTTCGCCGTGTCGGTGCGGGGCGTCGGCTCGAGGTGCCACTTGCCGACTTGGGCGGACACGTAGCCCGCGGGCTTGAGGCGCTCGGCGATCGTGATCTCGGCGAGGGGCAGCGGACCCTTGAGATTGTCCTCCACCCCGAAGCGCTGCTGATACCGGCCGGTGATCACGCCCGCGCGCGAGGGCACGCACTGCGGTGCGGTGACATAGCCGCGGGCAAAACGCACGCCGTCGCGGGCCAGTTGATCGAGGTGCGGCGTGCGGATGTCCGGATCCACGCCCTGCGCCCCGAGGTCGGCCCAGCCGTGGTCGTCGCTGTAGATGAGAATGACGTTGGGCTTCTCCGCCGCGGCGGCCGCGAGGAGGAACGGGAAAACCAGGAGCAGCAGGGTACGTTGCATAGGCGGGGTGCCTGATCTGAGGTCGAACCGTGGGACAGAAACAAGCACCTTCCGGCCTGGTTGTCGGGCCAGCGCGCTTGTGCGCGCGCGAACTTTCCAAGCTGCGCTCGCAAGCGAGCTGGCCTACGCTCCCACCGCATCCGCGATTTTGTCTCGGCGCGTTACCCACCCCACCCCACGTTCGTCGTACCCACCATGCCCCGCTTCCTCCTGCCGTTTCTCGCGCTGTGCACCGCCGCGTCGCTCTTCGCCGCCGGCGCCGCACTTCCCGCCAACCCCAACATCATCTTTGTCCTCAGCGACGACCTCGCCCAGGGCGACGTCGGCGTCTACGGCCAGAAACTGATCCGAACCCCGCGCCTGGACCGCATGGCGCTCGAAGGCACGCGGTATACGCAGGCCTATTGCGGCACGAGCGTCTGCGCGCCATCGCGCACGTCGCTCATGACCGGCCTCCACAGCGGCCACGCGCCGGTGCGCGGCAATTGGGAAGTGCCGGTCGAGGGCCAACTGCCCCTGCCCGCGAGCACCACGACCGTCGCCCAGATTTTAAAGACCGCCGGCTACGCCACCGCAGTCGCGGGCAAGTGGGGCATGGGGATGTTCGACACCACGGGCAGCCCGTTGAAAAAGGGTTTCGACCACCAGATCGGCTACAACTGCCAGCGCCACGCGCACTCCTATTTCCCGACCTTCCTCTACCGCGACGGCGTAAAGTTCGATCTGCCCGGCAACACCGGCGAGGGCGTGGGCCCGATCTACGCGCAAAACGTGATCCAAACCGACGTACTCGGCTGGATCCGCGCGCAAAAAGAAAAGCCTTTCTTCCTCTTCTACGCCATCACCCTGCCCCACGGAAACCACGAGATCGACGACCTCGGCATTTACGCCCATCAGCCGTGGTCTGCGCAGCAAAAAGCCTACGCCGCGCAGGTCACGCGGCTCGACCGCGACGTCGGTCAGGTGCTCGACCTGCTCGCCGAACTCAAACTCGACGAAAAGACCCTGGTGATCGTCGCCGGCGACAACGGGTCGTCCTTCGAGCCGACCTCCGAGATGGGGAAGCTTTTCAATCAGGCCGGCAACGGTCTGCGCGGGTACAAGCGCGGCCTCTACGAAGGGGCATTGCGCCAGGCGGCGATCTCCCGTTGGCCGGGCGTCGTCCCGGCCGGGCGCGTGAGCGACGAGCCGTGGGCGTTTTGGGATTTCCTGCCGACCGCCACCGCACTCGCCGGCGCCACACTGCCCGCCGGATTGAAGCCCGACGGCCTTTCGCTGGTGTCGTTCCTCCAAGGCGGCGCGGCGCCGCCGCGCGAGTATTTCTACTGGGAGCTCCACGAGAACAAGCCGATCCAGGCAATCCGCTTCGGCCACTGGAAGGCCGTGCGCAACGGCATCAAAAGCCCGATCGAACTTTACGACCTCACGACCGACGCGGCCGAGACGAAAGACCTCGCCGCCTTCCAGCCCGACGTCGTCGCCCGCGCCGAGGCCCTCATGCAGTCCGCCCGCACCGAGGACCCCAACTGGCCGCTGACCGGTCGCGCCGCGAGCCGCGACGCCGATCGCGCCAAGAATACGAAGAAGGGGAAAAAGTAATTTCGGCCGGGCCAGCCCTCGCACCATGAAACTCCTCCGCCTCGCCGCGCTGGTCCTTGCACTCACGCCGCTCGCGGCCAAGGACCGCCCCAACGTCCTCCTGCTCCTGGTCGACGACATGGGCTGGGCCGACTTCTCCTGCTTCGGCAACACCGCGGCGAAGACGCCGAACATCGACCGGCTCGCACGCGAGGGCCTGCGCTTCGAGCATTTCTACGTCGCGTCCCCGATCTGTTCGCCGTCGCGCACCGGCCTGTCCACCGGCCAGTACCCGCAGCGCTGGCGCATCAGTTCCTACCTTGCCAACCGCGCGGAAAACAACGCCCGCGGCATCGCGCAGTGGCTCGACCCACGCGCCCCGATGCTCGCGCGGATGCTGCACGACGCCGGCTACGCCACCGGGCATTTCGGCAAGTGGCACATGGGCGGACAACGCGACGTCGGAGAGGCGCCCCTCATCACCGAGTACGGCTTCGACACTTCGCTCACCAACTTCGAGGGCCTCGGTCCGCGCGTGCTCCCGCTCAACGACGCCCTCGACGGCACGGGTCCGAAAAAATATGCGCTTGGTTCGGACACCCTCGGCCGCGGCGAGATCACCTGGCTGGACCGCGACCGCGTGACCGGCGCGTTCGTCGCCGGCGCACTCGCGTTCATCCGCGACGCGGCCAAGGCCGGAAAGCCGTTCTACGTGAACCTCTGGCCCGACGACGTGCACTCGCCGTTCTTCCCCGCCGCCGCCCGCCGCGGCGACGGCACGAAGCGGACCCTCTATCACGCGGTGCTCGAGCGCATGGACGAGCAGGTCGCCGTGATCTTCGACGCCATCCGCGCCGATCCCAAACTCCGCGACAACACCCTCATCCTGATTTGCTCCGACAACGGCCCCGAGGCCGGCGCCGGTTCCGCGGGCGTCTTTCGCGGCGGCAAGGGGATGCTCTACGAGGGCGGCATCCGCTCGCCCCTCGTCGTATGGGGCCCGGGCTTCATGCCGGCCGCGCGTGCCGGCAGCGTGAACCGCGAGTCCGCGTTCGCGACGATCGACCTCGTGCCGACGATCCTCGACCTGGCCGGCGTGGCCGCACCGCGCGATGTGGCCTTCGACGGCGTAGCGTTGCGCGAGGTGCTGCTCGGCAATTCCAACGCCTCGCGCGGCCGGCCGCTCTTCTTCCGCCGTCCGCCGGACCGCGGTTCATTTTCGGGCATCGAAAATCTCCCCGACCTCGCGGTGCGCGACGGCCGGTGGAAGTTGTTGTGCGAATATGATGGCACCCGCGCCGAGCTCTACGACCTCGTCGCCGACCCGGCCGAGAGCAAGGATGTCGCCGCCGCGCACCCCGCCGAAACCCAACGCCTGACCGAGGCCGTCGTCGCCTGGCACCGTTCGCTGCCCGCCGACCACGGCACGACGTACGTCGCCCCCGTCGGGAAAAAGAAGAAGCAGAAGTGATCGGGTCGCCGAGAACCATGACGCGCGCCGCACTGGCCCTCCTGTTGGCATTTGCCGGCAGCAGTAACGCGGCCACTCCCGCACCGAACACGCGGATCATCGCGGGCTGGACCGTGCACGTCAGCGCACGACTGATGGACGAACAGGGAGTGGCCACCGCCCGCGCCTTGGCGATTCTCCAGGAGCAGCTCGAGTCCATCGTACAGACCGTGCCTGCTCCCGCCGTCGCCCAACTGAGGCAAGTACCGCTGTGGCTTTCACCCGAGTACGCCGGCTTGGCGCCCAAGGCCGAGTACCACCCGTCCGCGGGCTGGCTCCGCGCCAACGGCCGCGACCCCGCCATGGCCCGGAGCGTGGAGTTCACCAACATCCGGATCTTCGAGGCCGAGCAGCGGCGGATGCCGGTTTTTGTGCTCCACGAACTGGCCCACGCGTATCACGACCGTGTGCTCGGCTCCCATCACGCGGGAATCCGGGCCGCCTATGAAAAGGCCAAGGCCGGGGGAACCTACGATCGCGTCGAGCGGCGGGATGCCGCCGGCCGCACCCGCTTGGACCGGGCGTACGCGCTGAGCAATCCGCAGGAGTATTTTGCCGAGACCACCGAGGCGTTTTTCGGCCGCAATGATTTTTACCCGTATGAGCGCGAACAGCTCCAGCGGCACGACCCGGACATGCACGCGCTGCTCGCGACGGTTTGGGGCGTAACGACGCGGTGAGCGGTTGCAGGCGGGTGGATTTTCATCCGCCGAATGTGCGCGCCGCAGGCTTTCGTTTCCGCCCGCTGCCTGTTCCACTGCGCCCACCCCGCCGATGAAACTCCGCCCCCTCGTCTCCCTGTGGTTTGCCGCGCTCGCCCTGCCGCTCACCGCCCAAGCCGCCCCAAGGCCGAACGTCGTACTCATCCTCGCCGACGACCTGGGTTGGAGCGACCTCGGCTGCTACGGCGGCGAAATCGCCACGCCGAACCTCGACGCCCTCGCGGCCGGCGGCGTGCGCTTCACCCAGTTCTATAACTCTGCGCGCTGCTGTCCGTCGCGCGCCTCGCTCCTCACCGGCCTGTATCCACACCAGGCGGGCGTGGGCAACATGACCAACGACCGCGGCCCCGAGTTCCCCGGCTACCGGGGCACGCTCCAGGCCAACACCGTCACGCTCGCGGAGGGCCTCCGCGCCGCCGGCTATTCGACGTACATGGTCGGCAAGTGGCACCTCCACCAGCCGAAGATCGGCTTCAAACCGACCGACCGCGGCTTCGACGAATTCTACGGCATGCTCGGCGGCTACAATTCATGCTGGCACGAAAACCCCTACTACACCCGCTGGCCCGAGGGCCGGACCAAGCGGCCGTACACGTCGGCCGAGGGCGGCAAGCCGGGGACGTTTTACTCGACGGACGCCTTCGCCGACTACGCGGTCGATTTCCTCGCCGACGCCCGCGGGCGCAAACAGCCGTTCTTCCTCTACCTCGCCTTCAACGCCCCGCACTTCCCGCTGCACGCGCCCGAGGCCGACATCGCGAAGTACGAGCGGATGTATTTTGAAAAAGGCTGGGACGCGATCCGCGCCGAACGCCTCGCGCGCCAGCAGCAACTGAAGCTTGTGCCCGCCGACCTCGAGCTCACGCCGCGCAGCGACGTGCCGGCGAAATCCCACGCGAAGCCGTCGCCGTACGCCGGCCAGCCAAACCCGGAGTGGACGTCCTTTCCCGAAGACCGCCGCCGCGACCTCGCGCGCCGCATGGCGGTTTTCGCCGCGATGGTGGATCGCATGGACGCCGCCGTCGGCCGCGTCGTCGCCGACCTCAAGGCGCACGGCGAGTTCGAGCGCACGCTGATTCTCTTCCTCAGCGACAACGGCGCCTGCTGGGAATGGGACCCGCTCGGCTTCGACGAATCGAGTAGCCCGAAAAACATCCTCCACCTCGGCGCCGACCTGAAGTCGATCGGCATGCCCGACAGCTACGTCAGCTACGGCAGCGCCTGGGCCAACGCCGGCAACACGCCATGGCGGAGCTATAAACATTTCAGCCACGAGGGCGGCATCCGTACACCGATGATTGCCCACTGGCCGGCCGGCATCGGTGCCCGCGGCGAGCTACGGCAGCAGACCGGACACCTCATCGACTTCATGCCGACCCTGCTCGAACTCGCCGGCGGCACCTATCCCGCGCAACGTAACGGCGTCGCCGTGCAACCGATGGAGGGCGTCAGTCTCGTGCCGGCCTTCGCCAACCGCGGGGTAGCGCGCGCCGCGCCGCTGTTCTTCGAGCACGACGGCAGCCGCGGGGTGCGCGACGGAAACTGGAAACTCGTCTCGACCGTCGGCGACGCGTGGGAGCTCTACAACCTCGCGTCCGACCCAACGGAAATGAAGAACCTCGCCGGCGTCCAACCCGAGCGGGTACGCGACCTCGCCGCGCAATGGACCGCGTGGGCGAAGCGCACGCACGTCGACCCGACGACCAATCCCTTCACCGCCGGCCCCGGCGCACCGAAGCAGAAGAAGGCGAAGGGCAAGGCGGAGTGAGTCCGAGGTAGGCCCGCCCGGTGGGCGGGCGATTCGACCGGACATTCGCACCGTCACGCCCGGCCAGCCGCCGGGCCTACAACGACCCAGTCCGCGATCAGCGGGCCCTCCGTCTCCCCGCGGCTGCGATCAGCCGCAGCCGCACCCTCCGGATGACCCTTCGGGCCATTCCCTCAGCGGTAGCCCCTCGGCCTGATCAACGGCCGCATCAGATCCCTTCCGCCGGCCAGCGCGCCAGAAACGCCAACTGCGCCTCCCGGTCGGGCACGTCGTGATACTCCGCCCGCGTCAGGAATTTCATGGGATAAGCCGCCTCCACTGCGAGGACCGAAACCGTCGTCTGGTCCACGACAAACACCGCCCGCCATGCGCCGCAGCCGATCTCCGAGTTCACGGGTCCGCGCCGCCGAATGCGCCGCGTGCGGTGCGGCGACGGATCCCGGGCGAGGAGCGTCATGAGCCGCGGGGTGAACTCGACGCCCCACGTTTCGCGCAGCCAACGGATCTGCTCGCCCGCCGCCGCCGAGATTTCCACGGTAAACCGCGCGGGCGCACGCTCCTCTGCCTCCATCGCGTCGATCCAGCCCGCCCGCGAATCGGGAAACGCATCGTAGGCGGCGACGTACGGCTTGAGGTCAAATACCGGCGTGCCGTCGACCAGATCGCACGGCCCGAGTTGCAGCGTCCGCCCCGTGATCCCCAGCAGCGGCACGGCGGTCAGGCCCAGCGGGTTCGGCCGGTGCGGGGAACGCGTGGCGAAGACGCCGCGCCGCCGCGATGGTCCGCGCGGCGGCAGGACCAATGGCCGCCAATCTTCGTTGCGGTGAAACCACCAGAGCAGCCATACGCGCTCCATGCCGGCGAGATCCTGGAGCGCCTGCTCGTAACCGCAGCCCGGCCGCAACTCGAGTTCGTTGGCCGCCGCGGTCGCGGTCGCCGGCTGATGCCCCGCCTGAAACTTCACCTGCTGGCAGGTCCGCAGAAAGCCGATCGGTTGGAGGGTAAGCGAAAGCGACAAGGCGCCACCAAGCCGCGGACCCGCGCCGGCGTCTACTCCGAAATGGCCGACGAGCCGCCGCCGGAGCCTGATGGGATGTACGCCCGCCCGGTGGGCGGGCGTCCGGCACGGACATTCCACCGAATCACCCGGCCAACGGCCGGGCCTACACCCGGCCCGCGATCCGCCGGCCCGAAATATTCCCGCGGCGGCAATCTGCCGCCGCCGCCTGCTGTGGATGGCCCGTTCGGCTGTCGCCGACCGCGGTGATTTCCGTTTTTTCGATCGCGCGACACCACGCTTGCGGCCGGCGGTGAAGCCGCTAGGCATTCCGCACCTTCATGCCCACCACTGTCTTCACCATCGCCAACCAAAAGGGCGGCGTCGGCAAAACCACCACCGCGGTCAATCTCGCCGCGGCGCTGGCCGAGAAAAAAATCAAGACGCTGCTCATCGATCTGGATCCCCAGGCCAACGCGACCAGCGCGATCGGCGTCGAAAAGCAGGCGGGCCGGAGCCTGTACGGCCCGTTGCACGGCGAGGGCACGGCGGCCGAGATGATTGTGAAGACGCAGTACGCGAACCTCTTTCTCCTGCCGAGTGAGGAGGACCTCGCGGCGGCCGAGATGGAACTCGCCCAGACCGAAAACTACCTTTCGCGCCTGCGCACGGTGCTCACCCCCATCCGCGAATCCGGGAAGTACCGCGTCATCATCATCGATTGCCCGCCGGCGCTCGGCATGCTCTCGATGAACAGCCTCGCGGTCGCCGATTACCTGCTGATCGCGCTGCAGTGCGAATATCTCGCGCTCGAAGGACTCGGCCAGATTTTGCGCAACGTCGAACGGCTGAAGGCCGCACACGTGAACGACGCGCTCGAACTCGGCGGCGTGGTCATGACGATGTTCGACCTCCGGACGAACCTGTCGCGGCAGGTCGTCGACGAGGTGAAGCAGCACCTGCCCGACAAGATCTTCAACACCGTCATCCCGCGCACCATCCGCCTCTCCGAGGCCCCGAGCTTCGGCAAGACGATCTTCGACTACGACCCGTTGAATCCCGGCGCCACGGCCTACCACAACCTCGGCAAGGAAGTGATCGAGCGATTTGGCCTGAAGTAAGAATAAGAAACCACGAAAACCACGAAACACACTAAACTACGCCGGCCGCTGTCTGGCTTTGGTGTGTTTCGTGTGTTTCGTGGTTTTCCCGCCCGATGTTTTCCTCGTTCGACAAATACCGCCAGGCCTTCCTCGTCGGGCTGCAGAGCAACATCGTGTACCGGTGGAATTTCATGGTGCGGGGCTTCTTCTCGCTCTTCCACCTCGCGGTCGTGTTCATCCTCTGGGGTGCGGCCTTCGCCGGCGCCGACCAGATCGGCGGCTTCGACCTGAAGCAGACGCTGACCTACTTCGTCACGCTGCTCGTCCTCCAGTTCTTCATCAGCGCCTTCAACGAAGACTACCAGATCAGCGAGGAAATCCGCAACGGGCTGATCAACCAGTTCCTGCTGAAGCCGATCAACTACTTCCTCTACCGCCTCAGCATCTTCGTCGCCGCCCGGCTGGTTTCAGGCCTGCTCATCTTTGTGCCGCTGCTCGTCGCGTACCCGGTGATCGGTGACACCCTCACTTTCCCGCACGACCCGTGGCGCCTTGCGGTGGGCATTCCCGCGCTGCTGATGTCGGCCCTGATCCAGTTCAGCATCGCATACTGTTTCGGGCTGCTGACGTTCTGGTTCCTGGATATCCAGGGCTTCGTGATCCTCTCGATGGCCATTGAAACCGTCCTCGGCGGCCAGATGTTCCCGCTCGATCTGTTGCCGGCCTGGATTTACCGCACGGCGCAGTTCCTGCCGTTCTACTACCAGATGTATTTCCCCGGCGCGATCCTCACGGGCCGCACCGACCAGGCCGCCGCCGTGCAGGGTCTCGGCATCCAGGCGTGCTGGGTGATCGCGCTGCTGCTCCTCAACCAGGTCCTGTGGACCCGCGGCCTGCGCCGCCACACCGCGGTCGGCGGCTGAACCCAACGGCCATGTCCCATTACCTCAAAGTCTGGCTCGCCTGCGCCCGGTACTCGATTACGCGGACCCTGATGTTCCGCGGCGATTTCTTCGTGTGGTCGCTGGTGGAACTCTTCTGGATGACGGTGA
>CAIJFT010000366.1 GCA_903820035.1 uncultured Opitutia bacterium
GAAGGCCGGCAGCTTGAAGACCAGCCACCACACGAGAAACATCAGGGTCGCCCCCCCGATCACGCCGTAGGTGTAGCCGGTGCCGAAACGATCCGTGAAGCGCTCGCTCGGCGCCTTCAGTTTCTGGGCGGTCTGAATCAGCCGGATTATCTTCTGCAGCGTGCTCTCGGACGGCAGCCGCACGACGTTGAAATCCACCAGCCCCCAGAGGTTGATGGTGCCGCTGAAAATCTGGTCGCCGACGTTCTTTTCCACCGGAGTCGCTTCGCCGGTGAGGGCCGACTCGTCACTGGCACTTTTGCCGCTGACGACAAGACCATCGGCCGCGAACGCCTCGCCCGGCCGCACCCGCAACCGCTGCTGCAATTGCAAGGCCTCGACCGGAACCTGTTTTTCGGAGCCGTCCCCCAGCACCACCGTCGCGCTCTTCGGTGAAGACTTTAGCAGCGCGCTGACTTCCCGCTGGGTCCGGTCGAGCGCATACTCTTCCATCGCACCGGAAGCGGAAAACAGGAATAGGAGCAGAACCGCCTCGCCCCACGCCCCGATCAGCATCGCGCCGATCGCCACCGCCAACATCAGGAAATGAATATCGATTTGCCGCTTCTTGAGATTCGCCCAGGTGTCCACCGCGGCGTCCCAGCCACCGGTGACAATACCGATAAAAAACAACCCTCGGGACAACCACGGCAACTGCGGGGCGAAATAGCCGGCGACCTCGCCAGCGAGACCCGCGCCAGCACAAATCGTGGCAAGCAGGGCGAGGAGACGCCACTCTTGGTCGGCCGGCGTAGGCTCGGCCTTGATCTCGGGCCACTCCATCTCGCGCCAGAGCCAGAGCTTTTCCGCCGTGACGCACTGTTCGCGCCCAACCACCACCGTATCGCCCGACCGCCGTACGGTATAACCGCCCGGCGCGCGCGCGGCCGCCCTCGCGGATAAGTCCGCTTCGATTGCGGCAATGGTCTCGGCCAATTTAACCTCCAAGCCTGGAATTTCCATCCGGCCGACGGTGGCGATGGCCACCTTCTGGGTCGCCGGATCGATCCGCACGGCACTGACCGAGGGTTGTTCCCGCAGGAATTTCACCAATTCATCCACCCAGTTCCCGCCGGAGTTCGTCGCGGTTTGCATAGCGGATGCAGACTGCCCCGCCCGAAACAGACGGCAAATTCAATTGCGCCATGAGTTTCGCACCTGATTGGGTGCCCAACCGCTCTTGATATGATTGGCCTCCGCGACGAATCCGGCCCCGCGCCCCCACCCGTCAGCCACGCACCTGTTCTCACCGCGAAATTGTTCGCCGAGGGCGGCTGGCTGCAGGAGGGACTGCGTCTCGAGCACCGGCCCCAGCAGGAGCAAATGGCGCGGGCGGTAGCCGCCGCGATGGAAGACGACACCCCCCTGCTCTTTGAAGCCGGCACCGGCGTCGGCAAATCCCTCGCCTACCTCCTGCCCGGCATCATCCGCGCCGTTGATCAAACCCGCCAACTGATCGTCTCGACCCATACCATTTCGCTTCAGGAGCAACTGGAGTCGAGCGACCTGCCCACCTGCCGCCGGGTGTTCAAGCAA
>CAIJFT010000367.1 GCA_903820035.1 uncultured Opitutia bacterium
GGGCATCGGCAATATTGCTGGACTGAATCGTATTATCGCTCGCGATGTCATCAGGCCGGACGACGCCATGGAGCACGACGTACTGCGTTTCGCCGGAGAAAGTCACGATGCGGGCGCCCTCGATCACCATGTTGCCATTGGGCAGGACGTCGGAGACCAGGACGGCCGCGCGGGCATTGAGGCTTTGGTTATTGCTGACATCGCCGCTGCCGGAGCTGGCGGCGGTGCCCGCGAGCGCCATGCTCGGGAGGGAGCCCTTGTGGAGGCCAGTGGTCGGATAAATAAAATTAGTAATCGCATCGGCGATCGAAGAATCGCGGGCCGATTTTTTACTTTGGCTATTGCTGGCGGCGACCGCCTCGCTGACGACAATCGTCAGGATGTCGCCCGCTTGCGCCGCTTTGTGATCGGCGAACATGCTCCGGTTGCTGCCCCCAGCGGTCCAGAGTGAGCCCGCCTCAGCGCTCAGGGCGAGCAGGCCGGCGCAGGTGGTGACAGAGAATAAACGGGCGAAAGACATGGGGGAAATTAGAAGCGGATCTGCACGCGGTTTTCGGCGATGACCTGCGCGGCGAAATTGCGTTTCGATTCCGGATTACGAACGGTGACGGTGTCGCCCGCGGCGCCGTTCTCCATGGCCAAGCCACGCATGATAATCTGCAGTTGGCCGTCGATGGCGGCGACCTCGATGAGGTCACCCTTGCGCACGAGTGGACGGCGCGAGATATCACGCCAGGTCAGAAGGCGATTCGGTTGAATGGAGCGAGCGAAGAGGTAGGTATGATCCCCGACCGTGGCGGGTAAGGCCTCGCGGTCGCGGAGAAAATCAACGCGGCGCGTTTCGAGTGAAGCGGCATCAAAAGAGGTGTTGGCGGCGAGCGGTTGGCGAGCGGCCCACGCATCACGCCACAGGCTGGCGCGGAGCGTGGCGGTGTATTCGCCGACGACTTGGCCATCGGCTAACAGGCGGCAGCGCGTGAGCATCGCGGCCGCGGGCAAAGCCGGATATTCGGCGATCTCGACGGACCACTGGGCGGCCACCCGGGCGGGAGCGGCCCACGCGCGGAGTAATTCCAGTTGGAGTTCCCCCTCGAGATTAAAATGACTAACGAGATTTTCCGTCAGCAAGGCGACAAATTGATCGCGGGAGAGCGGCGTGGCGCCGACGGCGGCATCGACGGCCGGCGCCGCGCGCAAGGCGGTGACGGCGAGAACTAAGATTAGGAGAAAAGATGCGCGCATAGAATTAGCGTTTCATGTTAGCGACGTTCTGGAGCATTTCGTCCGACGTCTGGATCGACTTGGAATTAATTTCATAGGCGCGCTGGGCCACGATGAGGTTAACCATTTCTTCCACGATGTTGACGTTGGAAGCTTCGGTGTAGCCCTGGATGATGCTGCCGAAACCGGCCTCGCTGGGGGAACCCGACTCCGGGGTACCGCTGGCGGCCGTCTCCTCGTAAAGGTTGCCACCCAAGCTGCGCAGCCCGGAAGGATTGGCGAAGCGCGTCATGGTGAGCCGGAAACTTTGCGTGCCGCTCGCGGACTGAACGGTGACCTCACCGTTCTGGGCAATATTGACCGAAGAAGCGCCGGCGGGAATGGGTTGGAAGCCACCGATCAGCGGCAAGCCATCCACGTTCACCATTTGGCCCTGCGCATTGAGTTTGAAGGAGCCATCGCGCGTGTAGCCGATCGTGCCATCGGCGCGCTGCACTTCGAAGAAACCATCACCTTGAATCGCGACGTCGAATTTTTCGCCCGTCTGCGTGAGTTGACCCTGGGTAAAAACTTTAGAAGTGGCCGCGACACGGGAGCCGTTGCCGACCTCGATGCCGGTGGGGACGAGATTGCCGCCGCCGGAGTCGGAGCCGGAGGCGCGGGGCTTCTGGTAGAGCAAATCCTGAAATTCAATTTTGCTCCGCTTGAAACCGGGCGTGTTCACGTTCGCCAGATTATTGGCGATGGTATTCAGGTTGAGCTGTTGGGCCTCCATGCCGGTGGCAGCGGAATATAGGGAGAGGTTCATAGGGAGGAGTGCGCGGGGGTGACGATGATCGGGGG
Organism: uncultured Opitutia bacterium; assembly: GCA_903820035.1. GTDB lineage: Bacteria > Verrucomicrobiota > Verrucomicrobiia > Opitutales > Opitutaceae > ER46. The sequence goes on from CAIJFT010000367.1 coordinate 2,065, forward strand.
AAAAATGCCAAAAAATCAGCCCAGAGCTTCGAGGGTTTTTTGCATCGTCTGATCGACGGTGGTGATAATTTTTTGATTCGCTTCGTAGGCGCGGGAGATGAGGACCATGTCCACCATTTCACGCAGGGAAGTAACGTTGCTGCCCTCCAGGTAACCCTGGAGCACTTCGGGTTTCTCAACCGCGGTCGGCTCGACGGAGGTGTCCGCCACAAAATAGCCCCCGGCGATCGGGGTGAGTTGGCGATTATCCGCAAATTTCTGCACCCCGATCTTGCCCACGGAGGACGCGCCTTGGGAGACGGTGCCGTCGCGACTGATCGTGACTTCGCCGCCGCCCGGTAAAAAAGTAATGGGACTGCCGGAAGTCGAGAGCACCGGTTGACCACCGGCCGTGATCAGCATGCGGTCAGAGTTCATGCGAAATTCACCGCTCCGGGTGTAAGCCTTGGACTCATCCGGCATTTGCACTTCGAAAAATCCCTCGCCCTGAATCGCGAGATCCAACTCGCGGCGGGTCGGCTGCGTTTCCCCCGTGGTAAAGCTGATGCTTTTATTGCTCTGCGGAAACACCAGCGCTTGCCCCTCGCCTTCGCGGCCTAAGCGACCGTTGGGATCGGTCTGTAATTCGCCGCGTAATTCCGCGCTAAAATTAACGGTCCGTTTGCGATACCCGGTCGTCTGACTCGACGTGATATTTTGCGAAACGACATCCTGCCACCGCTCGAGAGCGGATAAGGCGGAGGCGCTTTGATAGAGACCGATGTTCATCTGCTCCCACTAAGCAAACCCCGTGCCAACGACCCTTAACGCTAATTATCAGTTACTTACAAATTCAACAAAAACGCAGGTAATATTTGCCGAGTCACGGAGCGGGCAGATTATGCCGATGGGGCGGCGGGCCGATTACTGACCCGGCGGATAGAGGCACTCGATCTCGGTGTGTTCGCCGCAGGAGCACGTGATGATGAGGCGAGTAATTTTATCACCCTGTTTAACGACTTCCACGCGCGGAGCGGATGAGGCTGCAACCATCGTGCTGAGGGCAGCCCCAGGGTTAAGTCGAGCGCTCGCGGGTGCGCAGAGCGGGGCGGCCTCGTGATGACGTTTACCTTGGAGAAAAGATTTCATAAAAAATTGAATGCAGTCGGGTGCCGCCACCCGACTGGCGGAATATTAAATTTTGTGCGGTGCCATCGCGGAATGATCGCGGGCCGAATTCGCTTCGGCGGGAGACGCGGGAC
>CAIJFT010000368.1 GCA_903820035.1 uncultured Opitutia bacterium
ATCACGGTACCACTTTTGGCGGCACACCGCTGGCGTGCTCGGCGGCTCTCGCTGTCCTCGACATCATCGAATCGGAGAATTTGCTCGAGAAGGTTCGAGTTCAAAGTGTGGTGTGGCATGCCGCGCTGCACCAGCTGGCCAAGGACTTTCCGGCACACGTCGTCGGCGTCCGCGGGCACGGTTATCTGGTGGGGGTGCAGATGACCTCAGACCCGGCTCCTTGGTTGGCGGCCTTGCGGGATCGTGGTCTTCTCGCGCCAAGCGCAGGGGGGGATGTGGTCCGACTCTTGCCCCCACTTAACGCGACGGCCGAAGAACTTACGCAGTCCGTTACTCTGTTCCGGGCTGCCCTGTCGGCGAAGGCCTAGGCGGCGGGCGATTTTTCGCTCGTGGGGTGTTCCGCGGCGGGCTAGACGTTTTGGTTTCCCATGAAGCACTTCCTCAAAGAAACCGACTTCGCGCGGTCCGATTTGCCGGCGCTTTTTGCGCTGGCCCGCGAGTTGAAGCGGACGCGGGGAGCAGCCAATGCGCCGAAGCCGTTGGCCGGCCAAACGTGGGCGATGATTTTTTCCAAGTCATCTACGCGGACGCGGGTGTCCTTTGAGGTTGGGATTCACGAATTGGGCGGAAATCCGCTGTTTTTGAATCGGAACGACATCCAGTTGGGCCGCGGCGAAACCATTGCGGATACGGCGAAGGTTTTGTCCCGGTTTGTACACGGCCTTGTGGTGCGGACTTTCGATCACTCCGAGGTCCAGCAGCTGGCGGAGATCGGAAGTATCCCGGTGATCAATGCGCTCACCGACCTCCTGCATCCGTGTCAGATTTTCGCCGACCTTTTCACGCTGGCCGAGCGCTGGGGCGGCGATGGCGATCTTGTCAGCTCGCTGCGGGGCCGAAAGATCGCGTTCGTGGGCGATCGCGGTTGCAACGTGGCGAACTCCTGGATCTTAGGGGCAAATCTGTTTGGGATGAAAATTTCCCTCGCGGGCCCGCCCGGATTTGATGCCGCCCCGGAATTCAACGACCTGTTGGCGCGGGAAGGTTTTGCTGGCGGCTACGAGTTTACCACGGACCCTTACGCGGCCGTGAAAGATGCCGATGTAGTCTACACCGACGTTTGGGTCAGCATGGGCAAGGAGGAAGAGACGGCGGAACGGATTAAGGTGATGTCTCCGTTTGCCGTCACGCCCCAGCTTTTTTCGGCCGCCAAACCGGATGCATTTTTTATGCACTGCCTGCCGGCGCATGTGGGACAGGAAGTGACTCAGGAAATCGTCGATCACCCCCGGTCTATCATTTTCGACGAAGCTGAAAACCGCCTGCATATGCAAAAGGCGATTTTGGCGACGCTCGCAGCCGCGCGTTAGTCCGCTGTGCGCCGCGGGAAAAACGCGAACCACCCGCCCCGCCGGTTACTCCTGAAGGATGTAGGAGTAACGGTTCGGCGCGGTTTGCCGGAAAAGACCCGTGTTCAAATTCCCGTCGTCAATCCGCAGGTCGATCAGCGCCATCTGCAGGCTGTCGGCCGTCGGACTGCTGACGGAAACGGCTGCGACGAAACCGAAGTTATTGACGTCCCAATTCCACCGACCGCCGACCGAAGTAGCGCCGGTCCAAGACGCGACCCTGAAATTGGATGACATTCCGGCGGGAACGACGCCGGCGCCGACGTTGGGCGGCCAAAGGCCAGTTTCGATGGAGTAGCTTTCAAAAGCCTGAGAGAAGACTCGGATGTCGGAGATGAACCGGCTATTTTGGGCGGAGAGTCGGACCTTTAGGAACGCCGGGTACCCCAGCAGTGAAATGATTCCGATGATGGATACGGCGATCATGATCTCGACCAAACTGAATCCATCCTTGCGGCGTCGCGCTCTGGCGTTTGGCGGTAAGAATTGCATGAGGAGATTCGGACGTGCGATTTGAATTATGATATTCGAACGCCTGAGCATTTCACCCCGATCGCTGCCCGGCAATTCCCGCGGGAGTAAATGCGCTTTAAATCTCTATGGTGGTAGGATTGCGCAGTCGCAATCCTAATCCCCCTTCTCGGCGTGCGCGCGATTTTTATTTTGCGCGCGGTCGGAGGCGTTTGGCACACTCTGTCCCTCTCATGAAAATCGTTCTAGCTTACTCGGGTGGACTCGACACCTCGGTCATCGTCAAGTGGCTGCGCGAAACCTATGACGCCGAAATCGTCACGTTTGCCGCCGATATTGGCCAGGAGGAAGAGCTGAAGGGTTTGCCTCAGAAGGCCCGTGCCACCGGGGCCTCAAAGCATTATACGCTCGATCTCGTGGACGAATTTGCCCGCGACTTCATCTACCCGATGATCCGCGCCAATGCGATTTACGAGGGGCAGTATTATCTCGGCACATCGATCGCGCGACCGCTGATCGCCAAGGCGCAAGTTGAGATCGCGAAGAAGGAGAAAGCCGACACCGTGGCGCATGGCGCGACCGGCAAGGGCAACGACCAATGCCGTTTTGAACTTACCTACATGGCGCTCAATCCGCGCCTAACGATCCTCGCGCCTTGGAAGATCGAAAAGTTCCGCGACGAGTTTCCCGGGCGGGCGGAGATGATCGCGTATTGTGCGCAGCACAAGATTCCGGTCGAGGCTTCGCTGCGGAAGCCGTATTCGATGGATCGCAATCTTCTGCACATTTCCTACGAGGCCGGTATCCTTGAGGATCCGTGGTTCGATCCGACGACGAAGGCGAACAAGGGCATGTTTAAGCTATCCGTTTCGCCCGAAGATGCGCCAAACAAGGCCGAGTATGTCGAGCTCGAGTTCGAAAAGGGTAACTGCGTCGCGGTCAATGGCCGCACGCTTTCCCCGGCCGGCGTGCTCAAGGTGCTCAATAAGCTGGGCGGCAAGCATGGGATCGGTCGGGTCGACTTGGTGGAGAACCGCTTCGTCGGCATGAAGTCGCGTGGCGTGTACGAGACGCCCGGCGGTACGATCCTGATGCAGGGTCACCGTCAGGTGGAGTCGCTCACGATGGACCGCGAGGTCATGCACCTGCGTGATTCGCTCATCCCGAAGTACGCTGAATTGGTTTACTACGGGTTCTGGTTTGCCCCGGAGCGCGAGGCGTTGCAGGCCCTCGTAGACGAGAGCCAGCGTTTTGTTTCCGGCACGGTCCGCCTTAAACTCTACAAGGGGAATATCATCACCTGCGGCCGCAAATCGAAGTACTCCCTCTACGACATGAACATCGCCTCGATGGAGGGCGTGAAGAGCTGGTACAACCAGAGCGATTCGACGGGTTTTATCCGCCTCAACGGTTTACGTCTGCGCGCTCGCAACATCGCACAGGGCGGTCCTAAAGTCTGATCCACCCGCTTTGACCGCGCGCCTGGCAACTTGCCGGCGCGCGGTTTTTTATGGTTCCGTTAGAACAGGCCTTTTGCGACGACGCCGACCGCCGTGATCGGTCCGGTATCGTCCAGACCATCGAGCGCCCGGTCCGCCTTCTTCATGATTGCCCTCGCGTCGCGGAGCAGAGAGTCGTCGCCGAGAAGTTTTCCGAGCGTGCCTTCGCCGCGCGAAATTTTATCTGAGACCGAGCGCAGGTTGGCGATGGCAGCCTTGAGATCGTCACCTGTTTTCTGATCGAATACGAGGGCGCCGACCGCGCCTTTGCCGTGTTTTACCTCATCGATGAGGGTCTGCGCGCTGGCGACAAAGTTCTTGGCTTCGGTGGCGCCGGCGCGGATTTCCTTAATGGAGGCCATGAGTTCATCGTGGAGCTTCGGGTCAGAAATCAGGCGACCAAGGGTGCCTTCGCCCTTGTTTACCTTGTCGGTGATTGCCTGCAGGTTGGCCATGGTGGCGCCGAGCTTCTCGCGATTGTCGGTGACCATTGAATCGAGCTTCTGAATGAGGCCGGGGGTTTTGCCGTCGCCGCCGAGGGCGGAACCCAGACTGCCGATCGAAGTTTCCAGTTTTTGTCCCAGGGAGCCGAGTTGGGACATCACGGCGTTCAAGTCCGCGGTCGAGGTCGTACTGATTTCCGCCAAAGGGCCGGTGTCGGTGCGGCTGCTGGGGAATAAGCGGGCGAACCAGCTGAGTTTGGGATCGCGGTCCGCTTCCGCCACCAGGTCGGGTGCGGCCTTTGAGCCAAGGCTGATGCTGATGTAGTTGGTGCCGATCAGCCCCTCCATGACGATCATTGCCACCGCGTCCCGCTTGACGGCGTACGCGGAGTCAATCTGCAGCAGGGCCTCGGCGCGGCCGCCTGATTTGGCCAGCCGGGTTGACTTGACGTTGCCGATGCGAACACCCGCCATGCGGATCTGGTCGCCCTCCTTAAGCTCCTTGAGGGTTTCGAATCCGGCCACGATGGTGTAGCCGTCTTCGGGGCCGACCTTGCCGCCCTTGAGGGCTTCAAATGTCACCCAGATGAGGGCGAGGCCGAGCAGGAAAAACAGGCCGACGCGGACGGTTTGTTGCGTTTGGTTCATGGTCAGGACTCCAGGTGCTTGAAACGGGGATTCTTCAAATCGATCTTGGGATTTAGGAAATCGGCAACCCGCGGGTCGGCCGGATGGCGCAGGTCGGAGGGCGGCCCCAGCGAAACGAGTTTTCCCGCCATCAGAATGCCGACGCGGTCGGCGATGTTCAGGGCAAGGTCGCGGTCGTGGGAGACGACCATCGTGGTGACGTGGTACTGTTCCCGCAGCGTCGCGATGATCTCGCTGATGGTGGCGGACATCACCGGGTCGAGCTCGCTCGTGGGCTCGTCGTACAGCATGAGCTGCGGTTCCATTACCAGGGCGCGAGCGATGGCGACGCGCTTCTTCATGCCGCCGGAGAGTTCCGCCGGGAATTTTTGTACGGCGTTTTCCAGTGAAAGGATCTGCAGCGCGCGCATAACCTTGTCGCGGATACCGACTTCGTTGGCCATGCGGTGCTCGCGAGGATACAGTGCGAGGTTGTCGTAGACCGACATCGAGTTGAACAATGCCCCGGCTTGGAAGACGAGCGCCATGCGCACTTGCTTGCGGGTCTCCTCAGCCGCGGCGTCGAAGCCGTCGAGGGTGACGCGGCCCGACGTCGGAAGCTCGAGCCCGACGATGTGTTTCAGCAACACGCTCTTGCCGGATCCGCTGGGACCCATGAGCACGAAGATCTCGCCCGGTTGGACGGAGAAACTCACGTTTTTCAGCACCTCGGAGCTCCCGAAGCGCTTCGAGAGGTCCTCGATCGCAATGCCGACGGCCCCGCCGTTGCCGGCGGAGAACGCGTTTGAAGAAGCCTTGTTGGGCGCGATTGGCATGGCGGTTACATCCAGGTCAGGAGCTTCGTGACAAAATAATCCAGCACGAGGATGAGGATGAGCGAAACGACGACCGCGCGGGTGACGGCGGCGCCGATTTCCCGCGGTCCTCCGCGGGTGTTCAGGCCGATGTTGCAGCAGACGAGGACCACGGTGAGGCCGAAAATTTCGGCCTTGATCAGGCCGTTCAGCACATCCTTGAACTTCAGAAACATCCGCATCGTTGAGAAGTACGAGGGGGGATCGATCGCGATTGAGTCGGTGGCTGAGCAGATGATGGCGCCGCCAAACCAGCCGACGAGATCGGCGATGATCGCGAGCACCGGCATCATGACCACGACGGCGGCAAGGCGCGGCATCACGAGCATGCGCGGTGGCGGGATGTTCATCGTGATGAGGGCGTCCACCTCTTGGTAAACCTTCATCGAGGCCAACTCTGCGGCGATCGCTGAGCCGACGCGTCCCGCGAGGAGGATGGCCGCCATCATCGGGCCGAGCTCGCGCGCCATCGAAAGTCCCACCAGTGATCCGATGAACTGTTTGCCGCCGAAATTTTCCATTGAGTAGCCCGCTTGGAGGGCCAGTACGCTGCCGATAAAAAAGCTCAGGATCGCGACGATCGGCAGCGTGGTGTAGCCGATCAGGTAACACTGTTCGATGAAGCGGCCAAATTGCCGTGGCAACGTGGGCAGGTACGCCACGCTTCGCCCAAAGAGCAGCACCGAACTGCCAATACCTTCTAGGATCCGGGTGAATTGGTTCATGTCAGCGCGCCGCGGCGATAGGAGGGGTAGCCGTAGGGCGGGAAAAATCTAACCAGAAGGGACGCCAACCGCCGGGCCCGTGGCGGCGAAGACCGAAGAGACCGCCGGCAACGGCGATGCGTTTGTTATCGCCCTGGCGGGTGACACCCAGCAGCGGGCCGAGGTGAAATTCACTGCTCGCATCGGTGCGATCGCTGGCCCACGTGATCGCGTTCCAGAGTAGTGTCGTCCGCTCACGGCCGGATGCGGTTTGTTCGTGTCGGGCCAAGGCGAAGAGTGGGGACCACGCCAGGCGGACTTTTTCATTCCGGCCGAAAAACACCTCGAACGGGCTTAGCGCCTGCCATTGGATTCTCCCCGCACCATCGTCCCAGTGGCTGAGGAAGGGCCACAGGTGGGTAAGGGTGGCGGGCCGCACTTCCGGCCGCCCAATGATCCGCTGCTCCTCGCCCCAATAGAAGAAATAGAGGAGCTGCGTGCGCCGGCGGTCGACATTGCCCTCCTGCCACTCCGCGTGACGCACCAGGGGCCAGGCGACCCATTGCTTGTCGTAGCCTTTTCGGTTCGAATGCGAGTAGAACGGCGCCCAGCGGTTGATGCGTACACCATCGCCGCGGCCCTGGACAAAGACAGGCCAGAAATAGCGTTGTTCTGCATACTGTTTGGGCTCGATTTGCTTGGTGTAGCCAAAAAACGGCCAGAAGAAAGTCTCGCTGATGAAACCCGGCCCGGTTTTCCGGGCGTAGAATGGCAGGAAGCCGAGGTCTCGTCGTGGCGCCGTGCCGGCGGGCGCGTCGGCGGCTGGTAGCTGGGTGTAATTGAAGCCCAGCGGCCAGAAGAACGTCGTCTGCCGGGAAATGCCCGCCCGCTCCGCCCGGCCATAGATCGGCCAAAATGACCAACCATGCGAGGTTCCGCGGGTCACGCGGATCAACGGCCAAGGGGTGGAGGTCGTGACGGCGCCGTTTCGTTCACTTTCGACGTACAGCGGGAAAAGGGTCCACGATAGACGCTGGACGCCGAGCTTGTTCCTGATCGTGCCGCTCACCGGGAAAAGGCCACGGTAATCCCGCTCCGGATCGCCCGTCCGGCGGGAGAACCAAAACGGAAAGACTTCGGTTTCCTGCCGCCGGTCAAAGGGGCCATCCGGCGCGGCTGCCCCCGAGCGGCGGCCCGACTGGCGGACCAGTTCGAAAATGCTCCATTGGTATGTGGTCGTGTCGGCAGCGTAGCTGAAGAGTGGGTAAAGGAAGGAGGCCGCGCGCAGTTCGCCCCTAGCGCTGTCGCGCTGCACCCAAAACGGGCTTAATCCGTGGTCGACTCCACCCTCATTTTCCGTCGCCGGCCTCCGAAAAAGCAACGGGCCGGCCGCAGTCCACGACTTCCCGCCGGTCGTCGGATCAGACCTCGCGACCGTGACGGGCCAGAGATTGAGCTCCCGTTCCGCCGGCTGCGCATGCGCCGCCGCCGCGGCGGCGAGGCCGAGCATGACGGAGAGGCGTGACAGGTGCATGGACAGATTCAGGCGGCAAACGCGTCCCTTGGACCGCATCGGTGACCGGCGACCGAGGCAGTCCGCGGGCGTAAAGGTGGAGGGTTGTTGTGACTGAGCATGGGTGCAAATGCTATGTTCTCGAGTGTGGGAGGGTAAAAACGGCGTCGGGTTCCATCCCGCGGTCCGCTTTTGCGGGCTAACCCCAGATCGCGACGATCGCTTCGAGCGCGATTGCTGGAAAGGCTGATGCTGGAACTCGGTGGGTCGTCCTTGCTGCGGCCACCGATTTGCGCGGAATTTTCAGCGAAGAAAATCACGAAAGCGTCCTCCGTCCGGCCCCTTGGTTGGAGGAAAGTTTTCCCGTTGAAGTGGGCGGAGTACGCCGGTGTCATCGGTACAACGTCCCATGAACCCCGAATTGACCTGCAACCAAGTCCGGCCGCTGGTCCCACTGCCATGCGTATAAGCGGTGGCGTGGCGCGCGGGATCACGCTTTTGGTGCCAAAGGGCGATGCGGTCCGGCCTGCGACGGATGGGATGAGACAGGCCGTGTTCTCCAGCCTCGGGTCTCGCGTCAGCGAGGCTTGGTTTCTCGACTTATTCGCGGGCAGCGGTGCCTACGGCTTGGAAGCCGCGAGCCGTGGGGCCGCAGGGGGAGTCTTTGTTGAGCAAAGTGCCAAAGCGGCGGCGTGCGTGCGGGCCAATATCGCCGCGGTCGCCAAGAGTATTGGCCGGGGAACCGAAGCGTTTGCTGTAGTGAAGGCGGACGCCCGCAATGTGCCGCTGGGCGGCGGGAAGGTGCCTGATCTGGTATTCATCGATCCGCCCTACGAGATCATTCCTGAAGTGGCCCCGGGATTATTTCAGCGGTTGAGCGAATTATTGGCCTCCAAGCCGGATGCCGTCGTCGTCTTCGAGTATCCGGGCGAAATTGAATTGGCGCCGCCGGGATGGGAACTGCGCAAACGCTTGGGCAAGGGCGCGCGCCAACCGACGGTGGGTTTCTTCCTCCGCGCTGGCCCGGTGGCGGCTGCATGACGACGGCTACGTCAGTCCCATCTGGGAGCGGGTCAGCGCCAGTGCAGCCACGACGGCGGTCTCGGTCCTGAGGACGCGGGGCCCCAGACTTGCCAACGTGAAGCGGTGGTCACGCAGGGTTTGCCGGTCCCCGGCCGACCAGCCTCGCTCGCCGCCAATAGCCAGGACTACTCTCGCATTGGCCGAAATGGGAAGTGTGCCGAGGGGGGCGGTCGCCTCGTAGTTGTCTAACGCGACAAGCGTGGCGTCGGCCGAAAGCGCGACGACGGTGGGGGCGAGGGGGCGGCCGAAGTACACTTCGGGAATGCGTGTGCTAAACGCCTGCTCGGCCCCGGCGAGTACGTGTCGCCGCCATTCGCCAGAAGACCAGAGCGTGCTCTGGGCGTAGTTGGGGTCGCTTTTTTCCGTCTGCACAAAATGCAGGGCTCCAACCCCGAGTGTCGTGGCATCGCGCAGGATGTCTCGGGCGGTTTGAGGTCGGGTGAGCCCCACGATAACCGTGACAGGCTCCGGCGGCGGCGAGGCCGATTCCCACACCCACGAAAGCTCGATCACGTCGGCGCCGATACGGACTACCGTGGCCTTGCCGCGCGGCCCGTTTACTAAACCGCCGTCGAAACTCTCGCCGGTCTGACGCCGGAGCACATCCAAAATGTGAAGAGCCCGCCGGTCGCTGCGAGCAAGCGGTTGGTCGGTCTCATTGTGGGCAAAGAGGACTAGGTTCACGACGAAAGAAGAGTGTCATTGGGAAGGGCGGGGAGCGAAAGCAACCTCTTGTGCCATGTCGTGGCGGTGTGCCCTTACCGAGGGTGACGCTGATTGACCTCTCCTCAAAGGGGAACGTCGACTTTGGCTTGTCGGACCTCGACGGCTGCGATCGCAGGCCGTCGAGGAGAGCTTACGTTGATGGTTTGGAGCGGGCGGACGGAATCGAACCGACGAGACCTGCTTGGAAGGCAGGAGTTTTACCACTAAACTACGCCCGCGAGGCGCACCTGCTGAGCTTCGGCGTCGGGGCTATCTGGTCAAGCCTGCATCGAGGCTCGTTGCTTTGGGGTTTAGGCGAGGGGACCCTGCTTCTCTGTTTCCGGTCTAACTGGGTTTTTACGGACTCTCGCGTTGCGGCGCAGGGAATCACCCTATTGGATTTTCTCATGGCACTCTTCACTCCAGCCGCGTCCGGTTCCCCTCTTACTGCGCGCACGGCTCCCCAAAAAAAAGGGGGAAACATCAAAGCGGCGCAGGCACTCGCGAGGCAGAAGGCCCTTGAGAAGAAGTCGAAGAAATACAAGTTGCCGTTGGGGGAGCTGGCGATTTTTACGCAGCAGCTGGCCTCACTCCTAACCGCCGGACTACCGCTCGTACAATGTCTGGAGGCGCTGCAGGACCAGACGGAGGACCCGTGTTTCCGGATTGTGATTCGCGATGTGCGTATGGACATATCCCAAGGTAACTCCTTTTCGTCCGCGGTTCGGAAATTTCCGAATTCCTTCAACACCCTTTTTGTTTCGATGGTCGAAGCGGGCGAAGCAAGCGGTGGGCTCGCGGAAATTCTCGGGAAGGTCGCCGGATATTTCGAGTCCACGGTAAAATTGACCAAGAAGGTTAAGTCGGCGATGACCTACCCGATTGCGGTCATCGGATTGGCGGTCGCCTTGGTTAACGTTTTGCTCATCTTTGTCATCCCGGTATTTGCCGCGATGTTCGCCGATTTTGGCGCCAAGCTGCCGCTTCCGACCCAGCTGCTTATTGATGTTTCGGACTTTATGAAGGCCTGGTGGTGGGCCGTCGGTATCGCCTCGTACGCCGCTTGGTGGGCGCTGGGCAAGTTTACCGCGACGCCGAATGGGCGCCGGATGCGGGACAGTTTTCTCGTGCGGGCCCCGATCTTTGGTAACCTGATCCACAAAATTGCCCTTTCCCGCTTCTGCCGCACTTACGCGACACTGATTCGCTCTGGGGTGCCGATTCTTCGGACGCTCGAAATCGTGTCGGCCGCCAGTGGCAAGGTGCAGATCGAGGATACCTGCGAAGAAATCGCCAAGCACGTCAGCCAGGGTGGGCAGGTCTCTGAGGTGCTTGCCACGAACGCCTTCTTTCCGCCGATGATGAAACACATGGTGAAGGCGGGTGAAGCGACGGGTAACGTCGATGGCATGATGAACAAGATCGCCGATTTTTATGATGTGGAATGCGAGGCTACTGTCGCCGCGTTGACCTCGCTCATCGAGCCGATGCTCATCGTCTTCTTGGGTGTCGTCGTGGGTGGCATCGTGATGGCGATGTTCCTGCCTATCTTCCAACTCGGTGCGGTCGCCGGTGGTTTGAATTAGCCTTGGCGCAACCTCCGTTTGACATCTTGACGCGGGTTCGGGATCGTCTGAGGCCTTGTTTCCCGCTTCATGCCTTCTGTCCTCATCGTAGACGACCTCGTCTCGATCCACGAGATGCTCGAGGCCGTCATTTCGCCGACGGGCTTTGCCACCGCATTTGCCACGGACGGCGAGAAGGCTTTGATCAAGTACAAAGCCGACAAGTTCGATCTCGTGCTGGCGGATATCGATATGAAGCCGATGGACGGGATCACCCTCCTAAAGCAGCTCAAAATCTATGATCCCAATGCCGTCGTAATCATCATGACGGCCTATGCCTCAACGGAAAGTGCCGTTCAGGCGTTGAAGTTTGGTGCTTTTGACTACCTGCAAAAGCCTTTTCGGGTTGACGAACTTATAGCGACCCTCCGGCGGGCGATTGAATTTAAGAAATTTCAAGCGGAGCGGGCTGCGGCAATGAGTGCGAGTGGAGGTCCGCCGCCCGACCTAGAGAGCCGGCTCGTGGGGAAGAGCCCAAGGCTGCAAAAATTGGTGTCGCAGGTTAAAAAGCTGGCCACCGTTCGCACGCCCGTGCTGCTCATCGGAGAGAGCGGTACCGGCAAAACCACCGTGGCGGAGGTTCTGCACGCCGCCAACGGCGCGACTGAAGCGTCCTTTGTCCGCATTGACTGTTCTCTGAGTTCCGAAGTGAGTTTTAGGGAGGGTCTTTTGGGGCAGAACGGAGATGGCGGCAATTGGGTCAAGCAAGCCAAAGGCGGCACGCTTTTTCTGCAGCATCTTGAGGGGCTTACGCCCTCGGTGCAGAAGGAGCTCGTCAGCGTGTTGCGCAACGCTTCCTATGGCTTCCGCTTGGTCTGTACGACCAACGCAGATCTCGAGGCCTTGGTCGACGAGGGCAAATTTCACGACGAGCTTTTCTACCGGGTGGCCTCGTTACCGGTGCAAATGCCGCCGCTCCGCGAACGCGCCGGTGACATCCCAGACTTGGTGAGGCACTTTGCGGCTCACGCAACGAATCCCCTGTTCGATGCGAATTTGATCGAGTTTACCGCCGACGCGCTTGCGATGATGGCCTCCTATCATTGGCCCGGCAACCTGATCGAATTGGGGCAGGTGGTGTCCAAGATCGCGGCGACGAGCGATACCCGGGTGATAACCTCCCAGCAGTTGCCTTTGCGGCTGCGGGAAGTGAAGAGCTGGCCGCCGTTGGGCGACTACCTAGCCGGGCAGGAAAAACAATATATCGAAATGGTTCTACACGCTTGTCGGGGCGACAAGTTGGCGGCGGCAAAGATCTTGGGTGTCGATTTGGCTAAATTGGGATGATTCTGCCGGGGCGCGTTTTCACCGCTGAGGCCGGCTTTAAAATCGTGCGGCGATCCGGTCGGTGCGTTCCTTTTTTTAAATCCGGTTTCGCGCTTGCCGCGGGTTTCGGCGCTCACAACCCTCGTCAAAATCTACGCCCATGCCAAAGCGCACTGACCTGAAGTCCATCCTCATCATCGGTGCCGGTCCCATCGTGATCGGCCAGGCTTGCGAGTTCGATTATTCCGGTACTCAGGCCTGCAAGGCTCTGAAGGAAGAAGGCTATCGGGTCATTTTGGTGAATTCAAATCCGGCGACGATCATGACGGACCCGGACTTCGCGGACGTCACGTACATCGAGCCGCTCACCGTCGATTTTCTCGAGAAGATTATCGTGGCTGAAAAGCCCGACGCCCTGCTGCCGACCTTGGGTGGCCAGACGGCGCTCAATCTTTCGATGGAGTTGGATAAGAAGGGTATTCTGGCGAAATACGGCGTCGAGATGATCGGCGCGAAACCACCGGCGATCGCGAAAGGCGAAGACCGCGAATTGTTCAAGCAGGCGATGCTTAAGATTGGTTTGGATGTGGCTCGGTCCCGCACCGTTAAATCGATGCAGGAGGCCCGTGATGCGGCCGATATGCTCGGCCTGTTCCCCTTGATTATCCGGCCGTCGTTTACGCTCGGCGGATCTGGCGGAGGCATCGCTTACAATCGCGAGGAATTTGAGCGTATTTGCGCGAATGGCCTCGATCTTTCTCCCGTCCACGAGGTGCTCGTCGAGGAGTGTCTCCTCGGCTGGAAGGAGTATGAGATGGAGGTCATGCGGGATCACAAGGACCAGTGCGTGGTGATCTGCTCGATCGAGAATTTTGACCCGATGGGTGTCCACACCGGGGACTCGATCACGGTGGCGCCGGCGATGACCCTGACCGACAAGGAATTTCAGGTGATGCGCGACGCTTCGTTTGCGGTCATCCGCGAGGTCGGGGTCGAAACCGGCGGCTCCAACATTCAGTTTTCCGTCGATCCCGACACCGGCCGCATGGTGGTGATCGAGATGAACCCGCGGGTCAGCCGCAGCTCTGCGCTCGCCTCAAAGGCCACTGGCTTTCCGATCGCCAAGATCGCGGCAAAGTTGGCCGTGGGCTATTCGCTCGACGAACTGCGCAACGATATCACCCGGCTCACCCCAGCGAGCTTCGAGCCGACGATCGACTACGTCGTCACCAAGATCCCGCGCTTTACCTTTGAAAAGTTCCCCGATGCCGACGCCACCTTGACGTCCGCGATGAAGTCAGTCGGCGAGGCGATGGCCATCGGCCGGACCTTCAAGGAATCGATGCAGAAGTGTCTCCGCTCCCTCGAGATCGGCGCACGCGGTTTCGGTGGCGGCGGCAAGTACGGCGGCGACGAGGTGGTCGAGGAAAAGGTGATTAATGCGAAGCTCGGCACGCCGAACGCCGAGCGTATTTTCTACATCCGCCATGCCTTCCGGGCCGGCTACACGGTGGAGCGGATTTTCGATCTCACGAAGATCGATCGTTGGTTCCTGCACCAGTTGCGCGAAATCTTCGAGATGGAGGAGGCCCTCCGGACCAAGTCCCTTATCTCGGTTGGGGACTGGGAACTGAGGCGCGCGAAGCAGTTCGGTTTTTCCGACGCCCAGCTGGCCCACCTGCTCAAGAGCGATCTCATCGCTGTGCGGACCGAGCGTAAAAAGCGCGGCGTCAATACAACCTACCGATTGGTCGATACCTGCGCGGCGGAATTCGAGGCGTTTACGCCGTACTATTATTCCAGTTACGGCGACGAAAACGAAATTTTGCCCCCGAAGGGTAAGAAGAAAATCATGATCCTCGGCGGCGGTCCAAACCGCATCGGCCAAGGCATCGAGTTCGACTACTGCTGCGTCCACGCTAGCTTCGCCCTCCGTGAGGCGGGATTCGAAACGGTGATGGTGAATTCGAATCCGGAGACGGTTTCGACCGATTACGACACAAGTGACCGCCTGTATTTTGAGCCGCTGACCCTTGAGGACGTGCTGGAGATCTACCAGCAGGAGGACTGCACGGGCGCCATCGTGCAGTTTGGGGGTCAGACGCCGCTCAATTTGGCGACTGCCCTGAAGGCGAACGGCGTGAACATTATCGGCACGTCACCGGAGAGCATCGAAATTGCGGAAGACCGGAATCTTTTTGTCCACGTTCTCAACAAGCTTGGGCTCCGCCAACCAGCCAACCGTATCGCCATGAGTGAGGGCGAGGCGATCACCAGTGCGGCCGAAATTGGCTACCCGGTGCTGGTTCGTCCGTCGTTCGTTCTGGGCGGGCGCGGCATGTTCATCCTTTACAGTGAAGATGAGTTGAAGGCCGTCGTGCGCCAGGTTTTCGACGTCATGCCGGGCAAGCCGGTGCTGATTGACAAGTTCCTCGAAGACGCGATCGAGCTCGATGTTGATTGTATCAGCGACGGCGAGACATCGGTCGTTGGCGGCATGCTGGAGCACATCGAATACGCCGGCGTGCATTCGGGTGACGCGGCCATGGTGATGCCGCCGCACACCCTATCGCCGGCCATGCTCACGACGGTCCGCGAGGCCACCTATGCGTTGGCGCGCGAGCTCAAGGTGATCGGTCTGATGAACGTCCAGTTTGCGATCAAGGACCACCAGCTCTTCGTGCTGGAGGTGAACCCGCGGGCTTCACGCACCGTGCCGTTTGTCGCGAAGGCGATCGGCGTGCCGTTGGCCAAGCTGGCGGCCAAGGTCATGACGGGGCTTAAACTCAAGGACCTCGGCTTCACCCGGGAACAAACCCCCAAGCACTGGTGCGTGAAGGAGGCGGTTTTCCCGTTCGTCCGGTTTCCCGGCGCTACGATCGCGCTCGGGCCGGAAATGCGTTCCACCGGCGAGGTCATGGGCCTCGACGAGGATCTCGGCGTGGCCTTCGCCAAGGCGCAGGCCGCCGCCAAACCCGGCCTACCGCAGCAGGGCAACGTGTTTCTCTCGGTTAAGGATGGAGACAAGGCGCGGGCGGTGCAGATCGCCCGGGACTTGGAAAGCCTCGGTTTCACCATTATCTCCACGAGCGGCACTGCCACGACGTTGGCCGATGCCGGGGTGAAAGTGAAACGCGTGGCGAAGATCGCCGAGGGCCGTCCCAATACCGTCGACTTGATCAAGAACGGGCAAATCCAGCTCGTGATCAATACGCCCGGCGGGATGATACCGCGGCGCGACGAAAATGCCATCCGCTCCGCCGCGTACGCGCACAATGTCTGCATCATGACCACCATTACCGGAGCGGCCGCCGCAGTGGAGGGCATCCGGGCACTGCGGGAGAAGCATGTCGGTGTTCGACCGATTCAGCAGTACCTCGGCAATGTGAACGTGGTCTGACGCCGTGCGGGGCGGCTGCGTTTAGGGGTTCTCCTTTGGCCTGAGTTTGCTTCGCTTGGCCGACATGCTGGCCATTCGCATCCATGAGACCGGCGGACCGGAGTTATTGCGCGTCGACGACATTCCGGTGCCCGAACCCGGGCCGGGGGAGCTCCGTTTCCGTGTCGAGGCCGCGGGCGTCAACTTTATCGATACTTACCAACGGAGCGGACTCTATCCGCTGGCGCTGCCGGCCGCGCTTGGGCAAGAGGGCGCCGGCGTTGTCACGGCGGTCGGCCCAGGGGTCATGAATTTTTCCGTCGGCGAACGCGTGGCGACGGCGAAGGCCTCCGGGGCTTATGCCGTCGAGACGCTTGCGCCGGTGGCGCAGGTGGTAAAGGTGCCGGCGGCGATCGATGCCCGGACCGCCGCGGCGGTGCTTCTGCAGGGGTTGACCGCGCATTACCTCGCCGGCGACACCTTTCCGCTCAAGGCGGGCGACACGGCGCTGATCCACGCCGGGGCCGGAGGCGTGGGACTTTTATTGATACAAATGGCGCGGCGGCGCGGTGCGCGGGTGATCGCGACCGTCGGCAGCGAGGCCAAGGCGGTGCTGGCCCGCGAGGCGGGCGCGGATGCCGTGTGTGTCTATACGCAGGAGGAATTTCCGGCGGCGGTGCGGTCGTTTACCGGCGGCTGCGGGGTGGACGTGGCCTACGATTCCGTCGGGCGGGACACGTTTTCAGGAACGCTCGAGTGCCTGCGGCCGCGCGGAATGTTTGTGTCGTATGGGAATTCGAGCGGACCGGTGCCGCCTTTTGCCCCGCTGCTACTGATGCAAAGGGGATCTCTGTTTTTCACCCGGCCGACCCTGGCGAACTACGTCGAGTCGCCGGCCGAGTTGCAGCGCCGGACGGGTGAGCTGTTTAGGTGGATCAAATCGGGTGAACTGAAGGTGCGGGTTGGGGCGGTGTTTCCCCTGCGCGCTGCCGCCGAGGCACACCGCGCCCTCGAGGGGCGGGCGACGACCGGTAAGGTAATCCTATTGCCGGTCGACGGATGAGGTTTCAGGCCGGCCACGCGGCGCGTGACATCCCGCGTCCGCTTCCTAGTGTCGGCCCCGCATGTCCGCAGCTCCCGCCACCCTCATTGCTCTGCTCCACGGTCCCGATCAGCCCGGCCTCGTGGCCCGGGCAGCCGGATGGATTTTCGAGCGTGGGGGCAACATCCTGCATGCCGACCAGCACCGTGATCGGGAGGCCGGGATATTTTTCCAGCGCGTTGAATGGGAGCCGGCGTTTGCCGGGGGGGCGCCCGCCACGGCAGGCGAGCAGCTGATGCGTCCGGTCAACTTGGTGGCGGCCGAGGCCGAGTTTGAGCAATTTGCGCGGGATACGCTGCGCATGAATGTGCGGATTCTTTCGTCGGCCGACCGGCCGCGGGTGGCCATCTTTGTTTCCAAAGCAGACCATTGCTTCCACGATCTCGTGTTGCGTTGGAAGGCGGGGGATTATGCCGGCGATCTGGTCGCGGTGATCAGCAATCACACCGACTTGGCGGACGCGGTGCGAGGTTACGGACTGGCGTTCCACCACATTCCGATCGCCGCCGCAACAAAGCAGGACGCGGAGGACCGACAGCTGGCGCTACTCCGGGACTTAAAGGTGGAATTGGTGGTGCTGGCTCGGTACATGCAGGTTCTTTCCGCAGAATTTCTGCAGCGCTTTGGCTACCCGGTCATCAACATCCACCATTCTTTTCTCCCCGCTTTTGCCGGTGGCCGGCCCTATCATCAGGCCCATGCCCGCGGGGTGAAATTAATCGGTGCGACCGCGCACTATGCCACCCGGGACCTGGATGAAGGCCCGATTATCCATCAGGATGTCGCGCAGGTGACGCATCGGCACGGGGTGGAGGATCTGGTGCGCAAGGGGCGGGACCTTGAAAAACTAGTGCTCGCCCAGGCGGTCCAGTGGCATCTAGAGGGGCGGGTTCTCGTCTACGGCAACAAGACGGTGGTCTTCGATTAATTGGCCAGCCACGGCGAGGCGGCTGGCGCAGCCTGTCCAGACCCCTTTTTCCGGCATTTACATGCTGCGGGGCTTTTGCTTTTGTCTGCGGTTCCCATTGCCAAATTCCGACCGTATGAGCACGCCTGCCACTCCCTCCTCCCCCAATCCCGCCGGTGACGACCGCAATCTTGTAGCGGCCGACGCCTCCACGGCGGCGACGTTCGAGGACAAGATGCAGCTGTTCTGGAAGAACAACCGCATCGCGGTACTCGGTCTCTGTGGCCTCGTGCTGGTGGGCATTGTCGCCAAAGGCGGCTGGGACTACTTGGCGGCGCAGAAAAATATCGAAGTGGGCAGCGCTTATGCGGCGGCGACCACGCCGGAGCAGCTCAAGGCGTTTGCCGCGGCCCACGGGTCGCACGTGCTGGGTGGGATCGCGCAGCTGCGGATGGCCGATGATGCATATGGCGAGGGCAAAGCCGCCGATGCGGTCGCCGGCTACGACAAGGCGCTCGCGGTGCTCAAGGACGGGCCGCTTTTGGCGCGAGCCAAGTTGGGTCGCGCGCTGGCCAAGTCTCAGGCCGGAAAAGTCGCGGAGGCGACGGCGGAGCTTAAGCAGCTCGCGGATGACACCAAGCAGCTGAAGGCGATTCGTTCCGAGGCGGCTTTTCATCTCACCGGGCTGGCGGTTGAAGCCGGTAATGCCGTCGAGGCGCAGAAATGTGTCGATCAGCTTACCCAGCTTGATCCGATGGGGCCTTGGGCGCAGCGGGCGGTGAGCCTGCGTGCCACCTTGCCCGCCAGCCCGGCACCGGCCGCACCAAAAGCGGAGGCCGCGGCTCCGGCGGTTCAGGTCAAAGTACCGGGGAAGTAATACGCGCCAATCTTCGCAATCGCATTTAAGGGCCGGACTTCGTCCGGCCTTTTTCATTTTTAGTCGCTACGGGCTTCCTCTAAATCGACGACGTGGTCCGCCGCCCGAGCGCGCTACGGCGTAACTTCGTAAATCTCCACCATCGCCAGCCCGCTGCCGTTGGCTTGGTTCGCGTTGGTTGGGCCAGAGACCTGCGCCGTGTACGCGCCTGGGGCGAGGTATACGAGCACCGCGGCGTCGAGGCTACTGGCGCCGAGGGGAAATCCTCCGGCCTTGGCGGTGGCCAAGCGAACGAGGCTGGCCTCCGGGTCCCGGAACCAATCGTCGTTCGTCTTGATCGTGGTGTTTCCGCTGAGGAGGGTTAGCTGGGGATTGGGCAACGTTCCACCAAGTCCGAACGGCGCGGCGGCGAGTGCCGGGCCGATCCCGCGAATGAGGACCAATTGCGGGGCGGATCCGGAAATGACAAATCCGGCGATCAAAGGGGAGCCAACGGCGACTGCCCCGCGGGCCGAAAGGTTGACCAGGCGGCGG
>CAIJFT010000369.1 GCA_903820035.1 uncultured Opitutia bacterium
GGTCCTCGTAGCTGCCCCAATTCCGCACCAGTTCATGCACCACGGTGCTGCCAGTCTGATAGGCCGCCTCGAGCGCGGGGCCCATGCCGGCGTATTCCGCGACCATGCTTTCGGCGGCGCCTTGGCCCGCCGGCGGCTCGGAAAAATTGCTGCCCGTGCGCAGAAAGAGAACCCTTTGGAAATTCACGCGTTTCATCGTTGCGAGACGCGCGAAGGCGGCGGCAAGGCCCTGATCTTCCATGTTGGTCATGGCACAGATGCCGACCCCGCCGGTGTAGAGGCGGGTCCAGTCGGTGGCCCAGCGCTGCATCCGTGCGCCGTGCCAGTAACGGTTTGAGCCGAAGCTGTCGCCGAGAAGCACGCGCGGAGCTTGCTGGGCGGCCGGAAACGTCCGGTACAACGCCCGGTGTGCCTGGGCTGCGGGCGAATCGGCGAGGGTGATCTCCTTGGTGAGCCGGTAGGCCCAGGCGACGAGCGCGGGGTTCAGTTTCCACGTCATCGGCTTCGGGGCCCAGTCGGGAATCTTCGGCTCGGTCAGCGGCGACTTGTTGCCGAGCGCCATCAGCCCGTACGGCCAGTCGGCGGGCGCCTCGCGGGCATCGATTTCGTAGGCGATGTCGCCGTCGATCACGTGGCGCGCCCAGGCGGCGCTGCCCTCGGAGGCCACGGCCGGGTTGACCCCGGCGATGCCGTTCACGAGCCAATAGGATCGGGAGAGGTCGAAACGGTGATCGAGGCCGAGGGCCATCAATTGTTGGCCGGCGCGGGAGGTCGTGCCGGACACAACCCCGTAAACGCCGGCGGCGTTGTACCGCACCGGATGGTCGACGCCGGGTACCACGAGGGACCCCACGAGCTTTTCCCGTTCCACCCAGAATTGGAATTCGCCGGGGACGTCACCGGTGTCGGCGCCGACTTCAAAGGTGGCCACGACGATGACCTTGGGCCGGATGGGCTCGGCGGAGCCGACGGAAAATGACCAGGCGCCGAGGATCGCGAGGGAGAGAAAGAGCCAACATTTCATCCGGGTGAGCCGCAGCAAGCGTGCCAGTCGTCACGCGTGATCAGCGGGTGACTGCCCCCCAGAAAAACCGAGTGCGGATCAGCGGCCCGCGAACCAGACGGCCAGCTCGGCCAGATTTTCCACGACCCAATCGTGGCGGGCGCGCAGCCGGGACGACGGGTGATGACCGGCGGCGACGAGCACGCAGTCGGTTCCCATGTGCCGGGCGACGTTGAGATCGTGCAGGGTGTCGCCAACGAGGAGCACTTCCTTGGGCGGCAACCCGAGTTCCTTGATCCAGGCCAGACCGAGGTCGGCCTTGCTGGCGGCGTAGATGTTGTCGAGACCGGTGAGCCGGATGAAGTGCGGCTTGAGCCCGAAATGATCGA
Organism: uncultured Opitutia bacterium; assembly: GCA_903820035.1. Lineage (GTDB taxonomy): Bacteria > Verrucomicrobiota > Verrucomicrobiia > Opitutales > Opitutaceae > ER46. The sequence continues at coordinate 1,393 of CAIJFT010000369.1, forward strand.
CGATCTCGTGGAGCGTCTCGTGCCGGTAAGCGGACAAGATCGACTGGGTTATCCCGGACTGGGTCACGGCGGTGAGCAGCTCCCGGGCGCAGGGTTGGAGGGCGCAGCCCCAGCGCTGGGCGTCGTACCCGGAGATGAACTCGACGCTCAGTTGCTCAAACGGATCGCGGACCGGATCGAAGCCGATGCGGTAATAATAATCCCTGACGGGGAAATCGAACTGTTCGTGATAGCGCCGGCGGTCCAGCAACGGGAGTCCGCGCCGGGCGAGCAATCCGTTCATGATGCCGATGCTGTAGTCGAGATCGTCGAGCAGGGTGCCGTTCCAATCCCAGACGACGTGGCGGTAGCGGGCGGGTGACATAGCGGAATTCCTAAGCAGCCGATCAGGCTGTTATCGACTCCAGGGAACAGCCGTGGCCGGCGCCCTGCGGGGTTTCGCAATTCGGGCGCGCGATCACGCCGGGGAACGGCTCGGGTGCGAAGGCGCGTTCCGGCTCGGCGAGGAGGTGGCGGTCGCAGATCGCAAACAACTCCGCCTCGGTCTCCGCACGGCGCATCGCATGCAGGAACGCGCCCTCGGGGTCGACGCCCTGGCCGACGAAGTTCAGGTACTTCTTCATCTTGTTCACGTGGAGTATCTCCGCGATCTCCGGGGTCAGGGTCTCGCGGTAGAGACGCTCCACATATTCGCGGACGTCGGCGAGCGTGATGCGGAAAACGGGTTGGCCGGCGAACGCCTCGCGGCATTGGCGGAAGATCCAGGGATTGCGGATGGCGTGGCGGCCGATCATGACGCCGGCAGCTTTGGTCTGGGCCAGGACGGCGCCGGCGCGCGGTGCCGACGTGATGTTGCCGTTTGCCAGCACCGGACAACGGACGCGCTGCACCGCGCGGGCGATGAAATCGTAGTGGACCTCGCTCCGGTACATTTCCTTCACCGTCCGGCCGTGCACGCTGAGCAGGTCGACGCGATGCTCGTTCATCAGGTCGAGCAGCCGGTCGTAGTGGCACGTATCGTCAAATCCGATGCGCATCTTGACCGTGAGGAGTCCGGGGACCGCGGCGCGCAACCGGCCCAGGATTTCGCCGACCTTCGCCGGTTCGCGCAGCAGGCCGCCACCGACGTTCTTTTTGTAGACCTTGGGCGCGGGGCAGCCGAGGTTGAGGTCGATGCCGGCCACGGGATGCTGCAGCAACTCGGTGACGGTGCGCGCAAGGTGATGCAGGTCCTCGCCGATCAGCTGCGCGAACACGGGGCGGCCGGTGGCGTTTTCGTCGATCGAGCGGAGGATGTGTTTTTCCGGCCGCGACTGCGGGTGCACGCGGAGGAACTCGGTGAAGAAATAGTCGGGGGCGCCGTAGTGCGCGATCAGGCGCATGAACGGGAGGTCCGTGACGTCCTGCATCGGGGCGAGGGCCGTCAGCGGTCCGCCGGGGACCAGACCCGCCGGCAGCGGACTGCGGGCGGGCGGGGATGTGGTGGGGTCACTCAAGGCGACTCTGCTTCGCCGCCGGATTCTTCCGACTGCTGCTTCAGCACGCGCTCGAGAATTTCGGTCATGTCGTCGACGCTGTCGAAGACGGCGCGCGCGACATAGATCGGCCTTTTCTGCTGCAGCGCGAGAACGATTGAGTCGCTCGGGCGGGCGTCGAGTTCGAGGATTTTTTTCCCGATCTCGTTTTCCATGCGCAGGAGAATCCGGGCGAAATAGGTGCCTTCACGGGCGTCGTTGACGACGATATGTTCCAGTTGCACGCCGAGGCCGAGGAACATCGTGCCGATGAGATCGTGGGTCAGCGGTCGGTCTTTTTTCACGCCGCTCATCGTCATCTGGATCGCGTTGCCCACCGAGTGATCGACGTAGATCACGAAGGTCTTGTCGTCGTTGCCGAGGAACACGGCACAGCCGTTGGCCGTGGGCATGACTCCCTTGACGATGACGAGAACGACGTCGTTTTGCATGACGAAAAACAGTGAAGTCATCCGTGGCCGCGTGCAAGCGGGGAGGCGGTTTCGCACCGACTTCCTGTCGGATCCCACGCTGGCGTGACCAACCGGTCAGAAACCCAGCAGGCTGATTCCCCAAGTCCGCGCCTGCGCGACTACGGCGGGTTTGTCGAGGATGAGGACCTTGCCGGCCTCCAGCGCCGCGGTTGCCAGGCCGGCCTCCCGCATGGTCTCGAGGGTTTTTAAGCCGAAGCAGGGCACGTCGAAGCGCCAGTCCTGGCGGGTTTTCACCGTCTTTACGAAGAGCGACTCGTCGGTTTTGAACCCGCCGGCGCGCCGTAACATTTCGTCGGTGCCTTCGAAGGCCTCGACGGCGAGCACCGTGCCCTTGCGCACGACACAGCCTTGGCCGATGTCCAGCCGGGCGCACTCCCGGGCAATCTGCACGCCGTGGTCGACGTAGTCTTGGTCGATTGGGAATTTCCGCCCCGTCATGCAGCCCGCGGTGGCGAGTTGGTCGTCGAGGAAGGCGCGTGCATCGAGTAGGGTGACGGGGATGGCCTCGATCTCCTTGGCGATGGCGCCAAAGATGGTTTCGGCGTTACGCCGCTTCAACGACAGCAGAATGCGCGTGGCTTTGAGGTCGGGATGCAGCCCCTTGAACAGGCGGCGCGGAGTAATTTGGCCGGCCATGAGTGCGTAGCCCGCGCCGAAGTCACCGAGCGCGTCGAGCATGTGACCGAGCTGGCCGACCTTGAGCATCACCCTTTCGCCTTGGGCGAACGAGGCGACGAGCTCCGGCCGGGTTTCCTCTTCGAACGCGATCAAACGCAGCGGCACGCCGGCGGCGCGTGCGGCCTTGGCGATCAGCATCGGGTACAGCCCTTGACCCGCGATCAGCGCGAGTGGCCGGCGCGGGTCGAAGCCGGCGGGGAGAAAGGCGGAGGGCGGGGCCACGCGGCGGAGCTTGCGGAACGGGCCGCGGGATTGAAGCCGGAAATGGCGGCGGGTCAGTTCAGCCCGCCGCCCCCGGACGTTAGTCCACGACAATGTTCAGGATTTTCCCCGGCACGTAGATGATGCGCTTGATCGCCTTGCCGTCGATAAACGGCGCGACCTTGGCGTTGCCCTTCGCGTGCTCGACGGCGGCGTCCTGCGCGAGACCGACCGGCACCAGCTGGTCGCCGCGATGCTTGCCGTTCACCTGAAAGACGAGCTTCACCTCGGACGTCACGAGCTTGGCGGCGTCGAACGCCGGCCACGCCGCGGCCATCACCGAACCGCTGCTGCCGAGGCGGGCCCACAGTTCTTCCGCAATGTGGGGTGCGAACGGGGCAAGCAGTTGGATAAACGCCTGCGCGGAGGCGGTCGTCACGGCCGGCGCCTTTTGCAGCGCGTTCGTGAAGATCATCATTTGGGAGATCGCGGTGTTGAACCGCAGGCCTTCGATGTCTTCGCCGACCTTCTTGATTGTTTCGTGCAGCAGTTTGGTGAGCTCCGGCGGCTCCGCGGCGGCGGCGGAGATATTCGGATGCACGGAGCCGTCCTGGGCGATGAGTTCGCGCCAGACCTTTTGGAGGAAACGGTGGACGCCCTCGATGCCGCGGGGATTCCACGGCTTCATCGCCTCGAGCGGGCCGAGGAACATCAGGTAAAGGCGCAGGGTATCGGTGCCGTGCGACGCGATGATCGTGTCCGGGCTCACCACGTTGCCGCGGCTCTTCGACATCTTTTCGCCATCCTCGCCGAGGATGATGCCCTGGTGGAAAAGCTTCTTGAACGGCTCGGCCTGCGGCACGACCCCGAGGTCGAACAGGACCTTGTGCCAGAAGCGCGAATACAGCAGGTGCAGCACGGCGTGCTCGGCGCCGCCGACGTAGAGGTCGGGGGTGCCCCAGTAGTTCAGGGCCTCGGGTGCGGCGAACGCGTTGGCGTTGGCCGGATCGAGGAAGCGCAGGTAGTACCAGCACGAGCCCGCCCATTGGGGCATGGTGTTGGTTTCGCGGCGACCGCGGAGCCAAAGGTCGCCTTCAGGTTTCGGCTGCGACGCCGGTACGTTCGCTCCGGTCACGGCGTTAAACCAGATTTCGAGCCAAGCGGTTTCGTTGGCCAACGGGCTCTCGCCCGTGCCGCTCGGCAGGTAGGATTGCACGCTCGGTAGTTCGAGCGGCAGGGCCACGGCCGGTAGCGGTAGCGCGTAATGAGCGACGCCCGCGTCCTTGAACGTGACGGGTTGCGCGGGCAGATCCGCGCCGCGGGCGGCCTTGGCCTTCGCGTAGTCGGCTTCACTGACCCAGACGATCGGAAACGGCTCGCCCCAATAGCGCTGACGCGAGAAAAGCCAGTCGCGCAGCTTGTAGTTCACGGTCGCTTTGCCGCGCCCTTGGGCGCCCAGCGCCGTCGTGATCCGCTGTTTGGCTTCGGCCCA
>CAIJFT010000370.1 GCA_903820035.1 uncultured Opitutia bacterium
GCCGTTGTTCATCTCGAACAGCTCCTCTTCGCTCTGGATCACGAGCTGGTGGTCGACGCCGACCTCGCCGAACTCGTTCTCGATCACGGCGAGCTTCTTGCCGTGGTGTTCGGTGAGGATCCGGTTCAGGAGCGTGGTTTTTCCGGCGCCAAGAAAGCCGCTGAGCACGGGGACGGAAATCATGCCGGGAGAGGGAACGCGAAAGGGAGAGTGAGAGGGACGGGAGCAGTCAAAGGGAGAAAGGAAAGCCGCGGGGCGCAAGCGCGGTGGTGGTGCGGTCCAGCCGGCTTGTTCTGCCCGGCCACGGATTTTTTATCCGCGTACTCCGCTCCTCCGCGCGCTCCGCGTGAAACTTCCTTCCTTTGGCAACGCCTACGCGGGCCCCGAAGGAATACGGGCTACTCCCTCAGGCAGGAAAAGTTTCACGCGGAGAACGCGGAGGAGCGGAGGCCGCGGGGAAAACGCCCGGACTCGCCGCTGCAGGTCGATTGAACCTGCGGGTGAGTGCAGGGGCCACAAACCTCCCGAGGCCGGCGCCCTTACTTCTTCAGTGAGAAAGCGACGTTCGCGAATTTCGCTCCGCGGACGTCGAGCGCCACGATGACGCCGTCGAACGTGGGCGTCGTTTTCAACCAGGCGTCTTCGGCATCGAATTGCGAGGTATCGCCCACGGTTTCGCCGGTGGCGGCGTTGGCCACGGCCTTGAAGGTGAGGGGCCGCTTTTCACCACCGACCGTGGCCAGCACTTCGATGACCACGGCCTTGATGCGGATGAAATTCTCGGCGTGGCCATCGAGCACGTAGGCGCTGAGCTTGCCGGTATCGAGTTCGCGGACGAATTCCAGATTGTACGCGTGTTCCCCAAGTTCTACGAGCACGCCGCCGTGCGGGGCATGGTGAACGTGCTCGGTGTGGGCGGCCTGATCATGGTCGGGGTCCTTTTTGGCACAACCGGCGGCGAAGCAAAGAACGGCAAGCGAGGCGGCGAGGCGGACGGTTTTCATCGGAGGAAAAGGGACGGTTTGTTTGCAGAACGTGCAGAACGAGGCGGGCAAGGCAACGTTCCCGCGTTTCATTTCAAGGCCAGGACCACCGCGCCACCGGCGATCAAGGAGCCGCCGAGCACGGTCTTGAGCGACGGCGTCTCCCCGAGAAACACGGCGGCGAAGACGAGCACGAACACGACGCTCAGCTTGTCGACCGGGGCCACGCGTGAGGCGTCGCCCAGCTGGAGCGCGCGAAAGTAACAGAGCCATGACAGGCCGGTGGCCAGCCCCGACAACGTAAGGAACAGCCATGTCCGGCGCGGCAGGTCGAGGACGGCCCCGACCGGTCCGGTGGCAAAGGCCACGCCCCAGGCAAACACGAGCACGACGGTCGTGCGCACCGCGGTGGCGAGATTCGAATCGACGCCGGCGATGCCGACCTTGGCGAGGATGGCGGTGACGCCGGCGAACCCGGCCGAGAGCAGGGACCACGTGAGCCAGTTCATGGCGTAAGCACGACGGAACGCGGTGCGCGCGGCAATGGCGCAGGCGGTGAAGGCCGGTCCATTTTCCGGTGGGGCCCGATGTCCCCATCGGGCTGTCTCGTGAAGCCGTTCGAAACGAAACGCCCCGATGGGGACATCGGGGCCCACCTTTGCGGTCAGAGCACTCCCTGCGCTCTCACGCGCAGGGCTACAGGCGGACGCGCCTCAGCCGGAGGGCGTTTGAGACGACCGTGATCGAACTCAGGCTCATCGCTACGCTGGCGAACATTGGGTGCAGCAGCCAACCGGTGAACGGGTACAGCGCGCCCGCCGCGAGCGGCAGTCCGGCGAAGTTGTACGCGAAGGCCCAGAACAGGTTTTGCTTGATGATCCGCAGTGTCGCGCGGCTGAGGTGCACGGCGCGGACGAGCGCGGCGAGGTCGCCTTTCACGAGGACGATGCCGGCGCTTTCCATCGCGACGTCGGTGCCGGTGCCCATCGCGATGCCGACTTCGGCCGCGGCCAGGGCCGGGGCGTCGTTAAGGCCGTCACCGGCAAACACGACGTGTTCGCTGCGCGCCCGGTGCTCGCACACCAATTCCTGTTTGCGGGCTGGCGTGATGCCCGCGTGGTGACCGTCGAGTTTCAGCGTGTCGGCGACGGCCTGCGCCGCCGACGCGCGGTCGCCGGTGACCATCACGACGCGCAAGCCGAGGCGTTGCAGCTCACGGATCGCGGCGGGCGTGGTCGGTTTGATCGTGTCGGCCAACGCCAACGTCCCCGCCAACGCGCCATCAAGGGTCACCGCGACCAAGGTGGCGCCGGCGTGCCGGACGTCGGTGGACTCCGGAGCACGCGTGACAGTGATCTTTCTGCCCGCGACCGTCGCGCTGACGCCGACACCCGGCTCGGCGGCAAAGTTGGCCGCGACCGGGAGCGTGAGCCGGCGTTCCTGCGCCGCGGTGACGATCGCGCGGGCGAGGGGATGTTCGCTGGGTAATTCGGCGGCGGCGGCAAAGGTGAGCAGTTCGTCGGGCGTGAGCGTGGTGCCGGCGGCGATCTCGACGACCGTCACGCGCGGGGAGCCCGCCGTGAGCGTACCGGTTTTGTCGATGAGCAACGTATCCGACTGGGCCAGTCGCTCGAGCGCGGCGGCGTCCTTTACGAGCACGCCGGCCTGCGCGCCGCGGCCGATCGCCGTGACGAGCGAAACGGGCGTGGCGAGACCGAGCGCACACGGGCAGGCGATGATCAGCACCGCCATGGCGTTGAGCAGCGCGTGGAGTAAACGCGGCTCCGGTCCGACCAGGGCCCACGCGACGAAGGTGAGCGCCGAGGCTCCGAGCACGAACGGCGTGAACCAGGCCGCGACGCGGTCGGCCAGCCGGGCGATCGGGGCCTCGCTCTCCTGCGCGGCTTCGACCAGACGAACGATCTGCGCGAGTAACGTGTCTGCACCGACGCGCTCGGCGACGAGGACGAATGAGCCGGTGGTGTTCAAGGTGCCCGCGCTGGTGCGGTCGCCGGCGCGCTTGGCGACCGGAACGGGCTCGCCGGTGAGCATGGACTCATCGACGTCGCTGCCGCCGCTCTCGATCCGGCCGTCGACCGGTACGCTTTCGCCGGGCCGGACGCGCAACCGATCGCCGGGGTGGACGGTTTCGAGCGCTACGTCCTCTTCGCGGCCGTCGGCCGCCAACCGGTGCGCAGTTTTCGGCGCGAGGTTCATCAGCGCGCGGATCGCCGCATCGGTGCGTGCGTGGGCGCGTTGCTCCAAAATTTGTCCGAGCAACACAATCGTCGTGATGAAGGCCGTGGCTTCGAAGTAGAGCGGTGCGCCGTGGGCGGTTTGCAGGGCGGCCGGGAAGTGGTCCCCGAAAACCGTCGCAGCCACGCTAAAGCCGTACGCGGCGCCGGTGCCCGTGATGACGAGCGTGAACATGTTGGTGTCGCGCTCGCGGATGGATTTCCACCAGCGACGGTTCAGCGGCGCGCCGGCCCAAAAAAACACCGGCGTCGTCAGTAGGAGCTGGGCCCATGCGAGCGTCTGCGGATTGAAGCGGTGAAAAAAAACCGGCGCCACCATCGCGCCCATGGCGAGGCCGAGCACCGGCCCGCTGAGCACGAGGGCCAGCCAGAGCCGCGGACGCAGGAAGCGTTCGTGCGGCAGGCCCATGTAAACGGGTTCCTGTGCCTGGGCGTCGGGGCTGGTGGCGGAGGAACGAGGCATGGTGGCGGCGGCGATCAGCCTACGCCGAGGGGCCTGAACGGAGCAAGCGGGCTGCCGGGGCGGCCCGCGGTGGGCCGAGGACCGAAGGTCGCAGCATAAAGCCGCGCCCGAGACTTAACGCCGTTCGACCACGACGCTCGGCGACTTGGCCGGCCCCGTCTCGTAGGCGAGGAGCGTGCCGCGGCCCGCGGGCGGCGCGGCCATCACGGCGGCGCGCCCGTTTTGCATCGCGGGCAAAGGCTCGATCGTCGGGCTGATCTTCGCGGCCGCGAGCGTTGCGCCCTGCTGCCAAAGGACGAGCGGTTGCCCGTCGATCAGGGCGACCAGCGGTTGCTTGCCGGCGCCGAGTTTGATCTCGGGTCCGTTCGCCGGGCAGAAAAAGACCTCACCCGCCCGCTGCCAGACGCTGGCAAATGCCCCGCCACCCAACGCCACGAGGCCGCCGCCGTCCATCGGACATGCCTTCAACGTCCACGTGCCGGTGCCGAGCTTGCGCGCCGGATTAAATTCCTTCGTTCCCGCCGGTCGCACGGCGAGCCACATGTCGCGGTCGCCCGCGATTTCGTTGCGCCACATCACCGCCAGATTACCGGCGGCGTCGAACAACGCGGTCGGGTGGCAGCATTCGCAGATCGATTTTGCGGGCGATTGATAGACGCGGGCATTTGCGCCCCACGAGCGTCCGCCGTCGACCGAGTCTGCGCCCCAGAGCTCCATCTTCCCGTTGCGCATATCCAGCCAGGTCACGAACAGCCGGCCGTCGGGCCCGGTCGCAAGGTCGTGCAACCCCTCGCGGGCGCTGGTCGCGACGGTGTTGAGCGTCACGGGCTCGCTCCAAGTCCGGCCGCCGTCGGCGGAGTGCACGGCGAGGAGTTCGTGCGCAATGAAGGTTACGGTGACGCGATCGCCGGAGGCGGCGATGCGCGGACCGCGCCGCATGCCGAGCATGAGTTTCTGGACGGAAGCGGCGGCACTGGCCGGCGTAAACGTCGTCCCGCCGTCGTCGGACCGGGCGACGTAAACGGTGTTGCCGGCGCCGTAGGCAAGGAACACGCGCCCCGTGGTCGTCGTCGCGAGGCGCGGTTGGGCGGCATTGGGAATTTCGACGGCCCGGGTCGTGGTGCCGGCGAGCAAACCAAAGATCAGGGCGAGGCCGCGAACGAACGACGTGGGGATCATGCGTAGGCGGAAAAATTTACGGATTAGGTCGTGGTGGCGAGCGCGGAAGGCGGCGCGTCCGCCGGCGTGGGCAGACTGCGTCGGCGCCAGAGGAAGAAGATCGCGGGGTAAACGAGCAGTTCCATCAGCGTCGAGGTCACGACGCCGCCGACCATCGGCAGCGCGATGCGTTTCATGACGTCGGCCCCGGTCCCCTCGCTCCACAAGATCGGCAGCAGGCCGGCGATGATCACCGCGGCGGTCATAGCCTTCGGCCGCACGCGTTTCACTGCGCCGTGGTAGATCGCGTCCCGCAAATCCGTGACGGTGTTGAGGCGCCCCGCCTGCTTGCGCTCGTCGTGTGCGAGGTCGAGGTAAAGCAGCATCACGACCCCGGTTTCGGCATCGAGGCCGGCGAGGGCGATGATACCGACCCACACTGCGACGCTAAGGTGGTATCCGGCGAGGTGGAGCACCCAGAACGCGCCGACGAGCGAGAACGGCACGGCGAGCAGCACGATCGCGGTCTTGGTCCACGAGCGGGTGTTGAGGTAGATGATAAAGATAATGATGCAGAGGGTGAGCGGGATCACGACCTGCAGCCGCTGCTGCGCGCGCTCCATGTACTCAAATTCACCGCTCCAAAAGATACTGTAGCCCGCGGGTACCTTGATTTCGCCCTGCCGGATCGCGGCGTTGACGGTGGCCTGCGCATCCTTGACGTAGCGGCCGAGGTCGACGCCCTGCACGTCGACATAAACCCAGGCGTTGGGCACGCCGCCTTCACTCTTCACGCCCATCGGGGCGGATACGACGCGGACGCTGGCCAGTTGGCTGAGCGGCACCTGGGTCAGGACGTTGGCTCCGACCGCTCCACCCATGCCGGCGGCGGGAGCGGAGCCGCCCATCGCGGCGGACTTCAGTGGAATCAAAATGTCGCGCAGCGCCTCGAGGTTTTCGCGGTAGTCGCGTTCGTAGCGGAGGATGACGCCGTAGCGTTCAAGTCCCTCGACGGTGGTCGTGAGCGGCATGCCGCCGAGCGCGACCTGCAGCACTTCCTGCACGTCGCCGATGGTGAGGCCGTAGCGCGCGATGGCGTCACGGTCCAAGTCGAACTCGATGTAGTTGCCGCCCATCACGCGTTCGGCGAACACGCTGCTCGTGCCCGGCACGCGGCGTATGACGGCTTCGAGCTGGCCGGCGATGCGCTCGAGCTCGGGCAGGCCGGGGCCGGCGACCTTGAGGCCAACGGGCGTCTTGATGCCGGTGGCGAGCATGTCGATGCGGGTCTTGATCGGCATCGTCCACGCGTTGGTGAGGCCGGGAATCTGCACGGCGTCGTTGAGCGCGGTGGTGAGTTCCTCGACGGTGCGGCGGCGGTGGGCGATGACGGCGCCGTCGCTGTTGCGAATGTCGACCGCGGGCCAGGTTTCCTCGGGCTTCAGCCGGATCGTGGTCTCGATCATGTCCATCGGCGCCGGATCCGTGGCCGACTCGGCGCGGCCGATCTTGCCGAAGACCTGGTCGACCTCGGGGAACGTGCGGATGATCCGGTCGGTCTGCTGTAACACCTCGCGCGCCTTCGTCGGCGAGATGCCGGGAAACGTCGTCGGCATGTACAGCAGGTCGCCTTCGTGGAGCGGCGGCATGAATTCCGCGCCGAGCTTGCTGTACGGATACCAGGTCGCGGCGAGGATCGCGGCGGCGAGGCCGATCACCAGCCAGCGGAACCGGATGACGAGGTCGAGCAGCGGGTGGTAGAGCCAGATGAGGAAACGGTTGAGCGGGTTTTTTTCCTCGGCCGGGATGCGGCCGCGGATGAAGAAGCCCATGAGGACCGGCGCGAGGGTGACCGAGAGAAACGCGGCCGCGCCCATCGCGTAGGTCTTGGTGAACGCGAGCGGCTTGAACAGCCGGCCCTCCTGCGCCTGCAGGGTGAATACCGGCAAAAACGAAACCGTGATCACGAGCAGTGAGTAGAACAGCGTGGGTCCGACCTCCACGGCGGCGTCGCGGATGATGTCCCAGTGCGGCTTCTTGCCCGCGTCGCGTTCGAGGTGCTTGTGGGCGTTCTCGACCATGATGATGACGGCGTCGACCATCGCTCCGATCGCGATCGCGATGCCGCCGAGCGACATGATGTTCGAGCTGAGTCCCTGGCCGTACATGATGACGAACGAAGCGAGCACGGCGACGGGCAGAATCACGATCGCGACGAACGCGCTACGCAGGTGTAGCAGGAACACCGCGCACACCAGGGCGACGACGATGCTCTCCTCGATGAGTTTTTCGCGGAGCGTGCGCACCGCGCGGTCGATCAGCGCCGTGCGGTCGTACGCGACGGTGTAGGTTACGCCCTCGGGCAGGCTGGTCATCGCTTGGTCGAGCCGGGCTTTCACGCGCTGGATGACCTCGCGCGTGTCGACGCCGTGGCGGACGACCACGATGCCCCCGACCGTTTCGCCCTCGCCGTTCAACTCGGCGATGCCGCGGCGCATATCGGGGCCGACCTGGATGTTGGCGACGTCGCCGAGCCGGACGGGCGTGCCGCCGGGGCCGCGCCCGACGGCGATTTTGCGCAGGTCGTCGAGGCCGGTGATATAGCCGCGAACCCGCAGCATGAATTCCTTCTCGGCGAGTTCGAGGGAGCGTCCGCCGACCTCGCCGTTGCTCTTCTGCACCGCCATCGCGACGTCCGCGATGGAGAGGTTGTACGCCTGCAACCGCAGCGGATCGACGGCGATCTGGTACTGCTTCACGAAGCCGCCGACCGAGGCGACTTCCGCCACGCCTTCGACGCTGGAGAGCTGGTAGCGCAGGAACCAGTCCTGCATCGAGCGCAGCTCGGCAAGGTCGTGCTTCTTGGAGTTGAGCGCGTACATGAACGCCCAGCCCACGCCGGTGGCGTCGGGCCCGAGTCGCGGCGTGACGCCGGCGGGCAGGCTGCCGGCGAGTCCGCTGAGATATTCCAGCACGCGGCTCCGCGCCCAATACGGGTCGGTGCCGTCCTCAAAAATTACGTACGCAAACGAGAACCCGTAGAACGAATAACCGCGCACGACCTTTGCCGAGGGAACCGAGAGCATTTTCGCGGTGATCGGGTAGGTCACCTGATCCTGGACGATCTGCGGCGCCTGGCCGGGCCACTCGGTGTAGATGATGACCTGGGTGTCCGAGAGATCGGGAATCGCATCGAGCGGAATGCGCCGCAGCGAATAGAGGCCGGCTGCGACCAGCGCCGCGGTCGCGGCGAGGACGAGGAAGCGGTTGCGAAGCGAAAACTCGATGATGCGTTTGAGCATGACGGCGACTCAGTCGAGTTTCTCGCCGCACTTGAGCATCCGGGCGCCGAAGAACGGATTCCTGAGCGCCGCGTCGCGCTGGAGCCACCGACCCTTCCCGAGCACCGGCGCCATCGGACATTCGAAGGCGGTCAGGTTTTCGGCGCGCACCACGCCCTCGGCGCGGGCGGCGTCGGTGACGGCGGTGCTGAACGGCTCGAAACCGCGGCGCGCCGCCGTGAGGTCGGCCGGATCGGCGAGATGGGCGGCGAGCTTTTTCCACGGGCCGGCCTCCTCTTGCGTTGCGAGCGCCGCCAGCGCGGTGCGGAGGGCTGGCAGTTGTTTTTGGTAGGTCGCCACGTCGTCCGCCGCGAGGGCCGGTGCGGCGGCGGCGAGCGCGAGGGCCAGGTCGCGCAGCAGGGGAACGGCTGCGGCGCTCAGGCGTTGCGTCGGAGAAACGGAAGCGCGCGCGGCGGCGGCTCCGGCGGTCATTTTCTGGATCGCCTCCCGCAGCTGGCTTTCGGAATCGAGCATGAACTGGCCCGACGTGACGATGCGTTCGCCTTCGTTCAAGCCGGCGAGCACCTGATAACGGCCGTCGGCGTTGCGGGCGCCGAGCTTCACCTCGCGGGCTTCGAAGGTGCCGCCGTCGCGGGCGAGGAAAACAGTGTCTTTCTCGCCGCTGCGCAGCACGGCCATGTCGGGCACGAGTACGGCGGAGTCGGCGATCGCTGTGGTGAAGCGGACGTCGACGAACATCCCCGGGCGCAGCGCGCCGTCGGGATTGGGTAGCACGATACGGGCGGTCGCGGTGCGGGTCTGTTCCTCGATGCGGGGGAGGATCAGCGAGACTTCGCCGTCGAGTTCGCGCGTCGCTCCGTAGGTCGTGCGCACTTTCACGGCTTGGCCGACCCGCACGGTGCCGAGGTCGCGTTCGAAGATTTGGGCGAGCACCCAGACCCGCGTGAGATTGGCCAGCCGGTAAAGGCGTTCGCCGGGTTTCATCATCTGTCCGGCGACCGCCATCTTCTCGACGACGGTGCCGTCCACCGGTGCGCGGTACACGTAGGTGCGGGCCGCTTCGCCGCGGCGGGCAAGGGCGGTGAGGAAGTCGGGCGCGAGATCGAAGAGTTGGAGCCGCGAAAGCGCGGCCCGGGTGAGCGGACCGCCGGATTCGCCCTCGGAGCGCAGGCCGACGAGGTAGTTGAGTTGCGCGTTGTAGAGGTCGGGCGAGTAGATCTCGAACAGGGGATCGCCGGCTTTCACCACGGACCAAGTCGTCTCGACGAAGATTTTTTCCAACCAGCCCTCGTACTTCAAGGTGATGTCGCGTTGGCCGGCCTCGTCGAAGGCGACGGTGCCGACGGTGCGGATTTCCCGCCGAACCGGGCCGCGGGCCACGACGTCGGTCTTGAGGTTCATTCGCTGTATCGTGGCGCTGTCGATGGCGATGCTCGTCGCGGCCGCGGCCGGCGCGCCGGTGTTGGCTCGGACCGGGGTGAGTTTCATGCCGCAGATCGGACAATTTCCCGGCTCCGGCTTGATGATCTGCGGGTGCATGCCGCAGGTGAACAGCGGGGTCGCGGCGAACGCGGTCGCAACAACCAGCGCGAACAGCAGGAGGCCGCGGAAGGCGGGGGCGGCGAAAGGTGATTTCATGGCGGAAGATCGGCGGCTCAGGGCGAGCGGGCGGTGAAGTCTGAGCCGAAGGCGGCGCCGGCGGGGGGTGACGGCGGCCGTCATCACGGCGAGATCGACGACGGCGTTCTCGCGCTGGCGGAGCGTCTCCAGTCTTTCGTGACGCATGTCGGTCGTCATCATGCGCGTCTCGGAGATCATGGCGGGGTTGCCCATGCCGGATGCGGCGCCGGCCTCGGCGAAGGCGAGCCCGCGGCCGAGATTCGGCAAAATCACGCCGTCGATGAAGGCCAGCATGCGGTCCGCCTCGCGGACCATGAAGAGCATCCGGGCGACCTCGGTGGCCATGGCGAGTTGCTCGGCGGAGACGCGGGCGGTGGCGGCGTCGCGGCGGGCTTCGGCGGCGCGGATGCCGGCGGCGATCTTTTCCCGCCAGATCGGCAGCGACAAACTGGCGGCGGGCCGGATCATGAGTGGATTGGCAAGGACGTCGGCCATTGCGCCGACGGCGAAGTCGGGCCGGCCGGCGTTGCGGGCGACGTCCACGTTGGCGACGGCCATTTCGACCATCCCGCGCATCCTGGCCAAATCGGGGTTGAGCGTGGTCACGCGTTGCCAGAGTTCGGCGTCCGCCGGCACCGGGGAAATCGTGAGTACCGGCTGCGGCCACGGCGGATCGCCATCGGCCGGAGCGAGGCCTAGGGCGGATTTGAAACGGGCGCGGGCGGACACGAGGCGTTCCGCGGCGGCGATGTGGTGCGCGTGGTGTTGCGCGATGACATTCTGTAGTCGGATCTGTTTCTCGAATCCGGCCATGCCCTTGGTGGTGGCGTAGTCGGCGTCGGCCAGCGCCAGCGCTTCGTCGACGGCGTGGATGGTCGACGCGTAGAGCCGCTCGAGTTCGGTGACGTAGGCGAGTTCTACCCAGGCCTTGTGCACGTCACCCGCGGTGCGGGCGACGGCGGCGACAAACGTGCGGCGAGCGACCTCGGCGCCGGCGGTGGCTTCGCGCGCCATAGCCTGGCGTTTGCCGGTCGCCATGAAATCGAACATCAGGCCGGGCATGAGCGTCATCACCTCGGTGGTGATGTCCGTTTCGAGCGTAAGCTTCGGATCCGGCAACGCGCGGGCGGGGGCGATGCCTTCGACGGCCGCGCGCCAATCGTGGTACGCGGCCCGGACCGTCGGGTGTTGCAGCGCGGCGTATCGGGCAAAGTCCGACACGGGCGTGGTGGCGCTCAGCGTCGGGCCGGTCGGGGGCGGCGTCGCAGCCGGCGCGAGGGCGGCGGTGACCGTTTCCAACCGGTCCCGCGCCTGCTTTTCCTCCGGCAATTTGACGCCGGCGCAGCCTGCGAGCAAAGCCGCCGCGGCGGCGGTGAGGAAGATCGCACGGAGTGTCGGCACGCGATGGCGCAGTTGAAGGTTGAAAGCGGGTTGGCGTTGCCGGTTGAAGCGAGGCCGGCCCGTCTTGGTCGGGGTCCGGGCTTTCAACTTTCAACTCAGCACTTTCAACCGCGCCGACGGCGCTCAGTGTTTCTTGCCGGCGGGTTCGCCCGCCTGCTTATCGGGGGCCGGGGCTTTGCCCTTAGCGGCGTCGTCGACTTTCTTCAGGAACTTGGCCGGGTCGGCCTTGAAGTCGTCGGTGCACCCCTCGCAGCAAAAAAACACAACCCGGGCTGGTTGGCCGGTGACTCGGTGGATGTAGCCCGGGGCCTCGCCCATGGAGCCGAGCGGTTCGTTGGAAACGAGGCAGGTCTTGAGCGGGTAGGAGGCGCGGGCCTTGGCGATGATCTCGCTGTCGGTCGGACCTGCGTTCGCCGCCAAAATCAAGGCGGGAAGGAACGCGAGGGTGGCGGTCAGGACCGCGGTGGAGGCGATGGCTTTGAGTTTCATGGGAGGGTGTTCACCGGCATTAACCCTAGATCCGGAAAATCCCCTGAATAATTTTATGCGGGATTTCGGCGCCTTGGGTTTATAGTGGGAAAACACCGCAGTCATGGACTCTCCCCATCTCCCCGATTCCCTTGCCCTGACGCTCGCCGCTTGGCGCGTGGCGCCGTCGCGCCAACCCCAATTCCGGTCCGCCGTGCACGCGCGGCTCGGCGGCGCCTCGCTCCCTTGGACGCTCTACGCCCGCCGTCACCTCGCGGTGGTGGGCGGCACGCTGGCCCTCGGGCTGGTGGCGGGAGCATTCAGTGGGCGGGAGAGCGCCCGCAGCCGGGTGGCGGCGGAGAGTGCGCAGCTGGCGGCGGCGTATGTGCAGGGGTTGGACGCGCGGTCGATGACGGCGCGGTGAGGAGCCCGCCGACTCCCATGGCAAGCGACGCTCCCCGGGCCGGCCTCGGCCTCAAGAACCTCCTGATCACGCTCTGCCTGGCCATGACCGCGGGGGCGGGGGCGTTTGGTGTATTCTATGTCATCAGCGACAACCGGGCGATGCACGCGGCGGCGAAGGAAGGCGATGGCATGGCGTGGTTGCGGGCGGAATTTCAGTTGAGCGAGGCCCAGTTCACGACGATCCGGCGGCGGCACGAGGATTACAGTTTTGTCTGCGGAGAGCATTGTGCGGCGATCATGGCGGCGCGGGAACGCCAGGCGCCCCCGGCCGAGGTGGCCGCCCTGGAGAAGACCTGCGTCGACGCCATGACGGTTCATTTTCGCAGCGTGGCGGCGCTGATGCCGCCGAACCAAGGCGAAAGATACCTTGCCATGGTGTTGCCGCGGGTGGCGGGCTACTCCCACCACGGTGCGCCCAACCTGCGGGTGACGCCTTGAGCGAACCGCGCGATGAGTCCGGCGGGGGCACAGGAGAGGCCGCGGCGGAAGATCGTGCGTTGATGGCGCGGGTGCAGCGGGGCGACGAAGCGGCGTTCGGCCAACTCATGGCTCGTTGGGAATTGCCGGTGAAGGCAGTCATCGCGCGACTGGTTTTCAACGCAAGCGAGGCGGAGGATCTGGCGCAGGAGACTTTTGTGCGGTTGTGGCAACAGCGGGAACGGTTTCGCGAGGGCGCGGCCTTCCGGCCTTGGGTGTTTGCGATTGCGGTCAACCTGGCCCGGAACCGTCTGCGTTGGTGGCGGCGTCGGCCGACGGTGCAACTCGAAGCATGGACCGAGACGGCGCCCGCCGGGCCGGGTGCCGGCAGCGGGACGGCGGGCTTGGAGCAAACCGAACGGTCGGCGGCGGTGCGGGATGCGATCGCGGCATTGCCGGCGGAGTTGCGTGAGGCGGTGGTGTTGTTCGAGTACGAGCAGCTTTCTCAGCAGGAGATCGCACTCGCGGTGGGCGCCACGCCCAAGGCGGTGGAGACGCGGATTTACCGCGCGCGGGAAAAACTGCGCGTCGCCCTCAAACGCTGGAGGTGAGCCGTGGTCCGGCGCCGGTTAAGGCGTCTGCACCACGTCGTCCTGGGTCCACATTTTCCGGTCCGGTCCGGCGCTCCGGATTTCCATGCGCGAGGCGCTCTCGGAGTGAAAGAAGAACGGCGTTCCCCAACGGTCGCACAACTCGCCGCCGCGGTTGATGGCGGGGTGGTTCGGCGCGATCAGCGCGAGGCGCAAACGGTTTGAGCCGATGAGGGCGGCGGTGATCTCAGCGTTGGAGCCGACGGGATTTCCCTCACGCGGGAAGTTTGTGCGGAACGCTTCGACGATTTCGAGCACGAGCCGGAGGTCGGCGACAATATCGCGGCCCGGCGCGTTGAGTTCCCGCGCGAGATCGGAGACCTCGGCGGGTGGAGACTGCGGGGCATTCGGACCGGAGGGGGCGGGTCCGCCCGTCCCCCGGAGGCTCTTTTCCACCGGTGCGATGGCGGGCGCGCTGCCGCCCGGCTTGGGCTGTGGCCAAAGGAACCAGACCAGTCCGACGCCCAACAGGATAATAGCGGCGAACAGGCCGCGACGGGCCGTCATCCGAGGAACCCGAGGTTTGGCTTGGCGAAGCGGCCGATGTTCGGGAGCACGGTCGGCAGATCGGTCGCGCTCACGCCGTACCAGGTGGCAATCGTGGCGGCGTACTCGTCGACACTGGTGGTCGGAATCCAGCGGCCAAGACCGGTGTCATCCGGCCCGTTGATCGCGAGCGAGGGCATTTTCCCGTAGATGTCGGTGCCGCGCACGGCGCCGCCCACCACGAAGTGATGACTGCCCCAGCCGTGGTCCGAGCCGTCGCCGTTGGAGCGAAAGGTCCGGCCGAAGTCCGACGCGGTGAAGGTGGTGACCTGATTGGCCACGCCCAATTCGACGGTGGCGTTGTAGAACGCATTCACCGCCTGGCTGATTTGGGAGAGCAAGCCGGCGTGTGTGCCCGAGGTCGGATCGGTATTGGTGAGCTGGCCGGCGTGGAGGTCCCATCCGCCGAGTTGCACGAAGAAGATCTGGCGCTTGAGCCCGAGGGTCGGCGAGGCCGCAATCAGGCGGGCCGCCATCTTCAGCTGGTTGCCGGCGGACGTGTTGGGAAACACGGTCGTCAGGGCGGATGAGGCGCCCAGCACGGTGTTGAGCAAATCGGAGCTCACAATCGCGTCGCCGGAAGCGGCGGCAAAAGCCGTCTCGAACAGTGACGACTGAGAGAGGGCGAAGAGATCCTTTTGGGCGCGGTAGCGGATGCCGTCGGCCGTTGTCGGTGTGAGGGAGGTGGTGGCGCCGGTGAGCGTCGGCGCGCCGCTCGTACTGATGGCGTATTGGCTTACCTTGGACCCGACTTGGAACGTGTTCTTGCCGGCGATGCTGATCGACATCGAGATCTGGTCGCTGGAATTGAACGCGTTTACGAGGTCGGCGATGCGGCCGCCCCAGCCGGTGGAGGTCGGCTTGTCCGGCACGCTGTGCTGCCATTGGACCTGTTGGTCGCTATGGGAGAACAATTGCGGCGGGAGCGGCACGCTCCGGGCGTTGTACTGGGCCTTGGTCGTCGGGTAGACCAGCGTGCCGGCGTTGGCGATGAGCGCGGCCTTGCCGTTGTTGAACAAGCTGTGCAGTTCCGCCACGGCCGGATGCAGCCCCCAGGTGCGGCCGTCCGAGGTTTTGGGCGAGATGGGTAGGAGGCCGGTCCGCGGCAGGGCCAGGTTGGTCCGCGCCGCGGCGTACGCGGCGTAGCTGGCGGCGTCGCTGGCGAGCCCGGTCCCCATCGGGATGATGAGGTTGTTCGCGTCGTTGCCGCCGTTAAGGAATAGACAGACGAGGGCTTTGTAGTCGGACGGCAAGGCGCCGGCGGTCGGCGGCAGTTGCGGACCGTTCGCGGGGCTGGCGGCGGCGCCCATGAGGCGGAGGCTGCCAAGGGTGGAGAGGAGACCGGTGGCGCCGACGGCGGCGCAGCAGGCACTGCCAAGGAACTCACGGCGGGAAACTTCGGGGGCGGACTTCTTGCTCATGGGAGGATGAAAGTGGGAGAAGGGTAGGATGATCTGCGGTGATCGTGATTCGTTTTCCGCATCGAACTCGTAATCTCAGCGCGGCGCGTTTGAGGGAACGACTACGATGCGGATAAAGGAAACACCGGTTTATTTCTGCACCGCACCGGACGGAGAGGTGAGGACGAGGAGGATCGCGGTTTTCACGCGATCTTCGGTGGTGGTGGCGGTGGGCAGCGCCGTCAGCGCAGTCGTGATCCGGGTGCGGGAGGTGGAGGAGAGCGAGCCGGAGCACAGGAGCAGATTCAGATGGTCAAGGAGCGCCGGCACGTTGCCGATGAGGGTTTGCTCGTAGGTCAGGTTGAGCGTGAGCGTGTACGGTGCCGCGGCGGTGGCCACCCCGTTGGTGGTCGGAATCGCGGCCAGCACGAAACTTCGCAGGTAGTTGGGCGTGCTGATCGCGTAGTTGTCGTCGGTGATCTCAAACTCCGGTGCCACAAGCCCGGCGGCCGCGAGCGGGCCTGGCAGCACGTAGTCGGCGTGGTAGAAATTAAACACGGTGGGCGAACGCAGGGCGGCTTGGGCGATTTGGCCGATGGCGTTGTAGGGCAGCGTGGTGGAATTGATCGTGGAGATATCCGAGGCCAGGGCCGGTTTGGGGGTGCTGCCGTCGATCACGACCCCGTTGGCGGTGTGACGATAACCGAGGAAGCGGCCGCTGGTGGACGAGGCTCCGAAGGAGCGGAGGACGCCGGTAAGGCGGAGCAACGGCTCCTTCAGCTTGCCGTAGGATACGTTGTTGATGAGCGCGGGTGAACGGGCCTCGTAGTCGGTGAGAATGGCCCGGACGACGGCGCCCAAATTACCACGGGTGCCGGTGCCGTCGTTCTCGAAGGCCTTCGCCACGCGGTAGACATAGCCGGGACTCGGATTGCTGGTTACGAGTCGCTGGATCAGTAGACGCGAGATAAACGGAGGCGTGTTGGCGTGGGTGAACAGGGCATCGAGGGCGAGTTGCAGGTCCTTCACGCCACCCTGGGCCGCGGGAATCGGGGTTTCGCTCACGGGGCTCAGGTTTTTGGCGCCATCCTCGTGATACGCGGGGAACAGCGACATCGAGTTGATATAGTTGGAAGACCCCGAGCGGAAATTCGTCGTGCTCGTGGTGTTGGTGTTGAAGTACGACCAGCCGGTAAAGATCTTGGCCATTTCCGTGATCGTCGTCTGGTTGTACGACGGGATCGGCAGGCCGTCGGCGCCGAGGACCAGCGTGCCGTCGGGTTGGAGTTGCACCAGCCCGATGGTGAACAGCTGCATCACTTCGCGGGCGTAGTTCTCGTCGGGTGTCGTCAGCGTGGTGCCGGCGGTGTCAAACGTGGCCTTGGAATTGCGCAACGAGCTGAGGTACTCGCCCATCATCGGGCTCAGGGTGACGTTCTCCAACAGCGTGCGAAAATTGCCGAAGGCGCCGTTCACGAGCAGGTCGTAGTAATTGCCGAGTGGCTCCGAGCGGTTGTCGTCGCCCAGGGCGATATCCGACGTCACGAGAATTTGGCTGAGCGCATAAGCGACGCGCTGCCGCAGTTGGTCGGGTCCGGTCAGCGCGATCTTGAACCAGGCGGATTGTCGGTTCGGCATGTGAATCGCATCCCAATTGGAGAAACTGCTGCTGCCGCCAAACGTGTTCCGATCCGCCACGGTGGCGGTGCGGTGCGAGGACGCCGGTGCGGCCATCTGGGCGGTGATCCAGGCGTCGATGCTGCCGCCGGTGAGGTTGTCGATTTCCGCCTTGGTCGGGCCAAAAGTGGCCTGGGTGAGGAAACGCGCAGCGTCGAGGGCCGACACGTTGGTCAACGTGGGGGCCGGTGCGGCCGGCGGCGGGCTGAACACCCGGGAACCCGTTCCTTGAATAAAGGAACCCTTCACCTCGCCGGTCGGGTACTTGCCGGTGTCGATGCCGACGTAGATACTACCCTTCTTCAACGCCTCGATCAGTGTGGCGGTGGTGTAATTACCGGTCGGGGTGAAGGTCCACTGCGCGCTGCCACTGGAGGCGTAGGGCAGGTTGAAGACGAAATCGCCCGACGGGCTGATCCGCAGGTGGGCGGATGTGACGGTCGAACTGAGGTTCGTCACGTTGACGGTGACGGAGGCGACCGAGTTGTCGGAGCTCAGCAAAATCGTCGCCGTGCCGGACGCCGTGGAGCCGGTTGCCGTGGTTTCCGGTCGGATCGACGCGACATAGAGCGTGGCTGAGCCGTCGGCGATGGATACGATGGCACTGGCCTGGGTGTCGGGCACGTAGCCCGTGCCGGCGACCACGGTGACGACCACGGTGTCGGTGCCTTCACTTTGCAGATCGGGGTTCGGCAGCAGCGGCAGCTTCACGCTGGCGGCCCCGGCGGGAATCGTGAGGGTGCCCGGCAGGCTGACGTAGTCGAAGCCGTTGACCGCCGAGCCGCCGACGCCGTAGCGCACGACGAGGGGTTCGAAGAGCGGGCCGGTGCGGGTGAAGGTGTATTCACCGTTGTTACTCCCTGATTCATCGGAGGTGGCCTTGCTGGCGACGACGCTGACCGTGGCAGGAGAGGCCGGCGTGAGGTCGTACATTTCGACGAGGGCGATGCCGGCGCCGTTGGCGACGCCGTTGACCTGGACGGTGTAGTTGCCCGGCGCTAGGTCGACGAGCAGAGCCGCGTCGCGGCTGCCCGCAGGGAAGGCGAAGGCACCGGCGGCGCTGAACGCACCGCTGAGGATTTCCGCGGTATTGGTTACGCCGCTTGCGGGGGTGCTCCAGTCGTCGTTGGTCGCCACCGGAGTGGTTGAGCCGGTCTTCAGCAGCGTCATCGTCGGATTCACCAACGCGCCGGTGATACCGAATTGGGTCAGAGAA
>CAIJFT010000371.1 GCA_903820035.1 uncultured Opitutia bacterium
CTGACGGTACGTGCGCGACGTCACGATCAGCTCGACCAGGTGCTTCACGTTCCAGCCGCTCTCGCGAAACTCCACCGCCAGCCAGTCGAGCAACTCCGGGTGCGTCGGCCACTCGCCCTGCGAACCGAGATCCTCAAGCGTGCGCGTGAGGCCCGTGCCGAAATAGATCCGCCATAACCGGTTCACAAAGGTCCGCGCAGTCAGCGGGTTTGCCGGTGATACGAGCCACTCCGCAAGGTCGAGGCGCGACACGCGTTTCCCATCGCGCGGCGTCACCGAACCGAGAAACGCCGGCACCCCGGCCTCCACGTGTTCGCCGCTGTCGTCCATCCAGTTGCCGCGCGGCAGCACGCGGATCGGCCGCGGCTCGACGCTGCGCGACACCGGCAGCGAGGGCAGCGCGAGGAGCATCCGGTCGCGCGCCAACACCGCCGCCTCCCACGCGGCGCGGGCCGCAGCAAGTTCCGGCGCCTGCAAACGATAGTAACTAGCGAGGTCCTTCTGCTGCGCCGCCGTCCGTTCCGCCGGCGCCACTTTGATCGCCTTGAGAATAGCCTCCGGCGCGCCGTCGGCATTCGGATCGGGCAACGGCTGCGTGTGCAGCGCGATCCGGAAGCGGCCAAGCTGCTGATACGGGTGCCGCGCCGAGTGCTTGATCGTCAACGTCAGCGTCGCCCCCGGTGCACCGGACCACGGCGTCGCAAAATCCACCGCGATCCCGCCGCCGGTCTTGCGGCCGAGCGACCCCGCCGTTTGCGGATCGCCGTCGATCAGCGCGGCCGCGGGGAAACCGGGCTCGGTCGTGCCGTTGGTGCGCGCGTTGGCCAACGCAATCCGCTCCGGCGCCAAGCCGGGACGCTGCGCATTCACCTCCAGCTCGGAAATGAAAAAGCCCATGCCCGCCCGCGCAATCTCGTTCCCGGGGAAGAGCGGATCAACCACGGTCTCAAGCCGCAGCGCCGTAATCCGTTCCAGCGTCGCGGGCACGGTCACGACGTAGGTGTCGTTGGCCGGATTGCGGCCGCCGGGCGATACCGAGTGGTCCTCGGCGGAAATCGTGAACGGTGTGCCGACCGGCGAGGTCACGCGGAGCGGGTGCTGCACGGTCCAAGCGAGCACACCGCCCTGCGCGCGCCGCGCGAGCTCGTCGACCCAGGCTGCGCGTCCGTCCGCAATTTGTTCGTCGGTGATCGCCTTGAGTGCGGCCTCCGTGCGCGCGGCCGCGACGGTGAGCCCCTCGAGTTGCTGCTGCTGCGCGGGGTTCTCAAAAATTGTTTCCTCGGTCAGATTCTCGCGCGTGAAGCCGCCGCTGAGGTTGTACGCACCCTTCTCCTTCAGGTCGGCGAAGATCGCGGCGAAGCGGTAAAAATCCTTCGTCGTGAACGGATCGTACTTGTGGTCGTGGCATTCGGCACACGCGAGGGTCGAGCCTAGCCAGACGGTGGCGGTCGTGCGCACCCGGTCCGCGGAGTATTTCGCGGAGTACTCTTTGTCCTGGATGCCGCCCTCACCACTGATGCGGTGGAGCCGGTTGTACCCCGAACCAACGCGCTGCTGCATTGTGGAGCCGGGCAACAAATCGCCGGCGAGCTGCTCGCGCGTGAATTGGTCGAACGGCAGATTCCGGTTGAACGCGTCGATCACGTAGTCCCGGTACGGCCACGCGCGGATCGGCACGTCGTTGTGGAAGCCGATCGAGTCGGCGTAGCGCACGAGGTCGAGCCACGGCACCGCGAGGCGCTCACCGAAGCGGGGCGACGCGAGCAGGCGCGCAACGAGTTGCTCATAAGCCCGCGGGTCGCGGCTCGCCACGAAGGCGTCCACCTCGGCCGGCGCCGGCGGCAGGCCGGTGAGATCCAGACTGAGCCGGCGGATCAGCGTGCGCCGGTCGACCTCGGAGGCCGGCTTGAGGCGCTCACGCTCCAACGCGGTGCCGATAAAAGCATCGATCGGATTCGGCGAGAACGGCTTGAGCTTCGAGGCCGGCACCGCGGGTCGCACCGGCGGCGTATAGGCCCAGTGCGCCTCGTAGACGGCACCCTCGGCGACCCAGCGTTTGAGGATTTGTTTCTGCGCGTCGGTCAGCGTGCGCCGCGACGCCGGCGGCGGCATCACCTCGTCCTCGTCGTGCTCAAAGATCCGGCGGATGGCGTCGCTCTGCGCGGGATCGCCCGGAACAATCGCGAGGGCTTCGACGGCATCTGCGCGCACATCGAGCCGCAACTCCGCCTTGCGCTTGTGCTGGTCGGGACCGTGACACTGGAAGCAATTTTCCGAAAGGATCGGCCGGATGTCGCGGTTGAAGCTGAGCGGACGCGCTCCGGGGGTCGCGGCGCCAACGGCGGACGCGACAACACCGAGGGCCACGGCGAAAGCAAAGGCCGGCCGGCACGCAACGCGGTCAGAAAGTGGGTGGGAGGGGGCGGGAACCACGGGCGCCCGATGAAAGCGACGGCGGCGGGAAATGAAAGGCTGCGTTTGAGCCGAAGGCGAAAACGTGGTTATGAATCCGGCCCACGCTGTCGCTGCGCTCCAACGCGGCGACGACTTTCCTGAAAACGCGGTAGCCCGAACGGGATTCAGTCGGGGCGTAAAGCCCCGCCCACAAGCGCGCCCTATCCTTTCACCGGCGTGATCGTCGTCGTGAAGGTCGCCTGCTTCGCCTTGCTTTCCAGCTCGAGGTAAAGGCTGTCGCGCCGCTGTGGGGGTACGTCGGGTGACGAGCCATGCCAAAGGCGGAACGGCCCCGGCGCCGTAAGCGTCACGTGCATCACCACGCCCTTGGCGTACTCAACGTCAAACTCCGCGCGGCCCTCAAAGCGTGCGCCGCGCACCGTGCGCCAGTAGCCGAACGACTCCGGCCGGTTGAGGTCAAAATCTCTCACCGGCACGAACTCTGCCGGCAACCGCACCTTGCCCTGCAGGTGCAACGCGAGCCCGAGCTGCTGCGGCGCGACCGTCGATTCCACCGTGGCGCGGTCGATGAGCGCGTCGCCCTCGATCGCGAGCGTGCGGGAGGCGCGGGCATCGATCCGGTAGCGCGGTTGCGCGACGACGACGCGGGCGGGTTCGGCTGAATACGACTCAAGCACGCCGGGATCCGATGGCGCCTGGCCCTCGCCGTTCACCAGCGGCACGTTGTGATTCAGTCCGCGGGTGTAGTAATTTTTGTGCAGCGGCGAGCCATAGCCGACGGTGCCGGGATCATGCGTGACGTCGGTGTCGCCGAAGAACGCCGCGTAGTTGAGCGCCTCGCCCTGGCTGTGCGACCGCGTAAGTTGGCCGTAGTGGATGAAGACCTGCCACCGGCCCGATTTCAAAATCGCCATGCGCGATGACTCCAGATTCCGGCTCGTGACCGCAGGCAAAACCCAGGGCTGCGCCGGCGGGCGCGGCGGATCGAGGAGCATGTCCCAGTTGCGCGTGGCGCGCGCCTCCTCAAGCCCGAGGGCGGTCGGGAAAACGCGGTACGTGTCCGCAAAGAGGTCCGGATTCGGCGCGCGCCCGATGCCGCCGCTGTCGGCGGGATTCGGCAGCTGGCCGTTGGGGAAACGCAGGTAGACCGGCGCCAGCATCAG
>CAIJFT010000372.1 GCA_903820035.1 uncultured Opitutia bacterium
CGGCGATGCGGCGCGGTCGATCACCGGGGCAGCGATTCCAATCGACGGCGGGTGGACGGCGCGGTGAGCCGGTGGGCCCCGAGGTCCCCATCGGGACGATTCGGGGCGCAGTTTTGTGCGTAGTCAGCCCGCTGGGACGGCGGGCCCCGAGGTAGAGACCCCACTCAGACTAGAACCGGCCGCGGATGCCGAGGGTCCACACGGGGCCGAGGTACTCGTTCATGCGGATATTCCCCGGCGCGTTCTCGTAGCCCTTGATCGGCGAATTGTTGATGTTGCGGCCGCTGAGCGTGAGTTCGTACGTGCGGCCGAGTTTATAGCCGCCACTGAGGTCGAACATGATGCGCTCGCTCTGCCATTGATCGCGCGACGCGTTGGTCGACGTCAGGCGCGCGGCGGCCCAGGTGCTGCGTAGCTGAAGGTTGAACTTGTGGTTGCTGAAACGGATGCCGCCGTTCGCCGACTTCGACACGAGGCTCGTCACGCGCAGGTCGGGCACGGTGCGGGACAAAGACCCGAAGAGGCTGAAGCCGCGCCAAAAGCCCGGGAGAAACACGAGCTGCTGGCTGTACTCGACGTCGATGCCCTTGATCTTGCGCGTACCCGGCGCGTTGGAGGCGCGCAGGAACTCGTAACCGGAATACTCCGGATCGTCCGCGTAGCCGACTTCCGCCGCGCTGACGGCGACGTTCGCGAGGCCGAGGTTCTTCACCTCGAGCTGGTAGGCGGACACGCTGACCGTGCCCGCGGGCTCGAGGTAATACTGGAGGCTCGTGAAGTACTTGTCGGAGGTTTCCGGCTTCAGGTCGGGATTCGGCAGCGTGATCCGGCGCGTGGTGTCGTTGATCGAGATGATGCCGGCGATGCTGTCGTAGTTGGGCCGGCTGATCGACTGGTTGGCGGCGAGGAGGAAGACGAGGTTGGGCGTGATCGAGTACTTGGCGCCGCCGCTGAAAAACAGGTTCTCGTAGCCGCCGTATTTGTTCGAGCGCTCGCCGTTGCGGTACTGGTAGAGGGTGTACGGCACGGTGTTCGCGACCAGGTCGGGTCGGGTGGCGCGGACGACGGCGTTGGGGATGATGTCGAAGGTTCGGCCGACGGTGCGCGTGCGCTCGGTCCGGACGCCGAGGTTCAGGCGCAGCTTCTGCCAGCGGGTCGTGCCCTCGATATAGCCGGCATCGATCTGCTCCTTCACGCCGCGCGGCGAGGTGAAGCTGTTCACGAAGTTTTGGTAGGTGTTCGGCGTGAACTGCTCGGGGTGGGCGACGAAGAGGTCGTACATCTTGGTCGTGTCGGGCCAGGGGATATGTTGCGCCACGATGTTGCCGCCCATGAGCGGATTGAAGCGGTAGTTGGTTTCGGTGAGCAGCACGGTGCGCGGGTCGAGCTGGTTGCCCGCCGGGCCGACGTAGGTCCACGTTTGCGCGCCGGTGACGGCGAGGTCGTAGGTCGTGAGTCGCGACTTGATGCCCGTCTGGATCTGGATTGGGAGGATCAGCTTGATGGTCTTCTTGACGTCGAGATTACCGGCGAAGATTTGGCTCTGGCCGGTCTGCGGCGACGTGTTGACGTTGTTCGGGTTCGCATCGACGCGGTTGAAGTTCGCCGGGTTCGACCAACTCGGGCCCGAGGTCTGCGTGAGGACCCAGTCGTTGTCGCGCGGACTGGTGCGCACGGCCTGCCAGCCCATGCGGGTGACGCGGGCGTTGATGCCGGCGAAGAAACCGCTGCGCGGCCCCTCGTAGTGGGTGCGGCTCCGCGAATAGCCGCCGCCGGCGGTGATGGTGAGGTCGCCCTGTTTGAACTCGATCCTCGGCGTGTAGGTGGCGGTGTCGTTGAGCTTGTTGCGGTGGCTGATCGTCTGCTCGAGCCGCGTGTTGGCGTTGGCGGTCGGCCGCGCGATGACGGTGCTCAGCGTCGAGGCCGGGTCGATGTCGCCGGGAGTAGCGCGGAAGGTGATCGTGCGGGTGTTGAACTCGTCGTTGAGATGCGAGGCGGCGGTGCGCAGGGACATGACGAGGTTGCTGGTGACCTTGTAGTCGAGGTTCAGGCCGGCGGAGTCGCGGCGGACGATCTTGGGGCCGTCGCGCAAAACGACCTGCGTCAGAATCGGGCCGCGGGCGGGGATCGTGTAGTCGATGGTGTCGGTAAAGATCGCCTGCTGGTTCCACGACGTGTTGGTGCCGAGGTTGAGTTGCACGCCGAAGCGGCCGCCGAACGAGTCGGCGTAGCTGATCGTGCCGCCGGGGAAAACCTTGAGGTGGTTGCCGTCGTCCGGGCCCGGCGTCTTGCGTAGCGTCATCGCGTACGCGTTGGCGCTCATCGAGGCCTGGACGATGACCTCGCGGCCCTTGCGCTCGAAGGCGTTCTTGCTGCGCAGGTTGATCGTCCCGGCGGGGGCGTCGGCGTCCATGCTCGCGGTCAGCGTCTTGTTCACCTCGATGGCCTCGATGCTGTTGATCGACGCCTGTTCGAACTCAAATTGCCGTGAGGTACCACCAAAGCTCGCCGAAGCCGCGCTGGCCATGCGCATGCCGTCGATGCTGACGCCGGCATATTTTGGATCGAGCCCGCCGATGCGGGCGGCGCGGGCGTCGGCGTCGGTGTAGTCCATCACGATGCCCGGAAGATATTTGATAAACTCGCCGACGTTGCCGCCGGTGACGTCGCCAAAATTGTCGGAGGAGACGACGTTCTTCATGTTGAGCGCGGCGCGCTGCTCCATGATGGCCTTGGCGTTGCCCTCGCGCTCGGAGGAGACGATGAACTTGTTCAGCACGACGACCGCGGCGTCTTTCTTCGCGCCGGTGTCGCCGGGTTTTTGATACGTCGCGCCGGAGAGTTCAAAGTCGCGGGTGGCGGTGCGGCCGGCCTCGAGGTTGAGGACGGCGGGTTCGGCGGTATAGCCGGTGTAGGTGAGGACGACCTTGCGCGGGCCGGCGGGGATATTGGCGATGACGTAGGAGCCGTCGTCGCCGGAGTAGACCGTGAGATCGGTGCCCTGGATGCGGATCTCGGCGTTGCGGACGTATTCCTGCGTGGCAGGGTTAAAGACGCGACCGGTGAGGGTGGCCGAGCCGGCGGTTTGCGCGAAGCCGGGCGAGACGGCAAACAGCGCAACGACTAGGCAACACGACGCGACGCGAGGGCGGAACAACGGCAGCCGGGAGTTCATGGGTGGTAAGAAATCAAGGAGCCGCGCAGCCGGAATGGGCGCGAGCTGGTCACGGGCAGGGGTAGCCGAGGTGCCGAGGTTGGGGAATCCGGCGGCGGAGTACAAATCGGAGATAGGCGGACGCAGTGCGAATTGTTGTCGGTGTCCGGCCGGTGGGACGCGATGGTACCATCGGGTCGTTGCGTGAGGGGATTTTGTGCGGTTTCACCCCGCTGGGGACAGCGGGATCCACCGTGCGCGATGGTCTACGGGTTTCCGGCGATGCGCCCGGGCTCGCGGGTGCCCTTGCCCTTGCGCTTGGTCAAGGTGTCACCGAGGTCGTCGCGGCACGTGTCGGCGAAGGCGAGCAGTTGCTTGACCTCGGCCGGATGCGCGGCGGCGACGTCCGTGGTCTCGTTCGGGTCGGCGCGCAGGTCGAAAAGGAGCGGGGTGGTCAGGTCGCGGTTTTCGTACTTCGCCGGGAGCCCGTCGCGTCCGCCGGGTCGTCCACCGAGGGTGCGATAGCGGTGCGGCAGGATGAGTTTCCAGTGTCCGTCGCCGCTGACCACCGCCTGCAGTTCGTTTTGGGCGTACCACATGCCGTAGCCGGCGTGTGGGTTCGTGGCGCCCGGTTGGCCTGCGATGATCGGCCAGACGTTCCGCCCGTCGATGGGCAGCGAGGGCAGCGCTGCGCCCGTAAGTCCGGCGAAGGTGGGCAGCAGGTCGATGGACATGATGAAGTCGCGGTTGGTGGCTCCGGCGGGAATGCGGCCCGGCCAGCGCATCAGGCACGGCACGCGGGTGCCGCCCTCCCAGGCCGTGCCCTTGCCTTCGCGCAGTTCGCCCGCGCTGCCGGCGTGGTTGCCGTAGCTCAGCCACGGGCCGTTGTCGGTGGTGAAGATGACGAGCGTGTCGCGTTCGAGGCCGTGTTGCTTGAGCGCCTTGAGCACCTCGCCGACCGACCAGTCGATCTCCATGATCACGTCGCCGTAGAGCCCTTGTTGGGATTTACCGCGGAATTTGTCGCTCACGGCCAGCGGCACGTGCGGCATGGTGTGGGCCAGATAGAAGAAAAACGGCCGCTCCTTGTTCCGCGCAATGAACGAGACCGCCCGCTCCGTGTACCACGTGGTGAGGTTGTTCATCTTCGCCGGGGTGATCTCGGGGTCGATGATCCGGCCGTTTTCGTAGAGCGGAAGTTTGGGATAGGTGCCCGCCTTGGCCTCGGGGTGGAACGGCCACATGTCGTTCGAGTACGGCAGGCCGAACGATTCGTCGAAGCCGTGGCGGTTGGGCAAAAACGGCTCGCGGTGGCCGAGGTGCCACTTGCCCGCCATGCCGGTCGCGTAGCCGCGTGACTTCAGCACCTCGGCGATGGTCCGCTCGGTGGCGGCGATGCCGTGGGTGGAGGTGGGCCCGAGGGCGCCGTGGATCCCGATGCGGTTGGGGTAACAGCCGGTGAGCAAGCCGGCGCGCGAGGCGGAACACACGGCCTGCGCCACGTGGAAGTTGGTGAACTTCGAGCCGTCGCGGGCGAGCCCGTCGAGATTCGGGGTCGGGTAGCCCTTGGCGCCAAATACCCCGACGTCGCCGTAGCCCTGGTCGTCGGTGAAGACCACGACGATGTTGGGCAGGCGCTCGGCGGCGGTGAGGCATGCGGCGGCGAGAAAGGCGAGGGCGAGCGGACGAAGCAGGTATCGCATGGGGGTGACTCACTCAGCGCGCGGCGCGGGGAAAAATCGAGTCCGGAAAAGCGGTGCCACGGATCTGCCAAAAGGGTCAGGGATCTGCCAAAAGGGTCAGGGCGAAACTTGCAACAACGCGCGGCAAACAAGCCCACGGCCCCCGCGCGATTTCCTAGCCGCACGCGGTTGCAGAGAAAACCAATCACGCCTGGGTTGTCCCAGATCTACCCTCCCATTTTTGCGGCGGGCCCAACCGGAAATAATGAAGAGAGACCTCGGGTTCCGGCATGAAACGAATCCGTACGCGGCGTGGCTGGCCGTCCGCGAAATCCGCAACGGCGGCGTGATTGCAATAGGAGTCGCCGCGATCGGGCGGTGCGCGGGATTGCCGGTGGGGTCAAATGACCGAATCATCCGCCAATCCCGTTCCAAAAATAGGGTAGCTGCGTTGGAGCGCCGGGCCGACGTGGTGCTCAGACGTGACCATGCTGTCGCCTCCGGCTCAAACGCGGCGACAGCAATCTCGAAACGGCTACTCATCGAGGCGGGGCGCCCGGCGCCCGTTGCAAGTTTCGCCCTTGTATCTTGAACGGTGAGGATTGGTGCGGCTTCCGAGAATGGGCGTATAGCTCGTCGGAGGAAGCCGCCGCCAATCCGGGTGGGCGGTCCCCTTTCCGCGTCAGTCCGATTAAGCCTTGAAACGTGCAAACGATTTCGTGGGTCTGCCCGATCGGCGCGGGATCCTTCATCAAACTCGAACCGTTGACAGTGCGCCGCCCGTGAG
>CAIJFT010000373.1 GCA_903820035.1 uncultured Opitutia bacterium
CCCCACGACTCAGCGACCCCGGCTTTGGGGGGCGCCAGGGTTTCCGGTCCGACGGCGGGCGCAGAATGGAACAGACCGACCCGCCCTGCGGGCCAGCCTAGGTTGGATCTGTTGTTGGACGGCCGCCTCCCTGCGCTCACGCGCAGGGCTACGCGGCCGGTCTTTCAACTTTCAACGTGTCACCTTCAACCGCGCCGCCGCGCCGCGCGGCGGCGCTACAGCATCGTGCCCTGATTTCCGGTGGCGGCCTTGAGGCCGATCGCGTGGTAGCCCTTGGCGGTCAGTACCCGGCCTTGGGGCGTGCGCTGGAGGTAGCCTTCCTGAATCAAAAACGGCTCGTGCACTTCCTCGAGGGTCTCGGCCTCTTCGCCGACGGCGACGGCGATGGTGTTCATGCCGACGGGGCCGCCGCGGTAATTTTCGGCCATCACGCGGAGCATGCGCTTGTCCATCTCATCGAGGCCGGCGGCGTCGATCTCGAGCAACTCGAGCGCCGCGGCGGCGACGGGCTGGGTGATCTTGCCGGTGGCGCGTTCCTGCGCGAAGTCGCGGCAGAAGTTGATCAGGTTGTTGGCGACGCGCGGGGTGCCGCGGGCGCGGGTGGCGATTTCAGCCGCGCCGCCGTCGTCGAGCGCGACGTTGAGCAGGCCGCAGCTGCGCCGGACAATCCCCTCGAGGGTCGCGTGATCGTAGTAATCGAGCCGCGTCTGCAGCGTGAAACGCGAGCGTAACGGCGCGGTGAGCAGGCCGCTGCGGGTCGTGGCGCCGACCAGCGTGAAACGCGGAATCGAGAGGCGGACGCTGCGCGCGTTGGGGCCCTGGTCGATCATGATATCCAACCGGAAGTCCTCCATCGCTGAATACAGGTACTCCTCGACCGTCTTCGGGATACGGTGGATCTCGTCGATGAAGAGAATGTCGCCCTCCTCGAGATTGGTGAGCAGGCCCGCGAGATCGCCGGCTTTTTCGATCACGGGACCCGACGTCACGCGGACGGATTTCCCGAGCTCGTTGCCGAGGATGAAGGCGAGGGTGGTTTTGCCGAGGCCGGGCGGGCCGGAGAGCAGCACGTGGTTCAACGCCTCACCGCGGCGGCGGGCGGCGCCGACCATCACCTGCAGGCGTTCGACGGTCTTGGCTTGGCCGGTGAAATCGGCGAACGACAGCGGCCGCAGCGCGGCCTCGGCCGGCGAGACCGGCGCGGAGAGGGCGGAGGCGAGAAAGTTGACGCCTTTGGCGGAGGTATCCTCGGCGGGCATGGGCGCGCGAATGGGTTTCACTTCCACTCCACGTCGGCGCCGAGCGTGCGCAGATTTTCCACGAAGTGCGGGTGGGCGCGCTTGATCGTGTCGGCGTTCTTCACCACGGACTTTCCGGGAATGCTCGCAGCCACCATGTAGAGGCCGACCGCGGCGCGGATGATGTAGGGGGCGTCGACGGTGGCGGGGCGCAGCGGCCGGTTGCCGAAGACGATGACGCGGTGCGGATCGCTCACGACGACGTGGGCGCCGAATTTCGAGAGTTCGGGCATCCAGGTGAAGCCGCCCTCGTAGACCTTGTTCCAGAATTGGATCGCGCCGTGGGCGCGCACGGAAAGAGCGATCATGCAGGGGAGCAGATCGACCGGGAAGTAAGGCCACGGCGCCGCCTCTATTTTGGGCAGCAGATTGCTGGTGAACGGCGCCTCGATTTCCAGCGTCTGGCCGCGGCGGACGAGGGCGGTGTCGCCCTTGTGCTCGACGACCACGCCCAGTTTGCGGAAGGCGCGCGTCATCAGGTCAAAGTGATGCGGCAGCGAGTGGCGCACCTTGACCTCGCCGCCGGTGATGGCACCGAGGGCGAGAAACGTGACGACCTCGTGGTAGTCGGTGTTGATCGTAAAGGTGCCGCCGCGCAGCCGCGACACGCCCTGGACGGTGATCTTACTCGTGCCGAGGCCGTCGATCTTCGCGCCCATTTCGGCGAGCACGGCGCAGAGGTCCTGCACGTGCGGCTCGCTGGCGGCGTTGATCAAGGTGGATTCGCCTTCGGCGAGGGCGGCGGCCATGACGAAATTCTCCGTGGCGGTCACCGACATGTAGTCGGGCCAGTGCCGCGCGCCGCGAAACTTGCCGCTCAGCCGGAGAGTGAGGTCGCCGCCGGCGCGCGAGATCTTGGCGCCGAGTTTCTGGAGGATTTCCAGGTGCGGATCGAGTTCGCGGATGCCGAGCGAGCAGCCCTTGGCGTTGGTCGGCAACGAGATTTTCTTCATCCGCTGCAGCAGCGGGGCGAAGAGCAGCACGGAGGAACGCATGCCCGACGGCAGCTCGCCCTCCATCCGCCGCGGATCGAACGCGGAGTGGTCGATCGCCATCGTGCCGGTGGTCTTGTCCCAAGTGATGCTCGAGCCCTGCTCCTGGAAAAAGTGGACCAGCTTGTCGACGTCCGTGATCTGCGGGACGTTTTTCAGCGTGACCGGTTCGTCGGTCAGCAATGTCGCGCAGAGGATGGGCAGGACCGAGTTCTTGTTGCCCGACGGCGTGATGGTGCCGGAGAGGGGTTTGCCGCCGTTGACGATGAGATCGGCCATGCCGAGGAGGAGTTGAAGCTGGAGGGAAAAGACTCCGGCCGCGCGGCCGGAAAACAATCAAGGCGCCCACCGTGAAGTGGACGCCTTGAGATGCGCGTGCGACGGCACGCTCGGCAAGTTTTAACGCGAGTGATTACTCAAATCGCGCCGCCACCCTGCTGGCCTTCGGGGCGGGGACCGCCACCCTCACCACCGCCGCCACCTTCGCCGCGGAAACGGCCGCGACCGCCCCGCCGGCGCCGCCGGCGTTGTCCGCCCTGATCGCCTTGGTCGCCTTCGCCGCGGGGCTCGCCGCGAAAGTCACCGCGTGGACCGCGCTGGTCGTCGCGCGAACGACCGCGATCGCTGCGACCACGGTCGCCCCGATCCCGGCCACCGCGGGAATCACCGTCGCGGCGACGTTCGCTGCCGGACTCGGCGGGGGCATCGGCCTTCTTGCCGCCGAAGAGACCCTTCAGCCAGCCGAAGAAACCGCCGGACTTCTTTTCGGGTTCCGCCTTCGGGGCGGGCTCCGGATAGGGCTGGTTTGCACGGGGCTCGAACTTGCGTTCGTCGCGGCGCGGCTCGCGCGGCTCGAAACTGCGCGGCTCGCGGGGGTCGCGCGGCTCGCGGCCCTCGCGGGGCTGACGCGGCTCGCGGGGTTCGCGGGGTTCGCGCGGTTCAAACGCGCGGCCCTCACGAACCTCCCTGCCTTCACGACCTTCACGACCTTCACGACCCTCGCGGCGTTCGCGTGAAGTTTGGAAGGTCGGGCGCTCCTGCGGGCGGGCGTCGGACGAAGCGGTGCCGGGGGACTCCCAGCGTACTTCTGCGCGCTTCTGACCCTCAGGGGGAAGAATTTTCAGTTCGGGCTTGGCCTCGTTTTCCGAGGTGGCGGCCGGCGCGACTGCGACTGCGGCTGCTGGTGCGACAGGCGCGGGAGCCCGAGCCGGGGCTGGGGCCGGGGCCGGAGATACGGCGACGGGTGCCGGGGCCTCGATCGGGGCGGCGACGGGAGCAGGAGCGGCCGGCGGAACCGGCTCGTTGGCGCGAGGTTCGTTGACCGAGGTTTCCCCGGTGAACGGATTCTTGTACTCGGTCTTCGGCGTAATCACCTCGAGGGCGGACGGCTTGTAATCGGACGCGGCGGCGGCCGCCGGGGCGGCTTTGCTGGCGGCGGGACGCTTGCTGCGGTTGAGACCGGAGCCGCGGGTGGCGCCAAACGCGCCGAAACCCGAGGTTCCACTGGCTGACTCCGCACTCGCGGACGTGGCCGCGGCGGCTTCCGCCGGCGCGGGGGCCGGGGGGGATAAGTCGGCGGGGGCCGCGGACGGCGCGCCGGACTTCTCTTGATCTGACATGTGTTTGTTTTTGTGGTGAAGGCGGCTCACCCAGAAGGGGAGCGGCCGTTTTGATGAAGCTCGCGGAGGCGGGGTGCGCTCAACACGAACATGGAAGGGCGAGGGTCTCCGAGGGCCTCCCGACTGGCAAGAGGCAATTCCAGCCGCGGCCGGGGAGTCTTGCCGGTCGCGGCCCGCCCGCTGGCGCGCGCGTTTGGCCGCGATGAGGCGCGCGAGGATTCGGCCCTAAGCCGGGTGCGTTACCCGCGCCGGGAAAGCGGCTTGCCAGCACTTGTGCGGCCGGCTCAGCCTCGCGGCCATGGATAAACTCGAGGAGATTTTTCAGATGCAGGACGCACTCAACCGCCGGATCGGGGTCAATCTCCCGCCGCCGACCGACGAGGAAAAGGCGAAGTGGATTCTCAACTACACGCGCGCCATGCAGCAGGAAACCGCCGAGCTGATCGACAGCGTGCCGTGGAAATGGTGGGCGAAGTACCAGAAGTTTGACGAGCAGAACGCGAAGGTGGAGGTCGTCGACCTGTTCCACTTTCTCGTGTCTCTGGCGCAGACGCTGGGTATGACCGCGGACGACGTCTACCAAGCCTATCTCAAGAAAAACGCGGTGAACCACCAGCGTCAGGACAGCGGCTACGCGAAGAAGGACGAGGCGGACTCAAAGCACATCTGAGTTGGCCGGTGGGGCCCGATGTCCCATCGGGGCGCGACGGAATTTGTTTGGTAGCAATCCGACCCGATGGGGAGATCGGGTCCCACCCATCGGCTGAAGCCGAAGTTCAGCGCGTCACGACAAACGCCGCATGGACATCCACGGCGGTCTCTCCGGCCTCGATCACGCGGGCGCGGAGCTTGAGCTTGGCTTTCCCGTAGCGGGCGAGGGCTTCCTTGAATTCGGCGATGGCGGCCTGGGCCGGGCGCTCGCAGATCGCACGCAGGTCGCCGATGACGGGGCGGCGATAGGCGGCGCGGCTCTCCTTCACGACGATGCTCCACTCGGGTTTATCGGCGCCCTTCTCGTTTTTCATCAACTCCCATACGACCCCGTAGCCGGCGAGGGTGGCGAGGGAAACAAGGCTCCCGCCAAACGCGGTGTTGAGCGAATTTTTGTTCTGTTCCTTCGGCGCCCGCAGGACCAAGGCGCGGGCGTCGCTCACCTCCACGCCGACGCCCATCGCTTTTGCGAGGGGTATCATCTCGTGGAGAAACAGCTCGAGCGCCGGAACCTTGACCGCTTTCATTGGGCGGACCGTGGATGGTTTTTCTGCCTGCGTCAAAGCCTCTGCGCGGCGCCCGCCGAGATAAATTTACCCTGAAGTTTGACGGTCGGCGGTTAAAGCCCTCACTAAGCGCATGGTGGCCATAGGCGACATCGTTGATCTTTCCTTCACCGTTAAAGTCGTGTGCGCCGGAGTCGTGAAGGAGATGACCTTCAGGGACTTGGTGACCCGGCCGACGGTGGTTTCGGTCTACATGAAGAACAAGACCCCGGGCTGCGACCGGCAGAACGACAGCCTCGTGACCGTGGCGGCCGCGGTGGAGAAGGCTGGGTTCGGTCTGATCGCGGTGAGTCGCGATACCACGGGTTCACACCTTCGCTACGCTGCGGCGAGGGCTATTCCTTATCCTTTGGTCAGCGACCCCGCTGATTGTTTTGCCCGTGCAACCGGTTCTTTGGTCGAGAAGTCGATGTACGGCCGCACTTTCACCGGACCAGCGCGGGCAGCGTACGTGGTGGAGCGGTCCGGGCGGGTTTTGGGCGTGGTCGGCAGGGTTGATCCGGCGAAGCATGCCGAACAGGTCAACGAATTGATAAAGCCCTTTATCACCGGAGGGCGGATTTGAATCTGACGGTATTGGAGTAACGCTTGCCGCTTCGGACTTTGTCGCCGCTCTCTCCGCTGACTTCACCCATGTTCAAGGCCTTCCGCTTTATCCTCCTCATGCTCCCCGCGCTCGCCGTCCTGGGGTGGGCACTCCTGCCTAAACCGGTCGATTCTGGGCAGGGTCGGCGGATCCAGTCTCTGGCGGCTTCAAGCCGAGTGGCAACCGCCACCGCTCAGGGGGTGGAGCAAACGGCCTCTCCGGGTCGTGTGCAGGGTTCGGATCGGAGGCTATTTACGTTTGCCGAGCCGGCCCAGGCTGGGCGCTGGACCGCGGCCATGCCGGCGCCGACGCATGAGGTGCATTACGTCCGGACCAATGCCCTTTTGGCGGCCGGAAAGCAGTCACCGTTTTGGCAGGCTCCGGGGGAAGGGCGAATCGACGTGCCCTTGCCCGGCGGCAATGTCGTAACCGTGGTCATTGACGGCAGCGAGATGCTCGATGCCGACCGTTTTGTCAGTAGCG
The DNA here is from genome assembly GCA_903820035.1 of uncultured Opitutia bacterium. Lineage (GTDB taxonomy): Bacteria > Verrucomicrobiota > Verrucomicrobiia > Opitutales > Opitutaceae > ER46. The sequence goes on from CAIJFT010000373.1 coordinate 6,256, forward strand.
GTAGTCTGGAGGGGCGGCCGGGTAGCCGGGCTACGTTTGCGTGGCACGAGGGGTTTTTGCACGCGTCGATCCACGACGGCGAATGGGGTAACTTTGCTCTTCGCGTTGTGACGCGGGAGTTTTCGCAGTTTTACCGGGTGGAACCGGAGCAGGTGCTGCCTTGTGGCGGCGAGCGAGGCGTGCCGCGCTCGGCCGCCCCGGCGGCGCAAACCGGCTTGGGCTGGGATCCCAGCTGGAACACTTCGTCGCCCGTCGTAGTCGCCGCGGAAAATACCCAGCGTGCGGAGGTTCATTTGCTGATGCTGTACTCGCAGTCGGTTCTGCCGACGCTGGCCGGCAAGGAGCGGACGGCGGCGCTGCAGAGCGCCTTCGACTTGGCGGTCGCGAAGGTCAATGAAGTCCTCGACGCCAGCCAGGTCACGGCGCGGGTGAAGCTCGTGAAGATCGCCGAGACGTCGTATGATGAAAACGTCAGCGCGGCTGCAAAGGTGCAGGATGAGGCGCTGACCGCCCTCTACCAGGATAACGACAGGAAGATGGATGAGATTCACGCGCTCCGGGATCAGGTGGGTGCGGACGTGGTTTGCCTTGCGTTGCAACGCCGCGATTCGGCGAGCAGCGGATTGAGCTTCCTGCTGAGCGATGCCAACGACGCCAGCAACGCCCGCTACGCGTTTTCGGTGGTGCAGTACACTTCGGTCGCCGGCACTAACGTGGTGGCCCATGAATTGGGTCACTTGTTCGGCTGCGCGCACGATCGGGAAAACGCACTCTCCGGCCCGGGCTCATTCAGCTATAGTTACGGTTACCGTTTTTTTGGCGCCGACGGGGCGCAATATCACGACATCATGTCGTACCCCCCTGGAATCGAACTGAGTTACTACTCCAACCCGCGGGTCCAGGCGCCGCGTCCGGCCGGGGTGATGATGGGCGTCGCCGGCGGGTTGCCGGGCGAATCCGACTCCGCCCTGACCATCGAGCGCAACGCCTTCGCCATCTCCACCTATCGGCTGCAAACGCAGGCGGCGATCAGCCCCGGAACGCTCGTGAACGTGGCGACCCGGGCCTTTGTCGGGCGCGGTGAACAGGTCTTGATCGGCGGATTCGTGGTCAGGGGCAGCCAACCGAAATCGATGCTGATCCGGGCCGCCGGGCCGGCGCTGGCTGCGTTTGGCGTCCCCGGGGTTTTGGCCGATCCGGTCCTCTATGTTTATTCCGGCGGCACACTCGTGGCCGAAAACGATAATTGGACGGTTCCTGCCGGGCTCGGTGCTGCGAGTGCCGGGCAAATTTCCGTCGCGGCCGCCCGGGTCAGCGCCTTTCCCTTTGCGGCGGAAAGTCTCGATGCGGCGGTCATGGTTACCCTGCCTCCCGGCGCGTACACCGCGGTGGTCGAGGGCGCTGACCTCGGTGGCGGCGCTGGTCTGGTCGAAGCGTATGAGGTTGACGGCGACGCGGCGAAGATCGTCAACCTCGCCACCCGTGGATTTGCGGGACGCGACGGCAAGGAGATGGTGGGTGGCTTTGTGGTCCGGGGAACCGCGGGTGCCACCAAGCGCATCCTGATCCGGGTGCTGGGCCCGTCGCTGGCCCGGCCTCCGTTCAAATTATTCGAGGCGATGGACGACCCCGAATTCGAACTTCGCAGTGCCAGTGGCGAACTCTTGCTCAAAAGCGATGACTGGAGTTCGGGCGCGGAAGGCGGAGCGAGTCCCCAAAACGACTTCAGCCCGCTGGTCCGGCTTTACAGCGAAAAGCAGATTTTCGCGACCGGCTTTGCGCCCTCCAATCGGCGTGAACCCTGTGTCCTAGTCGACCTGGCCCCCGGCAGCTACACCATCGTCGTCCGTCCGTTTGAGGATCATAGTCCGGGTTCGGCCACCAGTGCGCCGGCCAAGCCCGGTGTAGGTGTGGTCGAAGTTTACGAAATCGAACGCTGACGCGCCGTGGGTGTGAGCGGTGGTTACGGCCGATGGCGACGCGGGCTTGGGCATTTTGACTCGGAGGCGTGCCAGTCTGGCAGCCCTGGCCGCGGCTGCGTCATGGCGCTAGCTGGCGCGCCGTCGGTGCGCAGTTGGCCCGCCGTCTGCGAGAGCAGCGTATCATGGACTTTGCCAAACTCACCCAAATGTCGCGTCAGGCAATGACCGAGGCGCAGAACCTCGCGCGTCGACACTCCCACAACGAGGTCGACACGTGGCATCTGCTTTCAGCCCTGCTCGCCCAGGAAAACGGCATCGTGCCGGGGCTGCTGGAGAAAATGAGCCTCGGGCCCGGCGCCATGCAATTGGCGGTGGAACGCGAACTGGAGCACCTCCCGAAAGTGACCGGCGCCGTCGACACGTCCAAAATCTACGTCACGCAGGCGGTGAACGAGGTGCTGACCGGCGCTGAGCAGGGAGCGGAGAAGCTGAAGGACGAATATGTTTCGGTGGAGCATTTGTTCCTCGGCCTGCTCGATGTCGGCAAGCCGGACGCCCTGAAAAAGCTGTTCCGCAGCTTCGGGGTCGACCGCGTCAAAATCCTGGCCGCGCTCAAGGACATGCGCGGGGCGCAGCGGGTTACGACCGACAATCCGGAAGGCACCTACCAGGCGCTGGAAAAATACGGCATCGATCTCGTGGCGCTCGCCCGCAAGGGGAAGATGGATCCGGTCATCGGTCGCGACGACGAGATTCGCCGCACCATCCGCATCCTCTCGCGCAAAACGAAGAACAACCCGGTCCTCATCGGTGAACCCGGCGTGGGCAAGACTGCGATCGTCGAGGGTCTCGCCCAGCGCATCCTGCGCGGCGACGTGCCCGAGGGGCTCAAGGACCGCTCGATCTTTTCGCTCGATATGGGCGCGCTGGTCGCCGGCGCGAAGTACCGCGGTGAGTTTGAAGAGCGGCTGAAGGCCGTGCTCGCGGAGATCAAGCAGAGCGACGGCCGGATCATCCTGTTCATCGACGAACTCCACCTGATCGTCGGCGCGGGCAAGACCGAGGGCGCGATGGACGCCGGCAATCTGCTCAAGCCGATGCTCGCGCGCGGCGAGCTGCACTGCATCGGCGCCACGACGCTCGACGAGTACCGTAAGCACATCGAGAAGGACGCCGCGCTTGAGCGGCGCTTCCAGCCCGTGCAGGTCGATCAGCCCACGGTGGAGGATGCGATTTCGATTTTGCGCGGCCTCCGCGAGCGCTTCGAGCTGCACCACGGCGTGCGCATCCAGGACAACGCGCTCGTGAGCGCCGTCACGCTCTCACACCGCTACATCAGCGACCGGTTCCTCCCCGACAAGGCGATCGACCTGATCGACGAGGCCTGCGCGATGATCCGGACGGAAATGGATTCCATGCCGCAGGAGCTCGATGAGCTCACGCGCCGGGCGCTGCGCCTCGAAATCGAAGAGACGGCGCTCGCCAAGGAAAAGGACGAGGCCAGCGCGCGCCGGCTCGAGGTGTTGCGCAAGGAACTCGCCGAGGCCCGTGAAAAGGGGAAAGGCCTCCGGCTGGCTTGGGAGAAGGAAAAGGCGGCGGTCGATAAGACCCGCAAGCTGCGCGAGGACATCGAGGCCACGCGGCTCGAGATGGAAAAGGCCGAGCGGGCCTACGACCTCAACAAGGTCGCGGAGCTGCGGCACGGCCGTCTGCCGCAGATGGAGGCCGAGCTGAAGCGCCTGGAGAAGAAAGGCCGCGCCGAAACCACCCTGTTCAAGGAGGAGGTCTCCGAGGCGGAGATCGCCGAGGTCGTCTCCAAGTGGAGCGGTGTGCCCGTGACGCGCCTCGTCGAGGGCGAAAAAGAAAAACTCCTGCGCCTCGAAGAGGTGCTGCATGAGCGCGTGGTCGGGCAACACGAGGCGGTCACCCTCGTCACTGAGGCGATCCTGCGCGCCCGCAGCGGCATCAAGGATCCGCGGCGTCCGGTCGGCAGCTTTTTGTTCCTCGGCCCGACCGGAGTCGGCAAGACCGAGCTGGCGAAGGCGCTGTCGGAGACGCTGTTCGACACCGAGGCCTCGATGGTCCGCCTCGACATGTCGGAGTACATGGAAAAACACAGTGTCGCCCGCCTGATCGGCGCGCCTCCCGGTTACGTCGGCTACGACGAGGGCGGTCAGCTGACCGAGGCTATCCGGCGCAAGCCGTACGCGGTCGTGCTGTTCGACGAGATCGAGAAGGCGCATCCAGACGTATTCAATGTCCTGTTGCAGGTGTTGGACGACGGTCGTATCACCGACGCGCAGGGGCGTACCGTCGATTTCAAGAACACCGTCATCATCATGACCTCCAACCTGGGTTCCCGCTTCCTCCTCGAGGGCGTGCACGGAGCGGAGATTCCCGACGGCGTGCGCGAGAGCGTCATGGCGGAGCTGCGCCGCGCGTTCCGGCCGGAATTTCTGAACCGCATCGACGAGACGATCCTCTTCAAGCCGCTGACGCTCGAGGAAATCACCGTGATCGTCGACCTGCTGCTGGCCGACTTGAACAAACGTCTCGCCGACCGTCGCGTGACGGTGGTGCTCGACCGCAAAGCCCGGGAGTGGGCGGCGGAAAAGGGTTACGACCCGGTTTTCGGGGCGCGTCCCTTGCGGCGTTTTCTGCAGCGAAACGTCGAAACCAAATTGGCCCGATTGCTTATCGCGGGCCACGTCGCGGAGGGATCCGTCCTCACCTTTACCGTGCAAAACGACGAATTCACGGTGGTTAAGACCGCGACGCCCACGAAGCAGTGAGCGTGCGAGCGTAAATCCGCGAGGGTCGCCTAACATCCACCTCCGCGGATTTTTTTGCGCGAGCTGAAGCTCGTCCGGCGCGGGCCGGGTGGGGTTTAATCCTAAATTCCGCAGTTGAAACGCGGATTGAGGCGCCGGCGGGCGCAGGATTGGCCCCTCGCTGAGCCGGAATCTGTAACCCTATATTTCAACGACGGTGCAGTTGGGCGGATCGAGTCGGCGGGGTGGATATAACCGTCGGGTGAGGGAAGGGCCCCGCGGCTGCTCATAGAGACTGGCACTTCCTTCTGCCGGCCGAATTGGACGAGTCGGTCGTTCGCGGGTGATTTGGGCAAAATGGACCGATGACCGCCTGCGGTTCCCCGATCCAAGCTAGGCTCACGCGAACGCGCAAAGCTCGCGAAACGGAAGGCTTGGTTCGCGCTTTCGCGTGAGGCGGTTCGGCCTTGCCCCCCAGATTGTCCCGCGCTGGGCGTGGGGTGCGATTGCGGCGTCGACTCTTCAAGTCTTGAACCCAGCCCGCAGGTGGCGCGAGAAAAGGCCCGGAACCCAAGGCTTGTCCGGGTCGGCGCAATGATGTCTCAATCCCCCGCCCTGCGTTCCAGCCCCGCGCCCCACTTGCCGCAGCCGGCGGGCGGGAATCTCCGCCCCGCCCCCGTCCCCCCCCCATGCCGCATAATCGCTTCCGCTCCCACCTCCGCGCGCTTCGTGCCGTCGCCCAACTCGGCTTCGCCGGCGCCCTGACGGCTTCCGTTAGTTCCGCGCAAACGACGTCGGG
>CAIJFT010000374.1 GCA_903820035.1 uncultured Opitutia bacterium
GGCGGAACAGCAGCTGGTGCCGGAATTGCGGGCCCGCCGGGATCAGCTGGAGCTGCAGATCGCCGCCCTGCGGACGAAGAAAGAGAAGATGAACGAGGGAAATTATTTTAAGGAACTCGAGAAGCTGCTCCTGGAATTGGCGGCGGTGTACGAGCAGGGGAATTGAGAGTTGGGCGTTGAGGCGGGTTGGGCCGTAGGACTGCGCGCTGGCGCGCGGCCCGAAGGCGGTCTTCCCAGCGGAAGCGCTCGCGAGCGAGCTGACCTACGCCGGAGGGCGGTCTGCGATTCATCCCGCGGCTTGTCGATGTGCCTTCGGGCGGACATACCGTGGGCGATGATCGTCGACGCCCATGTGCACCTTTATCCGGACGAGGTCGGTCGCGATCCGGCGGGCTGGGCGGCGGCGGCGCGCGAGCCGCAGTGGGCGGTGCTCGCGACGCGTCGCCGGCGCGACGGTCGGCCGGTCCAGGTGTTTCCGACCGTGGCGGAACTGCTGTTGGAAATGGATGCCGCGGGGGTCGATCGTGCGGTGCTGCTCGGTTGGTACTGGGAAAACGCCCTGACCTGTACGGTGCAGAATCGGTTTTACGCGCGCTGCGTGCGGGAGCACCCGGACCGGCTGATGGCGTTTGCCACCGTACAGCCGGCGGCAGGGTCCGCCGCGGTGCAAGAGGAGCTGCGCTGTGCCCACGGGGAGGGATTGTGTGGTCTCGGGGAACTGTCGCCGCACTCCCAGGGGTATGCGGTCACGGACCCCGCCTTCGGTGCGGTCCTGACCCTGGCGGGCGAGCTTGGCCTGCCGGTGAACCTCCACGTCACGGATCCGGCGAGCCGTCCTTTTCCGGGGCGGGTGGAGACCCCTTTGGCCGATTTCAAGATGTTGGCGCAGCTGTATCCGGGAACTCGTTTCATTCTTGCGCATTGGGGCGGAGGCTTGCCGCTGGTGGATGCGACGGTGAATGCCGGCAATCTGCCGAACGTTTATTACGACACCGCCGCCTCCCCGTTGTTGTACGATGCGGGCATCTGGTCGCGGGCCCTGCCGGTTTACGGCGAAGATCGCGTTCTCTTCGGCTCGGACTATCCGCTCAACCTCTATCCGCGGAGCGACGCGGAGCCGGCGATGACCCGTTTGCTGGCCGAAGCGCGGGCGGCGAACGTCCCGGCCGGCGTATTTGCGGCGAATGTCCGGCGTCTGCTCGGGTGCTGACGCGGTGGGACGGCGGCGGCGCAACGGATTTTCCCGGGAACAGGCTTGCCGCCCCGAGGGGCATTTCGCGACCGTCTTCTGGTCATCTTCGGCTGGGGCCGGTGCATATTCCGGGATGGCGTGGCCCCATCCCCTTACCTTGTTCCCCATGTTCAACCCCCTTGTTTGCCTGCGGTGGCTCATCATTCTACTCGCGTGGCCGTTGGTCGGCGTCGCCGCCGCGCCGGTTGCGGTGGGGGTGGCGCGCGTTGACATCACGCCCGAGTTGCCGATCCGGCTTTCCGGCTATCAATCGCGTCCGACGGAAGCCTCCCGCGTGGTGGCTCCGTTGACTGCCCGGGCCTTGGCGATTGGTGACGACCGGGATGGTCCGGTGGTGCTCGTCGTGGCGGAGGTGCTCGCGGTGAGCGAGGCGCTGACGGAGGGGGTGGTGAAGGGGATTCAGGCGCGCCATGCGATCCCGCGCGAGCGCATCGCAGTGTGTGCGACGCACCAACACACCGGACCTTCGATTCACGGCACGGCACCGTTTATGTTCTCGCGGGATTTGCCGGCGGACGAGATCGGCCGGATCGAGCGCTACGCGGCGGGGCTTGAGCAGCGCCTGATTGAGGTGGCGCTCGCCGCGCTGGCCAACCGGGCTCCGGCTCGTTTGGCGTGGGCGCAAGGGCGCGCGGGTTTCGCGGTCAACCGCCGTCTGATCGTCGACGGCAAGGCCGCCGGCTACACGGCGACTCCCGGCGGCCCGGTGGACCATGCGCTGCCCGTGTTGCGCGCCGTCAGCGATTCGGGCGAGGTGCGGGCGGTCTTGGTGAACTATGCCTGTCACTGCACGACGCTGAAGGGTGGCGACAACGTGGTGCATCCGGATTGGGCGGGAGATGCCGCGCAGCGGATTGAGCAGGCCTACCCCGGGGCGCTGGCGCTGGTTGCCATCGGCTGCGGCGCGGACTCCGATCCGCAGCCACGGGGCATGCCCGAGGTGGCGACCCATGGGAAGACGGTGGCGGCGGAGGTCGCCCGGCTTCTCGCGGGGGAGATGGAGGCGCTGGGTCGCGTCACGGGCGCGCAGTTTCGCCGGATGGAAATTCCCCTCGCGCGGGTGGTGGCCCGGTCGGAGTTGGAGGCGCGGTTGAAGGGCCCGGTGCCGACGGCCTATGCGGCCCGGAAATTTATCGAAATGCTCGACGCGGGGCGGCCGCTGCCCTCGAGCGTGCGGTATCCGGTGCAGGCCTGGATGTTCGGCCGCGAGCTCGCCATGGTCTTTCTCGGTGGCGAGGTGGTCGCGGAATACGCGTTACGACTGAAACGAGAGTTCGGCGCCGACCGGATCTGGATCAACGCGTACGCGAACCATGTGCCCTGTTATATTCCCACGCGCCAAGTGCTCGCCGAGGGCGGCTACGAAGCGGAGAACGCCATGGACTACTATGGCTTGCCCACGCGACTGGTCGGCGATGTGGAGGAACGCATCGTCGGGGTCGTCCATGAGCTCCTCGCTCCCGCATTCCGGCCGGTTGTCCCGGCTAGGCCCTGAGTGACGGCTCACCCTGATTTTTACCTTATGCCGATGAAGCCTGATTTTTTCCGCCGCCTTCTTGCCGCCACTGTGCTGCTGGCCGCGATGGCCCGAGGAGCGGTACCTGCGGCGCGTCCGAACATCCTGCTGATCGTGTCCGACGACCAGGGCTACGCCGACGTGGGCTTTCAAGGTTCCAAGGACCTGGTCACGCCGCACCTCGACCGCCTCGCGGCGTCGGGCATCCGTTTCACGAACGGCTACGTCACGCATCCGTTTTGCAGTCCGACCCGCGCCGGCCTCATGACGGGACGCTATCAGCAGCGCTTCGGGCACGAGCGCAATCCGCACTTCAATCCGTCGGACCATCGGGAAGGATTGCCGGTCGGTGAAACGCTGCTGCCCGCGCGTTTGCAGCCGGCGGGCTACGTGACCGGATGGATCGGCAAGTGGCACCTCGGCGCGGCGCCGGAGTTCGCGCCGGAGCGTCGTGGCTTTGCGGAGACGTACGGGTTCATCGGCGGCGGGCACCGTTTTCGCGAATGGGCGGTGAATGGCGCGGTCGAATATCAGGTGCCGGTCGAGCGCAATGGCCGGCCGGTGACACCGCCGGCGCATCTCACGACGGACCTCGGGCGCGAGGCGGTTGAATTCGTGCGCCGGCACCGCGGCGAGCCGTGGTTCCTCTACCTGGCCTTCAATGCGCCCCATAACCCCCAGGAGCCAACGCCGGAGCGGCTGGCGCGGTTTGCGGCGATCGCCGATCCGTTGCGGCAGAAATATGCGGCGCAAATGAGTTTGATGGACGACGCGATCGGCGAGACCGCGGGCGCAGTGCGCGCGACCGGACAGGAGCAGCGCACGCTGGTGTTTTTCTTCAGCGATAACGGCGGGCCGGTCGGGATCAATGGTTCGAGCAACACGCCGCTGCGCGGGGCCAAGGGCACGGTTTACGAGGGCGGAGTACGCGTGCCATTTGTGGTGGCCTGGCCCGAGCGGTTGCAGGCGGGCAAGGTGGACGATCGGCCGGTCAGCTCGGTGGATGTGTTTGCGACGGCCCTCGCCGCGGCCGGGGTGCCCATGCCGACGGACCGGACATACGACAGCGTTAATCTGATCCCGTACCTGACCGGGGAGAAAGCGGGTGCGCCCCACGAGCGGTTGTTTTGGCGCAACGGCAGCCAACTCGCCGTGCGCGACGGCAATTGGAAGCTGGTGCGCGCCGCCGGAAAATCCGACGAGGTGTACGATCTCGCGACCGATGTGGCGGAGACGAAGGACCTCGCGGCGGAGCAACCGGCGGTGGCGGCGCGGCTCGCGAAGGCGTTGAACGCGTGGAACGGCGAGCTGATTGATCCCGTGTTTGCCGGCCTCAACAACCAGCCCGGCAAGGGCAAGAAGGCGGCCAAGAAGCAGCCCTGAGTGGAGACCGCCCGGGTCGACGCGTGGGCTTTCTCCGCGCCCTCCGCTCCTCCTCGACTCCGCGTGACACCTCTTTCCTTCGGCACTCCCGGAGTGGTCAGCAAAGAGAACGAGGTGGAGTTTCAGAACAAAAATGGGTTCACGCGGAGGCGCGGAGGACGCGGTGAGAGCTTTGCGACTACGGAGGAGCTCCTCCGGCAGGCGACGATGCTTCCGGCAGTCAAGGTGGCCAACGGGTGGGTGCCTAGGTGTCCCGCAGGAGCACCGCGAAGAAACTTCCCTGCGCGCACGCGCAGGGCTACCAGTGGTGTCTGCCCCATGAATAGTCCCCTTCGCTTCCTTTTCACCTGGTTCGTACTGCTGGCCGCGGGATTCGCCGCGCGTCCGAACATTATTTTCATCATGGCCGACGACCTCGGCTACACCGACGTCGGTTGTTTCGGCAGTAAGTATTACGAGACGCCGAACATCGACCGCCTCGCGGCGCAGGGCACGCGTTTCACGAGCTTTCACCAGCACCAAAACTGCACGCCGACGCGCGCGGCGCTGATGAGCGGGCAATATTCCGTGCGCACCGGCATGTACACCGTCGGCGGCATCGATCGTTTCGATTGGAGCAAGCGGCCCCTCCGACCGGTCGACAACGTCACCAACCTGCCGCTCGACCGCACGTTGCTGCCGGCGGCACTGAAGGCGGCCGGTTACGCGACGGGGATGTTCGGTAAATGGCACATCGGGCAGCAGGGTAATTATCTGCCCGGCAAGCGCGGTTTCGACGAGGCGATCGTCAGTATGGGGGCGCACTTTAATTTCGAGACGACGCCGAAGGTTGATTATCCCAAGGGACAGTACCTCGCGGATTTTCTCACGGACAAGGCGGTTGATTTTATTACGCGGCATCGCGACCGGCCGTTTTTTCTCTATCTGCCGCACTTCGGTGTCCACGTGCCGCACGACGCGAAGCCGGAGCTGATCGCGAAGTTCAAGCCCAAGCCGGGCGTCGGCGGACACAACAATCCAACCTATGCGGCGATGATCGCCAGCGTGGACGAAAGCGTGGGTCGGGTGATGGCGCGGCTCGAAGAACTGAAGCTCGCCGAAAATACGGTGCTGATCTTTGCCAGCGACAACGGCGGGGTCGGCGGCTACGGGCGCGAAGGCATCAAGAAGGGCCGTGAGGATGTCACCGACAACGCGCCGCTGCGGAGCGGCAAGGGCAGCCTGTACGAAGGGGGCACGCGCGTGCCGTTCATCGTGCGCTGGCCCGGGCGGGTGCAGCCTGGGGCGGTGTGCGACACGCCGGCGATTCATGTCGACGTCTACCCGACGCTCGTCGCGATCGCCGGCGGGAAGATGCCCTCCACGCAGGTGTTCGACGGCGAGAGCCTGCTCCCGTTAATGCGGGACGTGAACGCCAAGCTCAGCCGCGATGCGATCTTCCAGCATTTCCCCGGTTATCTCGGAGCGGGGGTCGACCAGTGGCGTACGACGCCCGTGAGTTTGATCCAGGCCGGGGACTGGAAGCTGATGGAGTTCCTGGAGGACGGACATCTTGAGCTCTACAATCTCCGCGACGACATCGGAGAATCGAAAAACCTCGCGGCGAGTCTTCCGGATAAGGCGAAGGAATTGCATGCCCGGCTGGTGGCGTGGCGCAGCGCGACCAAGGCGCCGATGCCGACCCAGAATACCGGCGCGAGCGAGGCTTCGGCCAAGAAGAAGGGCGGCAAGAAAAAGAAGGCGGCGGCGGAGAAGGATTGAGCGGGGGCGAGTCGGACCGGATGTCCATATCGGGTCATTGGTTCGGATGTTCCCGTCGTGCTCGGCCGATGGGGACATCGGCTCCCGCCCGGAGGTGTACTCTTTCCGGACTCACGCGTTGCGTTCAACGCGTGGTGCTGCCATCGACCTAGTTCCCAAACCCCATGAAAGTTTTCGGCCTTCACCTGATCGACGTCACGATCCTGCTCGTGTACATTTTTGCGGTCCTCGCGATTGGGAAAATCTTTTCCCACGGCGTGAAGGGCGAGGGCGATTTCTTCCTCGGTGGGCGCTCGCTGGGCAAGTGGCTGCAGTTTTTCCTAAGCTTCGGCAACATGACCGATCCGGGGCAGGCCGCGACCACGGCGAGTTCCGTGTACCGTCAGGGCGCGGGCGGTGCGTGGCTCGCGCTCATCACGCTGTTTCTTACGCCGTACTATTGGTTCATGAACGTCTGGTTTCGGCGCGTGCGGCTTACGACGATGGCCGACCTTTTCCAAGACCGCTTCGGGAGCCGGTTTCTCGCCACGCTCTATGCCATCACGATGCTGATGGTGGCGATCGTCGGCGTCATCGCCGGCGGCAACGTGGTGGCGTTAAAGACGCTGCAACCGCTGATGGTGAAAGACGCGGCGATTTACACCGCCGTGGAGAAGCAGAGCGTCGCCGATTTCTACGAGTTTTCCGAGCTCCGCAAACAGCGGCAGGCGGCGCCGCTCACCGGCGACGCGGCGCTGCGCTACGAAGTCCTGAGTGATTATTACAAGCGGGGCGCGCTCCAGCCGTACGTGACCTATCTGAATCCGGTCATGTTCTACCTCGTGTCCACCAGCCTCGTCGCGGTGTTCATTATGCTGGGTGGACTCAAGGCCTCGGCGGTTGTGGATGCGATTCAGGCGGTTTTGGTCGTGCTGATTTCGGTGATTCTGATCCCGTTCGGTCTCGCCAAAATTGGCGGCGTGGCGGCCCTGCACCAAAAGGTGCCGGAGGTGATGTTTAATCTTTTCGGCGGCGACGCCGCGAGCGAGTACACGTGGTATTCGATCGGCGCGCTACTGCTCGTGCAGTTGATCGGTATCGGCGGGACGCAGGCCAACATGGCGATCGCGGGCTCGGCGAAAAACGAGTTTGCGGCCCGGTTGGGTTCGGTCACCGGCGGTTTTTCCAAACGCTTCGTGACGATCGCGTGGGCATTCTGCGGATTGATCGCGATCGCGCTGTTCGGGCCGAACCTGTCCGACCCGGACCAGGCTTGGGGCTTGATGACGCGTGAACTGCTCCCGGTCGGGCTCATCGGCCTGATGATCACGGGCATTCTCGGCGGGAAGATCGCGTTGCTCGGCGCGCAGTCGGTCGTGTTGTCCGGCCTTGTCGTGAAAAATCTCTATGAGCCGATCGTGCCCGGCCGTTCCGAACGACACTACATGATCGTTGCGCGGTTGGCGGTGCCGCTGTTGCTCGCGGCCGGCGTACTCGTGGGTTTGTTCCTCAACAGCATCGTCGCGATCCTGAAGTTTGCGATCGTGCTCCTGCTGGTCTGGGGAGTGCCGATCACGACGCTCTTTCTGTGGCGGCGAGTCACGCAGACGGCGGTGGTGGTGCAGGTGGCGGTGACCCTGCTGCTGATCGCGGTCGTGCCCTCCGTGGTGTCGTCGATCCCTTCGTTGGCCCAGTCGGCGACATTGACGCAGCTCACCCGGGAGCGCGTAGTGACCTCGCGCGTGGCGGCGACGGCGGCGGACGTGACGGCGGGGCTCGCGCCCGTAGAAGGCCGGACTATCACCAAGGCCCGTCGCATTGAGCCGGTGTCGGTGTTTTTCGAAGAGGGGGTGGTCCGGGTTAATCCAAAAGACCCGAATTCGGCGAGAACCGGCAAGGGCCTGTTCCGTACCGAGGTATACCTGATGTCGGTGCTCGGTTTTGACGTCGCGGGCTTCACGGCGGCGGAGTTGCTGACGACCCGTTATCTGGTGGATTTCCTCCTGCCCGTGGTGGTCTTGATCGTGATGAGCCTGCTGACTCAGCCGACAGATCCGGTGCGGGTGGGGCGGTTCTACGCTCGGATGAAGACGCCGGTGGCGGCCACGCTGGAGGAGGACGCGAAAGTCGTCGAGGCGAGCTATGCCAATCCGACACGCTACGATCACCTCAAGTTGTTCCCCCACTCAAACTGGGAATTCACCAAGTGGGACAAGGTCGATACCATCGGCTTTATCTGCTGCTGTGCCGTGGTCGGCGTGGTGCTCGTCGTATTTAAGGCGGTGCTGGTGGTCGGGAGTTGAGGCACCGCGGTGAAGACCATGCATGAAATGCTTCCTGTCGTCCCGCGCGTGAGTGCAGGGGCTGAAATGAGTGCGGAGCCCCTGCGCGTCCCGCTGCTCACGCGGCGGGCTACACTGGTGGGGTTGGCTGCGGCGGCGATTTGCGGCGCGGCGCGAGTTTCCCGGGCTGGACCCGCGCTGCGCACATCACCCAAGGTCTCGGTGCTGGTCGTCGGGGGCACGATGATGAACGGCGATCACTTCGCGGACAGCGTGATGGCGGTGATGCGGGAGCATTATGCGGGATGCCGGAAGGTGGCGCTCGTGCTGCATCCGTCGCATCCGACGGAGCGCGACAAAGTAGAGGCGCGGATGCAGAAGGCCTTTGCCCAACTCGGTGTGCCGGAGGCGGAGTCGCTGCATCGCCGCGACGACGCGGGTGCGATGGCGCTGTTGCGGACGGCCGACGCGATTTTTGTGGGAGGTGGCGAGACCTTTGTGCTGCTGGCGGAACTGCACCGTACGGGGCAGTTGGCGTTGATTCGCGAACGGGTGCTGGCCGGCGTGCCCTTTGGCGGCTCGAGCGCGGGCGCGAATGTCGCCGGCCTGATCATCGGGACGACGAATGATTTTCCGACCGCGGATGTTCCGAGCCGGGAGGCTTTGGGCTTTTTGCCGGTCACGATCAACCCGCACCATCCGTTGCCGGAGCAGAAGGCGGATTTCGATTCGCGGGCCGGGAAGATTCGCGGCTACCTAAGATTTAATCCGACTGAGACGGTACTGGCCCTGGCGAATGCTTCGGTCGTGCGCTTGCACGCCGGCCGGGCGGTGTTGGCCGCGGGTTACGGTTGGATTTACAGCGCGGCGGGAATGCGGGCGCTGCAGGTTGGTGAGCCGCTGCCGGAGCTTGGGCGATAGTGCGGGCTGCCGGCCTGCCGATGGACTCGCGAGGGCGTCGGATCCGGGCGGGGACCTGCGCTACAGGTCGAATCGTTTAGACACAAAAAAGCTGCCCGGAGATGACCCGGGCAGCGGTAGAGGGAGCGAGCGTTAAATCCGATGGGATTTAGCTCTTCCGGCGGCGGGCAACGAGGCCGATGCCGGCGAGAGTTGCACCTAGGAGGAGGGCGGTGCTGCCGCCGTCCGCAACCGGAGGAGTGTTGCTGCTGACGTTGGTGTAAGTCGCCACGAGTCTTTCGCCGGTGAGTTGGAATTTGTCGACCCGACGTTCGTCGTCGCCGCCGCTGATGCTCATGTTCGTTGCAACAATCGTGTAATTGATCTTACCGTCGGCGTTCAGATCGCCCAGCATCGTTCCCGAGAGCCCGCCGCTGAGGGTGAAGTCGGAACTGAAGTTTCCGGAATCAAGGGCGATGCCGCCGAGCGACAGCGATGTGGTGTAGCTACCGCTGATGTCGTTAAACCAGAAGGTGACGGTGACCGGGCTGATGGCATCCATCGTGGCTGGATTGAAGCCAACACCCGCCAGGTCGAGGGTGCCGGAGTAGGTCCA
>CAIJFT010000375.1 GCA_903820035.1 uncultured Opitutia bacterium
CCCGACGTCGTTCTCGGCAAGCCCGACCCCGCGATGCTTAGCGGGATTATGGCGCGCCACGGCCTCCGCCCCGGGCAAATCGCCATGGTGGGCGATCGAATTTACACGGACATTCTGATGGCCCACCGGGCCAACGCGCTCGGCGTGCTCGTGTTGAGCGGCGAAGCGACCGCGCAGGACGCCGCGCAGGCCGAGCCGCCGCCGCCCTTGGTCCTGCCCAGTCTGGCCGAGTTGGGCGAGTTGCTCGCGGCAACCCGGGCCTGAAGCCCCCTGACTTTCATGCATGCGAAACCGGATCCGAATCTGCGCCGCCAAGAGGCGTTGCTGCGCCTGACCGAAGGAATCTACGACGTCCTGGTCGTGGGAGGCGGCATTGTCGGCGCCGGGGTGGCCCGCGACGCCGCCATGCGCGGACTGCGGGTAGCCGTGCTGGAGAAATACGATCTCGCGTCCGGCACCAGCAGCCGCTCGAGCCGCCTTTTGCACGGCGGCCTGCGTTATCTGGAACAGGGTCACGTCAGCCTCGTCCACGAGGCGAGCGTCGAGAAGAAGATCATCCATCGGATCGCCCCGCACCTCGCGGAGCCGCTGGGCTTCATCTTCCCCACCTACCGCCCCGGCGGGCGGCCGCTGTGGCAACTGAAGGTTGGCGTAAAGATTTACGACCTGCTGTGCAGCGGGCGAAACTTCGCGCCCTCGCGCGGCTTTTCCACCGCGCGCACCCACGAAATGGTGCCGGGATTAAAAACGGAAAATCTCGCCGGATCCGTGCGCTACTTCGACGCGCTGACCAGTGACGCGCGGCTCGTCATCGATACGCTGCGCTCCGCCCACAACCACGGAGCCACCATTGTGAATTACACCTCGTTTCTCGCCGCCCAGCGCGGCGAAGGAAGTTGGTTGATCGATATCATGGACCGGACCGGCAGACAACGCATGGAAATGCGCGCCCATGTCATCGTCAACGCAGCCGGCCCGTGGGCCGACAAGGTGGGGTTCTCCGACCTGCAGCTGCGCCTATCCAAAGGGATCCACCTGGTCGTACGTCGCGACCGGCTGCCGGTAGCCTCCGCCGTCGTCATCACCGAGGGCAAGCGTCTCCTGTTTGTCATTCCCTGGGGCGAGCGGGTGATCATTGGCACCACCGACACCGACTATCCGCACGCCCCCGAAGACGTGGCCGTCAACGCCGAGGACGTCACGTACGTGTTGCGCATCGTGAACGAGTTTTTCCCGAACGCCACGCTGCGCGAGGCGGATCTCATCTCCGGGTGGGCCGGGCTTCGCCCGCTGATCGCCAATGCGGACGGGACACCATCGGACATTTCGCGCGCCCACCGGATCCGGATGGCCCGGTCAGGTTGGTGGGACATCGCCGGCGGCAAGCTCACGACCTACCGGTTGATGGCGGAACAGGCCGTCGATCAAATCGTCGAGGCGGCGCGGTTCAAAGCCGGGCCGTGCCGTACCGCCACCGAGCCACTTCTGAGTCCAGACCAAGTGACCCCCTTCAGCGGCATTCATCCGCCGGAAGTCACCCGCGAGGCGGTTGAGCACTACGTTCGCCACGAATGGGCGTTTCAACTCGAGGACGTCATGGATCGCCGGAGCGGCTGGCACTACTACGACCGGCTCTCGTACCAAAAGGTATCCGACATTTCCCGCTGGATGGGCAACTGCCTCGGCTGGTCGATCATCCGGACCCAAAGCGAAATCAACGCGCAGATGAGGCGTCAGGTGATCAAGCCCGCATAGGACGGGCGGAGACGCGCCGGCCGGATCACGCCGGCCGGCTTACGGGCCAGGCGCGCCGAAGGGCGCGGCGCCACCAAGTCTGCTCGGCGAGCAAGTCCGGTGAAGCGATCGCCCGGGGCTTGGCCGGAGCCAGACCACGCTCAATCACTCCGGCCTCGGCCGCCGCACACAGCAGGGCATCCTGAAAACTCGGCGTTAAGTTGAAGGACGTCAGAGCGTGCGTACAAACAAAGCGCTCCAACTCCGGCAACTCGCCGCAGAGCTCCGAATCCAAACGGCCTTTGCGCCCGGCCAAAGCCAAGCTACGGAGCTTTGTCCGGCCGCGCCAAAATTCCACGGACAACGGCGCCTCGGCCCAACTCAGGCCGTCAAAATCGAAATATTCGCACTGCCACTCCGGGGCCGGCTTGCCCATCTCCGCGTAATAGTCGCGCTCTTCCTCCGAGGGACGCGTGAACCCGGCCCCACCGGCGGATTGCACCCAGAACACCACATGGAATCCCGATGGGGAACCAAGCAGACCCGGGACGGGACCCTTGAACTCCATATAGACATTATCGGGACTGGTGACGGCAGGCATAAGCGCGGATCGGGATCTCTGGGAAGCATCACGATGAGCGGCCAAACCTTCGCCGCCAGCCTGCAGGGGTAAAATCCCGGGTAAAATCCGGCCAACCCCCTATGCGCCTTCTGGGGGGTATCGGGGTCAGCTTCCCGAACCAAGGCACCCGTCGTCTCCGCTTACGTCTTCGCCACCGCGACGCACTCAACCTCGTATTTCAACGTCGGGGGCAGGCAATTCGTGATCGTTGTCCGAGCCGGAAACGGGGCCGAGAAGTATTCGCGGTAGAGCTCATTGTAGCGCGGCACGTCCGCCGCCTCGCGCACATAGTTCCGCGTCTGCACGACGTCCTGCAGGTCGCAACCCGCAGCCTGCAGCACGAGGCGCATGTTCTCGATCGAACGGCGAAACTCGCCTTCGAAGGTATCGGACACGATCTTGCCGGTCGCATCGACCGAGGCCTGACCGGAAACGTAGACGACGTCGCCGACGCGCACCGCGGGACTGAACGGCAAATGCGAAACCGGCGTGTTGGCGGCGCGGGGGTAAGTGACGGGAGTGCTCATGAGATAATGAAATCGGGAGTGGTGATCGGATCGAGCGGGCAAACCGGATGCCGCAGGCGCCGAAAGGGAAACGTCGCGAGATTGCTCGAACAAGGCCCGGGCGTGTCGACAAAATACGAGGCCGTCGCGATCGGATCGTAGGCCTGCCGGTGCGCAATCGCCGCCTTCACCCCGATCAGGTCGAACGCCTTCGGCTCCACGCCCTGGCTACGATACTGCCCGAGGTCGAACGGGGGGGTCTTGCGGCTCGTGAGCAAAATCGTGATCCCCGCGTGCCGCACCACCGTGCACGGACCCATCGCGATGCTCGTTCCGCTCATCGAGGCCATGTGGCTGTGCACATCCTCGAGCTGAAACCGGCCGTCACTGCGCGAAACCACGGTGACGTCCAAGTCGACGGGCCCAGCATCGAGACTCCAGTCACGCCCGCCGACCGCCACGCGCGCCACGCCGCCGATCGCCACGTCCGCCAGCCGCGTCACCGCGTGCGGGTCGTTGATCGCGACGAGCCCACGGGCAACGCCGTGCGCCAGCATCGCCCGCAAAATCCCCGTGCCGTCTCCCGGCGCACCACCGCCGATGTTGTCCGCCGGCTCCACCAACAGCACCGGCCCGCGCGGCGCGGGGCCGATCCGCGCCAACACCTCGTCCACGGGCGGATAATGCACGATCGCCCGATCGCGCAACGCCCACGCCAACTGCGCGCCGCGCTCAAGGTGCGGCCGCACCGCGGCCAACCCCGCGTCGGAAACCGTGCTGAGGGTCACACCCGTTTCGGCCGTGTCGGCAAACGAAAAGCCGCCGAAGACATTGTAAGCCCATACCTCCGGACCCGCCGCCTCGGCTTCGGCCGCCAGCTGCGTCAGCGCCCGCATCGGATCGTTCTGCGTGCCTGTACCGGGCGGCGCCCAAATCAACGGCACCCGGCACCAGTTCATCCGGGGCACCCGGCCGGTCGTCAGACAGCGCTGCAACAGCTCCGCCGCGCGCGCCGCCGCCGCCTTCGCGTCGGTGTGGGGATTTTTGCGATACGCCACAAAGCCGTTCGCCAGCGCGCAGAAGCGCGCGGAAATATTCCCGTGCAGGTCGAGCACCCCGAAGATCGGCAGCGTGGCGGCACCCGGCAGAGCCCTGACGCGCGCCAGCACCTCGCCCTCGACATCCTCGATCGTCGCCGTCGCCATCGCGCCGTGGAGCACAAGATAAATGGCGTCGATCCCGGCCGCGAGTGCAACCCGGGCCCGCGGCTCGAACTCCACCCAGAACCGTTCGAAAACGGCATCCTCCACCGGCCCGCTCGGCGTCGCCCGGGCATCGATCGTCGGCACCACCGTCCAGCCATGGCTCCGCGCCACTCCAAGAAAGCCATCCGTTGGCGACTCGTCGCCCGCCTTCGCCAGAATGGCCTCGCCCAGCGTAACGTTGAAGTCCGCCCAACGCGTCGGCTGCGGCAGGAAGGTGTGCGTCTCGTGGAAGAGACCGCCGAAGAGAATGCGGGGCGTCATGGGCGGAAGCCTCTGCCTCAGACCGGCGCCTGCCAGGTCGCGGCATGCCGCGCGAAGGCCACGCGCGCCCGGCGGAGCGCTTCGTCGATGTCGGCGGGTTGGTGGGTGGTGCTGATCGACCAGAGACCGCGTTCGATCGCCCGCACGCCCTCCTCGAGCAAACAGCGGCGCAAATGGGCCCAGCGCGGCGCATCGTGGCGGCGCACGTAGTCGCGGTAGTCGCGGATCGGACCTTCGGCGGCGCCGGGCTTCAGCACGACAGCGTGGAAGATCAGGCCCGGGCCCTGCGGGCGGAGCGGGACGCCGTGTTCTCGCCCGAGCGCAGTCAGGCTGTCCATCAGCCGGCGCCCTAGCGCCTGCGGGACCTGCGGGAAATCCGGTCCCTGCGCGACGACCTCGTCGAGGCACCACTTGCTCGCCGCGAGGCAGAGCGGATTGCCGTTGAGGGTGCCGGCGTGGACGACTTCACCCGAGAGGATCTTGGCCATCGCGGCCTTGGTGCCCGCCAGCGCCGCAAACGGCGTGCCGCCGCCGACCGCCTTGCCGAGCACGGTCAGGTCGGGCTTGTAACCGTAGTAGCCCTGCGCGCAGCCGGCGCCGAAGCGGAAGCCGGTGATCGTCTCGTCGGAAATCATCAGCATGCCGTCCCGGTCGCACAGTTCGCGAATCGTCGCGAGCAGGCCCTCAACGGGCTCGAGGCAGCACGTGTTGCACAGCACCGGCTCGAACACGATGGCGGCAAGCTGGCCGCGAAACTGATCCACGCGGCGCCGCAAGTGCGCGACGTCATTCCAGCGCGCGACGACAAACTGCTCCAGCACCTCGGGAATCACGCCCTTGCTCGGGTGCGTGTGCGCCGGATTCTCGTCGTCGCCCCAGGCGGCCGCCGGATTGGCGAAGCCCACGAGCCCTTCGTCGGCCCAACCGTGGTAGTGGCCTTCAAACCGCAAAATCAACTTCCGGCCCGTGTGGGCGCGGGCGAGGCGGAAGGCCGCCGAGACCACCTCGGTGGCGGAATTATTGAACCGCACCAGCTCCGCTGCCGGGATCATTTTCTGAATCCGCTCGGCGACCTCGATCTCCAGCTCGCATTGGGCGGCCCAGTGCGTGCCGAGCTTCGCCTGCGCCGCGAGGGCCTCGGCCATGCCGGCCGGCGCGTGCCCGTAGAGCAGCGCACCCTGCCCCAGCTGGAAGTCGAGGTAGTGGTTGCCGTCGACATCCCAGAGGTTGGGCCCGCTGCCGCGCGCGAAGTAGAGCGGCACGGGGGCTTCCATCTTGCGGATACCGCTGTTGACGCCGCCGACAATGCTTTGCTGGGCGCGGCGGAACAGGGCTTCGGAACGGGCGAACGTATAGGGCATGGGCGTAGGGAAATAGGGATTCGTGGTGCCGCCTCAGGCGTTGGCCGCCTTGAGTTCGCGGGTCTGCAGCATGGCCGCGATCATCGCGCTGCGTTGCCGCGCGGAGAGCCGGTGCACGGGCACCGACATGCTCACCGCCGCCAGTGGTTCGCCGAGCGGCGCCAGCGGCACCGCGAGGCAGGCGACGCCCGCGACGGTCTCCTCTTCCTCGAGCGCGTAACCGCGGTGGCGGGTCGCGGCCAATTCCTGCTCGAGCGCGGTCCGCGCCGCCCTGCGCCCGCGCGCCGGCAGGGCCGCGCAGGCTTTGGCGACAAGGCGCGCTTGTTGCTCCGCCGGCAGGTGGGCGACAATCGCCCGGCCCAGCGCGGTGGTTTCAAACCCATCCCGCGCCCCCGGCTTCACGATCCAGCGGAGCGGCTGCGCGGTCTCAATCACGTGGGCGTAACGGATCGTGATCCCCTCGAGCAACCCGAGGTTCACGGTCTCGTCGAACGCGGCGTGCAAACGCTCCATCAACGGCCGCGCCTTGGCCCGCACCGCCTCGTCGCGACCGTACTCGTGCAGCGACGCCAGCCGCGCGGAGAGCACGTAGGAGCCGCCGCGGTCGTTCTGCTCCACGTAGCCGAGGTCGCGCAGGCTCTTCAAAATCCGGTGCACCGTCGGCTTCGGCAGCCGGCTCTCCTCCGCCAGTTCCGCGAGGGTCAGCGCCCGGCGGGTGCGGGCGAGGACCTCCAGCGTGGAAAAGGCCCGGTCGATAACGGCGATGCTCATGGTTTCGGCTTGCAGCCCGTTTCACAATGCGGAATGCCTGTCTCGTCAAACAAAATGACCTCCCCGCTCATCGATTGCCACAACCACCTCGGCGTCGACCAGTTTTTCTACCTCAACGGCTACAGCCCCTACGCGCAGGACCTGCCCGCGCTGGTGACCGAGGGCCGACACTGCGGGATCAGCCGCTGGGTCGTGTTCCCGATGGTCGCCAACCTGACGTTTGACCTCGCCGCCATGCGGACCGCCCAGCTGGTCCCCGGCGGCTGCGAAACGGTGCCCTACGCATTCGAGAACGAGCGGATGCTCCGGGAGATTTACGAACTCTACCCGGACCTCGGCGGCCAGACGCTGCCGTTCGTCATCCTCGACCCGCAGCGCGAGCCGGCGGCGCAAATCGCCAAACTGCGCGCGCTGCACCGCGATTTTCCGTTCTACGGCCTGAAAATCCAGGCGACGATGATCGAGGCCGACATCCGCGCGCTGCTCACCACGGGCCGCGGCTTCCTCGAACTGGCCGCGGAACTCGACGTGCCGTTCTTGATCCACTCGAGCGTCGCGCCCGAGGACAAGTGGTCGCAGGCGTCCGACATCCTCGACGTGGCCGAAGCCACGCCGCACGTCCGTTTCTGCCTCGCGCACTCGTGCCGCTTCGACCGGTTTTGCCTCGAGCGCGTGGCCGCCCTGCCGAACACGTGGTATGACTGCTCCGCCCACCGCATCCACTGCGAAGGCGTCGTGCGCGGCTTGGGCTACGTCGCCCCGGTCGCGCGGCGCTTCGCGGCCGACTACACGGATCCGACCGCGGTGTTGCGCGCCATGGCCGAAGCGTATCCGACGAAACTGATCTGGGGCTCCGACACGCCGTTCCAGAGTTACGTCGCCAAGATCGACGGCACCTTCGTGTCGCTCCGCAGCACCTACGCGGAGGAGACCGCGTGCCTGCACGCATTACCGGAAAATCTCCGCCAGGCCATCGCCCACGACAACCTCCTCGCCCTCCTCCGTCTCAAGGATGAAAGCCTTCTCCCTCGCGGCTAACGCCGCCCTCGTCACCGGTTCCACCAAGGGCATCGGCCACGCCATCGCCCTCGGGCTGCGCGAGGCCGGCGCCGGCGTGATCTTCCACGGCAGCAAGCCGCCGGACCACCTGCCCGAGGGCAGTCATTTTCTCGCCGCCGACCTGCAGGCCGCCGACGCCCCCGCCACGCTGATCGCCAACGCGTTCAAGGAACTGCCCGCGCTCGACCTGCTCGTCTGCAACGCCGGCAGCTTCTTCGACGTGTCGTTCCTCGAGATGGACGCCAGCCGATGGGAGCGGACGATGAACCTCAACGTCCGCGCCACCTACTTCCTCGTACAGGCCTTCGCGCGCGAACTCGTCGCCCGCCAACGCCCCGGCGCCGTCGTGATCGTTTCCTCGACCAACGGCTTCCAGGCCGAGGACGACTCCACCGCGTACGACACCTCGAAGGGCGCGCTCGTGATGATGACGCGCACGCTGGCCCAGTCGCTCGCCCCGCACGGGATCCGCGTGAACGGCCTCGCGCCCGGCCTCATCCACACGCCCCTCACCGACAGTTGGCTCGGCGGCAAAAAGCCCGAGACCCGCCGCCACTATGAAAAGAAGATACTCCTCGGCCGCGTCGGCGAAGCGGAGGACTGCGCCGGCACCGCCGTGTTTCTCCTCTCGGCCGCCTCCTCGTACGTGACCGGCCAGGTGCTGGTGGTCGACGGCGGTCTCACGGTCGGTCAAATCGGCAAGCTGTGAGTGCTCCCGCCCCCTTCGCCGCTCTCGCCACGCCGTCCATTCTCGTCGACCGCGCGCGGCTCGAAGCCAACATCCGCGGCCTGCAATCGGTCTGCACCGCCGCCGGCATCGA
>CAIJFT010000376.1 GCA_903820035.1 uncultured Opitutia bacterium
AGGATTTCCGCGGTATTGGTTACGCCGCTTGCGGGGGTGCTCCAGTCGTCGTTGGTCGCCACCGGAGTGGTTGAGCCGGTCTTCAGCAGCGTCATCGTCGGATTCACCAACGCGCCGGTGATACCGAATTGGGTCAGAGAAGGGCCGGCGGCGCGGATGAGCAGTTTGCGCGTGCCGGTACCGGGCGTGATCACGAAGCCCGGCGTCAGTGTGCCGGCGGCACCGCCGACTTGCGCGCGGGTGGAGAGGTTGACGAAATTGCCGCTGGTGGTGCCGACCTCGTAGACCTCGATGATGGCGGTGCCGGTGGTGTTGTTGAGGCCGCTCACTTGGGCGGAATAGGCGCCGGGTTGGAGCGTTGTGACCAAGGCGGCGTCCCGCGAGCCGGCGGTCAGGGCAAACGCGCCGACCGAGGCAAACGTCGCCGCATCTCCGGCGATCCAATTGTCGTTGGTCGCCACGGGGATGCTGGAATTGTTACTCCCGTAGACATTCAGCACGGGGTCGGCGAGCGTGCCGGGAACATTGAAGGGCGTGGCGGCGAGCCGCGGACCGACGGCGCGGATGACCACCTGCTTGGGAGTGGTGCCGCTGATCACGAAGCCGGCGGTGAGCACGTCGTCGCCACTGCCGACGCGGGTAAGCGTCGAGACGTTGGCGAGGCGGGGTTGCTGGGCGTGAAGTCCGGCGCCAAGGGTGAGCGCGAAGACGGTGAGAGCGGGTGCAAAGGCACGGCGGAGGCGCTTAATATTCATGCAGCGGGCGGGGAAGTTTCGAAGGAGCCCAGGTTGAATCGCTGGGAGGCACCTCCGGTAATCTTTTACACAGCTACATCGGCCTTTGTCGCGGAAAAATTACTCAAAAGCGTGTCAAATAATCGCTAAGTCGAGCCGCGCCGAACCCGACAGCCAAGGTGGTTCGGCGAGAGTTCGGAGCGGAGTACCCGGCTGGCGTCCCTCCGAATTGCTCCGTCGCTCCTCGTGAACCTGGATCGGTTCGGTGCGATCCCCCCTGCTTGCAAGGGGCGCGAGCGGCAAGGACGCCTCGCTTAACCCATGAAGCCGAGGTTCGGTTTCGCGAAGCGGCCGATATTGGGGAAGGCAATGCTGAGGTTGGTGTCGCTCACGCCGAACCAGCGCGCAAGGGTGGCGCCGTATTCGTCGACGCTCGTGGTCGGAATCCAGCGACCGCGGCCGGTGTCGTCGGGGCCGTCGACTTGGGGTGACGGCATTTTGCCGTAGATGTCCCCGCCCTTGACCGCCCCGCCCATCACCATCTGGTGACCGCCCCAGCCGTGGTCGGAGCCGTCGCCGTTGGAGGTGAAGGTGCGGCCGAAGTCGGAGGCGGTGAAGGTGGTGACCTGGTTGGCAATACCGAGTTCAACGGTGGTAGTGTAGAACGAGCGCATCGCCTGCGAGACCTGGGCGAGGAGATCGGCGTGGGCGCCGGTGACGGAGCCTGTGCCGGTGCCGTCGACCTGATCGGCGTGCGTATCCCAGCCCCCGAGGCGGGCGAAGAAGACCTGTCGCTTGAGGTTAAGGGTGCTCGAGATCGAGATGAGATAAGCGATCGTCTTGAGCTGGTTCGCGAGGGTCGTTTCGGGGAAGGTCGTGGCGAAGGTGGGCGAGGCGGTCAGGGCCGAGGTCAGCAACTCGGAGTCACCGATGGCGTCGGCGGTAAGGGCACCAAAGGCCGCAGCGAAAAGATTATTCTGTTGGGCCGCGAAGAGATCCTTCTGGGCTTGGAATCGCTGGGTGGCGGTCGCCGTGCTGCCCGCCGCGGCCCAGGCGATCGGTCCGCCCTTGGACGTGGCGCCGGACGAACGTTGCACGGCGAGTTGGGTGACCGTGTTGCCGACCTGGAAGCTGTTAAAGCCGTCGAGGCTCATCGACATCGAGACCTGGGGATTCGGGTTGAAGGAATTCAGCAGGTCGGCGGTGCGGCCGCCCCAGCCCGTCTTGAACGGCTGATCCGGCACACTGCTCTGCCACTGGACCTGCTGGTCGTTGTGCGAGAAGAGCTGTGGCGGCAGCGGAACCGAGTTGGCGGAAAATTGGGACTTGCTGGTGGGGTAAACCAGGGTGCCGACATTGGCGAGCAGGGCGAGCTTGCCGGAGGCGAACAGGGAGTTCAGTTCGCCGACACTCGGGTGCAGGGCGAAGGTGCGGCCGTCGGACGTCCGCGGGGCGATCGGCAGGAGATTGGTCTTCGGCAGCGCGAGGATGGTGCGCGCCTTGGTGTAGCTGCTGTAACCGGACGTATCATACGGGATAAGCAGGTTGGACGAGTCGTTGCCGCCGTTGAGAAAAATACAGACGAGCGCCTTGTAATCCGAAGCCACCGCGGCGCCGCGGGGCGGAGTGACCGGGCCGGAGGGAATGCTCGCCGCGGCGGCGGTGGCGCGGAGGCTGGAGAGGGTCGAGGCCATGCCGGTGTAACCGACGGCGGCGCAGCACTGGCCGATGAAACGGCGGCGGGTGTTCATGGGGTGAAGGTGTTTTAGCGTTGGATCGAGCCGTCGGGCGACGTGACCAGGAGGTAGATGGCGTGGCGCACGCGTTCCAAGGCGGTGGTGCTGGCCGCCGGCATCGCCTCGATCGCCGCGGTGATCCGCGTCTTGGTGGCGGCGGTCATCTGGCCGGCGCACAAGATGGCACCGAGGCGGTCCAGCAGCGCGGAGAGATTGCCCGCCAACGCCAGTTCGGCGTCGAGGTTGAGCGCGTAGATAGAGTCGAAATTGCGGCTGGTCGATGGCGTCGGGCTCACGGTGTAGTTATAAAGCAGGTTGGGCAACGTGATCGACGACGTGGCGTCCGTGATCTGAAACTCGGGCGCGACGAGCCCGGCGGCGGCGAGCGGTCCGGGGTAGACGTAGCGGGGCTCGAAGAAGTTGAACACCGACGGCGCCTGCTGCGCGGCCTGAAACGTGGCGTTGCCCAGTCCCTCAAGGATATTGCGGCCGCTCGGGGTCGTGGCGTTGAAGCCGCGGAGCAGACCAGTGAACCGCAGGAGCGGCTCGCGTAATTTGCCGTACCCTGGCGCGGCGGCGGCCGTCGTGGCGCGGGCCTCGTAGTCGGTGAGGATGGCGCGGACGACGGAGCCGAGTTGCGTGCTGCTGGTGCGCTGCTGGTCGAATACCTGGGCGACCCGGTAAACGTAGGCGGGGCTCGGGTTGTCGGTGACCATCCGCTGGATGAGTTGCCGACAGATGAAGGGCGCGGTATTCGGATGGTTGTACAGGGTATCGAGCAGCCGCTTCAGGTCCTCAGTCCCACTGAGATTTGCGGGGATCACCGTGCCGTTGGGGCTCGTATTACCGACGATGATTTTTTGGCTGGTCTCGTGGTATCCGGAGTACAGCGACATCGGGTTGAGGTAGTCCGCGCGGGTCGTCCGGAATGTGGCCGTCGTGGGCGTGAGGCTGTAGAAGCCAAAACCCGTCAGGATTTTCGCCGTTTCGGTGATGGTCGTCTGGTTGTAGGTGGGGATCGGCAGCCCCTGGGCATCGAGTTTCAGCGTGCCGTCGGGTTGAAGCTGCACGAGCCCGATGGTGAAAAGCTGCATGACTTCCCGCGCGTAATTTTCGTCCGGGCTGGTGTCGGTGACCGGGTCGGCCTTGGCGTTGCGCAGGTGACTGAGGTAGGTGCCCATCACCGGGCTTAGCGTTGCCTGCTCGAGAAGGGTGCGGAAGTTGCCAAAGGCGCCCCGGGCCAGCGTGTCCCAGTAGTTGGCCACGCCTTCATTGAGGGCCAGGGCCAGCGTTGTGTCGGATACGACCAGGATCTGGCTCAGGGCAAAGGCGACCCGTTGGCGGAGCTGGTCCCGGCCGGCAAGGGCGACGGGAAACCAGGCGCGCCGGCGCATGGCGAAGGAGAAATTGAGGTCATTGGGGTTGCCGCCAGCCGCGACGGTGTCGGCCTTCGCCGCATTGAACTCTGCCAGGCTGGCGTCGCGCAGTGAACCGGCGGGCAGGGCGATCTGCTGGGTGATCCACGTCTCGACTGATCCGCCGGCGAGAGCGTCGATCTCGGATTTCGTGGGCCCGAACGACGCCTGGGTGAGAAGACGCGCGGCATCGGTGGCCGTGAGGTTATTCAGCGCCACCGCGGGGGCGGGTGCCGGGGCGGTGAACGTTTGGGATCCGATGCCGGCGATGAACGCGCCACGCAGCTCGCCCGCCGGGAAATTACCGGTGTCGATGCCGACGTAGATCAGGCCCTTGCGCAGGGCGTCGATGATCTGGGCGCTGGTATAGCTAGCGGTGGGCTGGATGATCCAGGGGACGCCGCCGACTTGGCCGAGCGGGAGGTTGAGCACGTAGTCGCCGGTCGACGTGCTGTTGCCGAGAAACAGGTGGGCGCCGACCTGTCCGGAGCTAAGATTGGAAAACGCGACGTTGACGGTGGCCATCGAGCCGTCGGCACTCAGGATAATCGTGGCGAGCCCGCTCGCCGCCGAGCTCCCGGCGCCGGCGCCCGGGCGGAGCGACGCAACGAAGAGCGACGCGGGGTTGTCGGCAATCGTGACGGTTCCCGAGGTCTCGTTTCCGAGCGTGTAGCCGGCGCCGGCGGCGAGCGTGAGGGTGACGGTTTCCGGGCTTTCCTGCGCGGTGTCGACCAGCGGCTGGAGGGCGATGGTGGCGGTCGTCGCTCCTGCCGGGATCATCACGAAACCGGGCAGCAGCGGATAATCGAGGCCGTTTGTCGCGCTTCCGCTGACGCCGTAATTGACCGTGAGGGCATTGAGCGTGTCCCCGGTTCGGGTGACCACGAACTCGCCGGCGAGGGTGCCGGACTCGTTGGCCTGGGGCTTGGTGGCGCGCAGGGTTACGGTGGCGCCGCCGACCGGTGTGACGTCGTAAACCTCGACCAAGGCGACGCCGGTGGTGTTGTTCACGCCGGCGACTTGAATCGTGTAGTTACCCGGCGCGAAATCGGCGAGGACGGCGGCATCGCGGCTGCCTGCCGCAAAGCTGAAGGCCGCGGCCTGGGTGAACGCGGCGGCCAGGGCCGTTGCGCTGGCTGCTCCAGAGCCGGCGGGCGTTCCCCAATTGTCGTTGCTGGCCACGGTGACACCGCCGGCGCCGAGCACCACCATGGTAGGGTCGGCGAGGGCGCCGCTGACGCCGAGGGCGCCGAGCGAGGGTCCGGCGGCGCGGATCAAAAGGCGCCGCGTGCCGTTGCCGGGGGAGATGACCAGGCCGGGGATCAGGATGTCGCTTCCGGTCCCGACGAGCGCCCGGGTAGAAATATTGGTGAGTCGAGCTGCGGCGGCTCCGACCTCGTAGACTTCGATCAGGGCCACACCGGTGGTGTTATTGATCCCGGTGACTTGAGCGGTGTAGCTGCCCGGCGCGAGGGTGGCCAGCAGTGCGGAATCGCGGGAGCCGGCGGCAAGCGGGAAGGCGGCGACCGAGCTGAACGTGGCGGCCGTCACCGCGGTCGCGCCGCCGACGGGCGTGCCCCAGTTGTCGTTTTCGCTGACCTTGGTGGTGCCGTTATAGAGTTCGAGCTTCGGGTCGGCGAGCGCACCCGCGACCCCGAACGCCGTGAGCGCGGGGCCGGTGGCGCGAATCAAGACCGTCTTGTTGCTGCCGGCGCCGATGTTGAAACCGGTGATCATGATATCCCCGCCGGTGCCCACTTGCGCGCGGGTGGAGAGATTTGAAAGACTCGGGGCCTGGCCGAGCAGCGCGCCGGCGAGGGCAAGGAAGAAGCAGGCGAGACGCAGGGTTTGCATACAACGCAGAGGGTGGGCGGGGGGGAGTGCTGACACGGACGGTGGGGCGGATCGGACTGGGAAGGGTTGAGAAAAAACGGACTCAGGCGAGCAAGGACCTCGCATCGAACCTTTACAGGGCGGGGTGGCGCTGGTCTGCCGGGCAACCGTGGTGCGGTCGGGTTCTGCTCGGGCCCGGCTGGCGCCAGGACGCTCAGCGCACGGTGCGCAATTGTACGCTATCGACGAGCCGGTCCTGCGAAACGATGTCGGTTGCGACGACAATCTTGTCGCCGGGCGCGATCCGCCCGGTGCGGCGGAGGAGTGCGAGGGCGTTTTCGATGGTATCGTTCGGGTCGGAGGCGAGGGGCATGTGGACCGGCTCGACCGCGCGGAGCAGGCGTAGCTGCCGCAGCACGTCGAGCGACGGCGTGAAGGCGATGATGGGCGAGTGGGTCGGCCGCAGCAGCGCAAGACCCTGGGCCATGAAGCCGTGGCGCGTAAATGTCACGAGCTTCGAGCGCGGCAGCTCGTTCGCGAGGACCACGGCGGAGTGCAGCACCTTCATCCGTTCGCCGGTGAACACCGCGGGCTCCTTCCACGCCTGATCCGCTTCGAGTTCGATCCGGCGCGCGATGGTGTCGAGCATCCGCACGCACTCGAGCGGGTATTTGCCGATGGTGGTTTCTCCGGACAACATCACGCAGTCGGCGAGCTCGAACACTGCGTTGGCGACGTCGGTGATCTCCGCGCGCGTTGGGACGGGCTGGGTGATCATCGACTCCAGCATGTGGGTGGCGACGATCACGGGCCGGCCCTGCGCCAGGCACATGCGCACGGCGCGACGTTGGATCACCGGTAGCTCTTCAAACGGACACTCGATACCGAGGTCGCCGCGGGCGACCATCAGGCCGTCGCAGGCGGCGACGATTTCGCCGAGGTTCGAGATGGCGGACTGGTCCTCGATCTTGGCGATGATGCGGATCTTGGATTTCCGGTCGGTGAGAAACGTCCGCAGCAGCTCGATGTCGGCGGCTTCACGCACGAACGACAGGGCGATGAAATCGATGCCTTCCTCCAAGCCGACGGTCGAATCGGCGCGGTCCTTCTCGGTGAAGGACGGCAGGTTTACCTTCACGCCCGGGAGGTTGATGTGGCGGCGTGACTTCAACTCGCCGGCGATCAGGACGCGGCAGCGGATGCGGGCGGCGTTTTTCTCGAGGACCTCGAGCCGGAGCAGGCCGTTGTCGACCAGGACCTCGTCGCCGACCTTGATGTCGTTGACGAGGTCCTTGTAGTTGACGTCGACGGAGCGGATTTCCTCGCCGCCGCCGGTCGCTTCGCCGGGCTTGACGGTGAAGTCGAAAATTTCACCGGCGCGGAGTTCGATCGGCACACTGAGGTCGCCGGTGCGGATTTCCGGACCCTTGATGTCCATCATGATTGCAACCTCGCGTTCGAGGCGGGCGCTCACGGCGCGGATGCGGCGGATCATGGTGCGCGTCCAGTCGTGTTTGGCGTGGGCCATGTTAAGCCGGACGATGTCGGCGCCGGCCCGGATCATCTTTTCCAGCATTTCCTCGCTCTCGGTCGCGGGACCGAGCGTAAAGATAATCTTGGTACGGCGAAACGAATCGGCGGCGCTCATGATGGGTCAGACCTGCAGGAATCGGGCCGGCGGTGCAAGCGTGGGTCGGATCGGGGGAACCGGAGGGTCGGGAACGAAGGCGAGGCCGTTAAATGGGTTCCTCCTGCCCGGTGCCAATGCCTGGGGTGCGGGAGTGCCGCGGAATTTCCGTGCAGCGGGCACGGCTTCTGCAAAGGTCGCGGTGACAGTCATCCTCTTCCCCTAGCGGTCCCTGTTCACTCCGTCTCTTTTCGTCATGTCCCTCAGTATCGTCTTCGCCTGCCTTTTCGTTGTCGTCGGAATCTACTTCTACAACAATCCGCTCAAGCACGGGCCGTGGTTCCTGAGCCGGCGTTTCATCAACTGGTTTCCGCTGGGGATGACGTATGCGTTTCTCTACATGGGGCGCTACAACCTCACGGTCGCGAAGAATGGTTTCGGCGACCTGATGACCAACCAGGACTTCGGCCTGATTTTCGCCGCCGGCACGATCACCTACGGGTTGTCGTTTCTCGTGAACGGTCCGCTGGTCGACAAAATCGGCGGCAAGGCCGGTATTCTCATTGCGGCGATCGGCGCCTCGGGGGCCAACATTGCGATGGGCGTGCTGACGTGGATGGTGGTGACCGGCCGCACCAAGATGAACCTCGTGGGCGCGTTCTCGGTGCTCTATGCGCTCAACATGTATTTCCAGAGTTACGGTGCGGTCTCGATCATCAAGGTGAAGGCGAACTGGTTCCACGTCCGCGAGCGCGGCGTGTTCGGCGCCATCTTCGGCACGTTGATTTCATTCGGCGTTTATTTCGCCTTCGACTGGGGCAAGGCCATCCTCGACTACACGAAGGCTCAGGTGACCGGGCCGGAGACGTGGATGCAATCGGTCCTGCGGAGTCTCTTCGTGCCCGAGGGCGTGCCCGTGAACGCGACCTGGGCGGTATTCTTCGTGCCCGCGGCGATTTTGCTGGTTTGGGTCGTGCTCGACTGGTGGCTCATCCGTGAGACGCCGGAGAGCGCGGGCTTTCCTCACCTCGACCCGCACGACGCCTCGTCGGGACACATGCACGAGGAGCTCACCACGATGGATCTGTTGCGCAAGGTGTTTGGCAACCCGGTGATGCTGCTGGTCGCGGGCGTCGAACTCACCTCGGGCGTCCTGCGCAACGGCATTATGCAATGGTATACGGTCTTCGCGCACGACGTGAAACAGCCGGGCGCGGAAGGCATCGTGGCCAACTGGGGCCTGCTCCTCTGCGTTTTCGGCATTGTCGGTGGTTTCGCGGGCGGACTGATTTCCGACAAATTCTTCCAATCGCGGCGCGGACCGCCGGCCGCGTTGTTCTCGTGTTTCATGCTGATGATGGCGGCGGTTATGGCCATGTTCATCTTTTCCGCCCCGATGGTCGTGGGCATTGCCGCGCTGTTGATTGTGGCGGCGGTGACGGGGGTGCACTCGCTGATGTCCGGCACGGCGGCGGCTGACTTTGGCGGACGTAAGGCGACCGCGACCTGCTCCGGCATCGTCGACGGCTGCGTTTACCTCGGCAGCGGCGTGCAGTCGGTGTGCGTCGGCTACCTCTCGGCCCGCAGTTGGCAATGGTGGCCGCTCTTCCTGATGCCCTTCGCCCTCGCGGGGGCGTTCATTGCTTGGAAAATTTGGAACGAGCTGCCCGCGGCGACGAGGAAGTACATCGCGGAACACGAGACCAAGGGCGCGAAGGCGTAGTCCGTCGGCTGATGTGATGCCAACCTCCGCCGGGCGGCCTTTGCGGAACGGCGGGTGAAACGAAGAAGCCCGGCCAACGGCCGGGCCTACAGCGCGTAGAACGGCGTGCTTTCGCCCGGTTCGACCACGGAGAATTGGCACGACGTGAGCGTTGCGCGGACGTCGGCGAGGGCGAGTTCGACCGCGGCGCGGGAATTGCAGTCGCGCGAGAGGTGCGTGAGGTAAATATGCCGCCAGCGCGGGCTGGCCACGGCGGCGAGCAATTCGCGTGCGGCGGCGTTGGAAAGATGGCCGTGCCGACCGGCGATGCGCTGCTTCGTCGCCCACGGGCGCTTATTGTCGTTCTTGAGCAATTCCGAGCAATGGTTCGATTCGACCACGACGACGTCGCAGGCCCGGATGCACTCGTGGATGTTCAGCGGCGCATGTCCTAGGTCGGTGAGCCAGGCCAGCGAGCGCGGCGGCGCAATCAGGTCGCCCTCGTGGCCGGTCGTGAAGCGGAAGCCCACGGGCTCCTGCGCGTCGTGTGGCACGGCGAAGCTCTCCACCTGCAGGTCGCGGAACTGGAAGCGCGCGCCAGTTTGAAAGATCTGCCAGTCGGGCCGGTACCCGAGGCCCGACTGCACGGCGCGGGAGGTCGGCTGGTTCGCAAAGATCCGGATCTGCGGGAATTTCTTCAGGCCCTCGATCCCGGCCGAATGGTCGCCGTGTTCGTGGGTGAGGAAAACGGCGTCGATGCGTTCGAGCGATTCTCCCGCGGCGGCGAGCAGGGTGCCGAGCTTGCGCGCCGAGAAGCCGGCGTCGACGAGTACACGCGCGTTCTCGGTGATGAGCAACGCCGCGTTGCCCGAGCTGCCGCTGCCGAGAATCGAAAAGCGCATCGCCATCAGGAGCCGCGTTGAAACGCGTCCCACCGGCTCAGGCCAATCTTATTCGTGCGCGCCCCGCGAATTGCGGCGGAGGTGGGACCCGAGTTCCCCTCGGGTCTTGCCGGAGCGTAGATCGCACCCCTAAAAAAACGGTCCGAGGGAGACGTCGGGCCTCACCGCGCGGCCGATTCAGAGGCTGGCTTTGATCTTCTCCAGGATGGAGAGGGAGAGCGCCTCGTCGCCGAAGACACCGACGCGAATCTTGAGCTTGGTGAGGCGGGCGCCCTGGTGCGCGAGCTGGAACTCGATCCGTTTGTCGGCGGCGTTGCGCGCGATCACGATCGCCTGCAGCGCGTCCTTCTTTTCGCTGACCTTGGCAAATTTGAGCTGCACGATGGCCGCGTTCACGGCGTCGACGCCTTTGTCGAGGCCCGCGTCCAACGTTGCCTCCAAATCCCCGCGGACCCAAGCCACGGCGGCCCCGGCGCCCGCGCCCGCCACAACGGCCACACAGCCTTGATTCAGCCCGAGTGAGCCGAGCGCGAGGGACAGAGTCAGCAGCGACACGACGGTGCGGGATTTCATGCCGGCACCCTGTCCCCTGCGCCATATTTCGCAAGTGCCCGCGCCGGCATGGGCGGCGACCCCACGCAGCAGGCTACCACGCGCAGAGCGCCGCGACCGCGGCCGCGGAACCGTCGCGGGCCCAGCCGTCGAGCTGCGCCTGATCCTTCAACTGCTGGCCGCGGGCCCGCGGGACGGCGGCGAACGCGTTCGTGCACTCCGCCACGGCGGTCATGTCGCCCCAGAGTTTTTCGAATTGTGCGACCGGATACACGTCCTCCTGGCCATGGCCCCAGCGCTTCTTCACGTCCTTGAGCGTGACATACGTGGGGACGCGCGCCGCCATCGTCCGCACGGCCGCGGCGGTGCGCGCGGGGTCGGCCAGCTCGGCCCGGGTCAGGCCGAAGAGCGTGAGCAGCCGGTCGATGTCCACCCAGCACGAGTTTGTGCTGTAGTAGGTCAGATTGAACTCGTCCTCCTCGCGGGGCAGCGCGAGGCCCTCGACCATCCGCAGCCGGCCGTCGACACGGGCGAGGCCGCCGCCGTGGTCTTCGATGCGCCGCGGGATCACTTCCCAGCCGAGCGTCGCGTTCGACGCGCGGAACCAGCCGACGAGGGCGGGATCGGGCGTGGCGCCGAGGGTGTCGATGTTGTGCACCAGCAGCGTCCGGAGCTGCGGCCGCGCGGCGAGCAACTGGGCGAGGGTGCCGTTCTTGAGCAGATTCGGGATTTCGAACCAATGGCCCACGGGGTGCAGGCACTGGCCGGGGACGTTGTCGGTGTAGTCGCTGCCTTCGCCGACGGTGCGGGCCCAGTTGGTCAGCGCGGCGCGCACGCTCTCGCGCATTTTTTCCTTCTGTTCGTCGAGCTTCTGCTGGGCCGTCTCTTCCCACGCAAAATGCAGGTCGCGCACCGCGGGCACGAGCCGCAGGCCGATGGAGCGTCCCGGTGACAGGAAGACCGACTTCTCCCAGGCGGCCCGGTGGTGCTCGCGCAGGTACTGCTCGATCGGCGCATGCGTGAGGTGGCTGGTCGTGAACACGTGTGGCACGTCCGCGCCGTACGCGCGGCCGACCTGGCGTGACTTCGCGAGGTGCACGTCGATGAAGCTCCGGTGCCGCCCGGCAAACTTGGCGAACGGGTGCAGGCCCTTGACCACGCCCGCGCCCTGGGTCCAGCGGCTGCCGACTCCGGCGGCATATGTCACCACGGCGACTTCGCCGTTGCGTAACGCCGCCTCGCCCGCGCGGACCAACTCCGGCGTGAAGGCGCCGGCGTCGGCGAGCTCACTCGCGGCGACGTCCTCGATCCGCGTGTTGGTCGGGAGTCGGTTCATGGCGAGCCCGATGCGCCCGCCGCGCAGGTCGGCGCGGATCTGCGCGTGTTGGGCGCGGTCGAAGCCGTTTTCGGCGAGCAACTCCTCGAGTTGGCGGTCGCCCGCTTTTCCGCTCGCGGCGGAGGGCAGCATGCGGTCGAGCAGCGTGGGCAGAGCCTGGGCAAACTCGCGGTTCGTGCGACCGGCCTGCGTGAACTGGTGCAGGTCGTTGCGCTCGCGGTCGGACAGCTCGCGCGCCTCGCGGCGCAGGCAGCCCGGCACCGTGTGCTGATAATACGCGACGGGTAGCAGCGCCCGATCGCCGGCGAGGAGCGCGGCGACGGAGCCGTCCTCGTTGATGGCGAAATCGTACACCACCGGATCCATCGCGAACGGCAGCGACGCCTGCAGCTCGCGTTTCGTCTCGAGCATGATTTGGAGCAGTCGGCCCTGCGCCTCGGCGCGGCGCGCGGGGGCGAAGATGAAGCCCATGCCGCCGCCCGACATGCCGCCGAGCATCCAGAACCCCCA
This sequence comes from uncultured Opitutia bacterium, assembly GCA_903820035.1. Lineage (GTDB taxonomy): Bacteria > Verrucomicrobiota > Verrucomicrobiia > Opitutales > Opitutaceae > ER46. The sequence continues at coordinate 12,348 of CAIJFT010000376.1, forward strand.
GAAGTCGTCGCCGAATTCCGCGCGGGTGCGCTCGATGATCTGTTCCGTGTAGCGGTTGCTGACCCACGGGATGATCGTCTGCAGCGGACCGAAGAAATTGTCCGTCAACGCGTGGCCCAGGCCGCGGATGTCACCCGCGGCGAGCTTCGCCAAGATGTCGTCGAGGGTCGCCACGGCCTGCCGGCGTGCGGTCCACTCCGGCTCGCTGCGCAGGAGATATTTCTCCGTGGCCATCTCGAGGATGGGTCCGACGTTTTGCGCCATGCCGCCGTGCACGAGCACGAGCGAGTCCTGCAGCTTGCGCCGCGCCTCCTCCGAAATGCGGTCGCGGCCAAGCAGCGTGTGGCGGGGGAGCAAACGTCCGCGGCTGACGGTATGTTCCGGATCACCGGCCTGCGCCGGGGTGCCCTCGATGAGTTTGATGCCCGGCCAGAGTCCGCCGGAGTCCTGCCAGCCGCCGCCGGAACCGCCGATCCATTCGCCGAGGATTGCGCGCGCGGCGACGATGCGGCGTTCGTCTTCCGTCATCGGCCCGGTGAGCGACGCGATCTGTCCCGTGGCGCGCATGCACACGCCGATGAGGGCGCCGAGGAGATTGGTGGACACGGCGAGCCGCGAGCCCTTGGGGATGCGGTTGACGTTGCTGACGAGTTCGAAACCGCGGCCCGCGCCGAAGATCGTGCCGAGCAGATCCGCGAGCGAGGCCCCGGAGCGTTCGATGCCCGGCGGCACCACGCCCGCGGCGATGACGGCCGCCTTGAGCAGGCCGAGGTAGTCGCGGCCGAAATCGAAGACATCGTCGAGCGAGGTGAGGCACGCCGACGCCTCGAGGTCCACGCTGGCGAGCCGGATCACCGGTTCATCGATGACGCGGAAATACGCCTCGACCGGCGGCTGCGGCGCAGTGTCGCGGCCGTGCACGCCGAGGTTGATGGAGATGTTAAGGACGCGCGCGCCCTCGGGAAAATCCATCCCGAGGAAAAAGATGTCACTCCACCCGCAATGCGTGAGGTCCATGCGCACCGCGGTGCGTTCGCGCAGGAGCGGGTAGGGTGCGGCCGAGCCCTCGCGCGCGAGCAATTCCCGCCGCAGCCGCAGCGGCTGGTCGAGGGGGTGGCCGAGGCGGAACATCCACGCGTTGCCGCGGGTGTGGCGGACGGTGCGGCGCACCTGGTCGGCGAGGGTTTGAAACGCGAGCGCATGGTGCGCGGCGGCGAGGGCGCTGGAGAGCGTTTCGCTCGGGCCGCCGGTGGTCTGCGCGGCGAGAAACACCGTAATCGCTTCGTCGAAACGCCGCTCCAGCACATGGCGGAACCCCTCGTACGGCACGCGGCCCAGACGCGGCAGTGCGGGATTGGCCGGGAGATGATAGCGGTGGATCGCCGCGATGAAGAACAGCGCGCGGACGCGCTTGTAGAGGTTCGATTCGTCGCGCCGGTACCGGTCGAGCGCGGCACAGGCGGCGAGCAGATCCTCGACGGAGCGGCCGCGGCCCCAGCCGTCCATCGCGCGGTCGCGCGCGGCCGGATCGGCGGACTCGATGATGGCGATGAGTTCGTGGCTCATGACCCGTCGGCGCGCACCGCCAGCAGCTCGACGAGTTGGGTCAACACGCGGTCGCGATCGCGGCCCGCCAGGGAGAGCGCGAGTTGCGCGAAGAGCAGGCCGTACGGCGCGCCGATGTCGAAGCGCCGGCCGGCGACATTGAACGCGAGGTAGCGCCGGCGGGCCGCGAGGGCGTGCAACGCGGGCGACAGCCCGAGCGGTTTGTCCGGCGCCGCGCGCTGCTGCTCGTCGAGGATCGCGAAGATGTCGGGTTGCAGCACGTGCATGCCGAAGAAGCAGAGGTAGAAACCGGCGCGCAGGCCCGGCACGATCAGGCTCTGTTCCGCCAGGGTGGGGGTCGGTTTTTCCAGCACCGCCTCGATCTGGTAGACGGGCCGCGCGCCGCCGATGAGGCGACCGCCGACGGCCCCGAACGAAGTGAGCAGGCTCTCGCGCGTGGGCTGGACCGCGGAGACCGGGGCGTTTTCCGCCGCCGCGACTTCGAGCAGTTGCCGCGCGCAACTGGTGGCGCCGTGCGAGACGTGCAGGTGATCGCCGACGAGATGGAGAAACGGTTCATCGCCGACGAATTGCCGGCCGCAGAGTACCGCGTGGCCGTAGCCGCGCGGACTTTCCTGCACGATGAAACGCACCCGCGAGCGGAGGTTGCCGCAGGCCTCGGCGTAGGCGACTTCGTCGCCCGGGCAGACGACGACGCCGAATTCCTCGATGCCGGTGCCGGCCGCCTCTTCGAGCACGACCTGCAGGGCGGACTTCGATTCGCCGGATTGGTCGATCAACGTCTGCAGTGGCAGCGTGCGTTGGCGGGGATTGGCGGCAGTGACGAGGACTTTGCGGATTCTCATGGGCGCGGGGGCACGAAGACGACGGTGAGGGCCGCGGTGCAACGCGTCGAATCTGAAACGTGCCGTAACGCTTCGTACTGCTGGGCGCTTTACGCCCCGACCATCGGTGCGTGAGAACAATCTGCCGGAGTGTTGCCGCAAAACGGCACAAAAAATCAGAGCGCGAATAGGGCTCTCAAGGCGCCTACGGGCGCGCGGGAGTCTCCCGCCTGGAGGACGGTCGCCCTTGCGTATTTTCGCGGCCACCTGCTTGGGGTTATCGCGGCCTGCGGCGATGGAGAAGTCGCGGGGGCAGCTATCGGTGTTGCGTTGTCGGGGGATAAACCGTTCCGGCGGTCAGGCGAGCGAACCGTGGCCCGCATTGACCGGGGAAGGTTTGTGGGTAGCGTCAACCTTCCATGCCGAAAGCCGCCATTCAACGAAAGCCCGCTGCACCCCGGGTGTTGCGCGGGACCGTATACGTCACGCGGCAGGTGCACTTCAACGCGGCCCACCGGTTGTACAATCCGACCAAGAGCCGGAAGTGGAACGAGGAGAAATTTGGCCTGTGCACCAATCCCCAGTGGCATGGGCACAATTATGTCCTGGAGGTGACGGTCCGCGGTCAGCCCGATCCCGATACGGGCTACGTGCTCGACCTTGGGGAGCTGAAGCGGCTGTTGCACGCGGTGATCGTCGACCGCTGCGATCACCGGAATCTCAACGAGCAGGTGGATTTCCTGCGCGGCATCATACCTTCGACGGAGAACCTGGTGATCGCGTTCTGGCGGGAGCTCGAGCCGCACCTGCCGGCCGGTCGGTTGCACTGCGTCCGGCTCTTTGAAACGCCGCGGAATTTCGCGGAATACCTCGGCCCCGCCGGCGACGCCTCATGAAACCGATGTACCTGCACCAATCGAGCGCGGACCATCCGCCGCGCATCAAGCGGAGCTACGACGCCACGTTCCGTTCGACGAAGGCGCACCGCGCCTCGTTGCCCGACCTGATGCACGCGTCGGTCGCCATGATTCCCGGCGCCCGCGTGCCGATCCAGCAGGTCGGTATCCACAATTTCCGGTTGCCGCTGAAGTTCCGCACCAAGGCCGGCAAGATCATCACGCTGGAGTCGAGCGTCACCGGCACGGTCTCGCTCGAGGCGGAGTTGAAGGGGATCAATATGAGCCGCATCATGCGCTCGTTCTACGACCACCAGCGCGGGGTCGTCACCGGCGAGTGGATCGGCCAGATCCTCAAGTCCTATTTACGCCGGGTGGAGAGCAAGGATGCGCGGCTCAAAGTGAAGTTTTCGTATCCGATGCTGCAGCCGAGCCTGCGGAGCGATCTGGAAGGGTGGCAGTTTTACGACGTGGCCTTCGAGGGCGTGATGACGCGCGACGGCCGGTTCCGGCGGTTCATGCATTTCGACTTTGTCTATTCGTCGGCCTGTCCCTGCAGCGCGGAACTGACGGAGCACGCGCGCGACACCCGCGGGGCGTACGGCGTGCCGCACTCCCAACGGAGCAAGGCGCGGATCGTGTTGGAAGCGGCCGAAGGGAAGAAGATCTGGATCGAGGAGGTCCAGTCCCACTGCCTGAACGCCCTCAAGACCGAGACGCAGGTCATGGTAAAGCGGGAGGACGAGCAGGCGTTTGCCGAACTCAACGGGGCGCACCTCAAGTTCGTCGAGGATGCCGCCCGCCTGCTTTTCAAGGAGTTCGACGGCGACAAGCGCATCGTGGACTTCCGGATCGCCTGCTCCCACCTCGAGTCGTTGCACTCGCACGACGCCGTCAGTGTGATCTGCAAGGGGGTGAAGGGTGGCTTTGCCGCCGACTTCATGGACTTCGGTTCGCTGCTGTGCTGAGGCTCGCCGAGCCCGTTGAAAGCTCCGAGGGAGGCCCGCCCGGTGGGCGGGCCTACCGTTCAAGAAAGTCGTTCAGCCATTTGCGTATTTCCTCCCGATGAAATCTCCCGTTGTCCTCATCACCGGCGCCTCGCAGGGCATCGGCGCCGCGATTGCGAAGTCGTTTGCGTCGGAAATCCGCGGCGTGCGGCTGGCCCTGGTGGCGCGCAACGTCCGCCACCTGCAGGCGGTCGCGCGCGTGTGCACGCGCCTCGGCGCGGAGGCGGAGATTTTTCCCTGCGACGTGGCCGACGAGGCGGCGGTGGCCACCCTTGCTGCGGTGGTGCGCCGGCGCTTCCGCGCGGTCGATGTGCTGGTGAACAACGCGGGCGTGTTTGCCGGTGCGCCCTTCGCCGAAATGAAGGTGGCCGAGTTTGACCGGATCATCGCGACGAATCTGCGCAGTGCGTTTCTGGTGACGCGGGCCTTTGTCCCCGGCATGCGGCGTCGGCAGCGCGGCGACGTGTTTTTCATGAGCTCGATCGCGGGCCGCGGGGCGTACCCGAACGGCGCCGCGTACTGTGCGGCGAAATTCGGCGTGAGCGGACTGGCCCAGGTGCTGCGGGCGGAAACGAAGGGCACGGGCCTGCGGGTCTGTTGCGTGTATCCCGGCGCGACGTGGACCCCGTCGTGGGCCGGCAGCGGATTCAAGTCCGAGCGCATGATGCCCGCCGCGGATGTGGCGCGGGCGTTCGTCGACGTTTACCGCCTCTCGCGCCGCAGCGTGGTGGAGGAAATTGTGTTACGGCCCGACGCCGGCGACGTATAGCCGAGAGGCGCGCCGGTTGATCGCCCGTAACCGCGAGCACCAGCGAGTGGTGGTCGGTCGGGTGATCGCAACGATCCGGAATCGCGCCTCTGCGCCTCCGCGGGAACCACGTGGTCGTATCACAGCGCCGTTCGGGTCGAGCTTCCCCGGCCCGCGATCAAGTCGGCCCGCGAAACCGCGAAGCAGCGCGAAACAATCCCGGAGCAGAATCTCCTGCCCGCCCGTGTTCGCGGTCGTCGTTCGGTGCGACGGGTTCACGCGTACAGTTTGCTCAAGTCCCCTGCGTGCGCCGTCGACGACCCGATGCCGGGTTAATCGTGGCGACGAATGGCAGGTTCGGATTTG
>CAIJFT010000377.1 GCA_903820035.1 uncultured Opitutia bacterium
CTCATCTGAACCGGATCCAACGCTCGAGGGCACTTGGCCAACCAAGCGCCCAAACCTGCATCGGCCGCGATTGCCCAGCGCATCGCGGCCGATCGCTTTTCCGCAGCACGGCCAGAGTTTGCGGTGACAAAGCGGCCGCCCCGCTACAGGGGCTCATCGCTCATTTAACCGCCGAACTTTTTTGGGGGCCTTTGGGCTGCAGGGCGTGAGACTGACGGCTGGAGCCTTGCGGCGCAGCCTCGCGGCCTCACGCATGCACGGGCCCGACGCCGTTGCGTTTGGCCCGTTCCGCCACTATCTTCTGCGCGTATTCGGCATTAACCTCTTGGTAATGGCTGAATTCTTCGGCATGCCGACCACGCCCACCGGTGAGGGCGCGCACCACCGTGCTATAGTGGTACAACTCCTTCTGCGGAACGCGCGCGCGGATGTTCTGGAAGTGACCGTCTGCCTCAACCCCGATAATATGACCACGGCGCGACGAAAGATCACCCAAAATGGCCCCGACATGATCCTCCGGGACCGTCACGGTGATGGCATAAACCGGCTCGAGTAAACATGGCGCGGCACCCTGCACCGCCTCCTTGAAGGCGTGGTATCCGGCAACTTGAAACGCGATATCCTTGGAGTCGACCGGGTGCATCTTCCCATCAAAGAAATTAACTTTCAGGTCGGTCGCCCGGAATCCCGCCAGAATGCCTTCGCGGCAGGCGGTGTTAACCCCCTTCTCGACCGAAGGAACGAAAACACGATCAACGTTATTGCCGACAAGTGATTGGACAAAGACGACGCCCGAATCACGGGCGCCTGGCTCAACCCGCAGCCAAACTTCGGCAAACTGCCCAGCACCTCCAGTTTGCTTTTTGTGCCGATAGCGGGACTCACCGGTCCCCCGAATCGTCTCGCGATACGGGATCGAGGGCTCTTCAAGCGCAACTTGAACCCCAAACCGGCGCAGGAGCCGCTCAGCGATCACCTGAAGGTGTATCTCGCCCTGCCCTGAGACGATGGTCTGATGGACCTCGTCGTCGACCCGGTAATGAAACGTGGGGTCCTCCTGATGAAGCGTCGCCAACCCGACCGCCAGTTTCTCTTCGTCGCCCTTTGACCTAAGCCGGAGCGCCGCATGGATGTTGGGCCTCGGGTATTCAACTTTTGGCAACACCACAGCAAAACGGGGGCTGCAAAGCGTATCGCCGGTTTGAGTGGCCCGCAATTTCACGACCGCGCCAAGGTCTCCCGCGCGAAGAAGCGGGACGGGCATGCGGTCGTGTCCGTTTAGCACATAAATCTGCCCCAAGCGTTCGGTAACGTTACGCGAGGTGTTCAACAATTCATCGCCGGACTTCACCGTACCGGAATAAACCCGGAAGAGTGACAACTCCCCCACGCCTGGTTCGTTCATCGTCTTGAAGACAAAGACAACCGGCTCAGGCTGCGAAAGTGGCACAGCGCCCATTCCTCCCGCCGCGAACCGAGCCGGCACTTCCGCCCGGTCCAGTGGGGAGGAACCGTATTTCGCGATGAAGTCCATCAACCGGCTCACCCCGACATTTGTCTCACCTGAAACGGCAAAGACTGGAACAAACACCTGATTTTGAAGGGTCCGGTGCAGCCCCGCCCGCAACTCGGCCTCCGCAAGCATTCCCTTTTCGAAGAATCGCTCCAGCATGGAATCGTCCGACTCTGCGACGTATTCAATCAACTCTCGGTGCAGTTGCTGCACTCGTTCTGAGAGCGCTCCAGCTGGAGTCTCGGTGTATTTCCCGTTTCCATTCGGCGCATAGGATGTAAGCTCGTTGCGCAGCACATCGAGAACGTGACTAAAGCCGGGACCGGGATTAAGCGGAATCGTGAGCGGAAAGAGATTCTTACCGAAGTGGTTCCGCGCCTCCTCCAGCACGCTATCGAATTTAACGTTGGCCTTATCGAGACCGGTGATCGCCACAATTTTCGGCAATCCGAAATGCGTGGCGTAGTCCCACGCGGCGTCGGTACCCACTCCGAGGCCATGCGATGCATTTATCACGATCAGTGCAAAGTCTCCGACCCGCAAAGCCCCCAGCCCTTCGCTGATAAAATCCGAGTAACCAGGTGTATCCAGAATATTAAACTTTTTCTCCATCCATTCGGTGTGCAGCAGCGAACAATGGACTGAAATCTGGTGCTGTTTTTCACTCGCGTGATAGTCAGAAACGGTGGAGCCGGTAGAGACACTTCCCATTCGACCAAGTCTTCCAGAGCAGGCCAACATGGCCTCAGTTAACATAGTCTTGCCGGCAGAGGCGTGACCAAGGACGGCGAAGCTTCTGAGATCAGAGGATGGGTAATCTCTCATGGCTTATGGCGTTGGAGTTTAGGTTCTTCGTGGAGAGTGGGTGTTTCCAAGAGCCAGATTAGCCCGCCAGGCAGCGATAGGCTCCGCGTCGCTTGCACGAGGGTGCGCAAAGTTTGTGGTTTCAGCTCGGTCCGAAATCGAGGGGCAGAATCCACCCCGATTGAACCCCAAACCTATCTTCTCCAGGAACGGGAAAGTCGCCGGCGTGATGAAGCCGCGTGGATACTGCGCGGCAACTCACTGTCTCGCGCCGGCGACACCCTAAGCACGAGCCAATGGCAAGACGGGAAGGCGGCTGCCGGCTGCTCACTCGGTGTTCGTCGGAGCGAACTTAAGAGCCGTAAACTATACGTCAGAGTCGAGGCCCTCAAAGCTGACGCGCCGCGACCTCCTTTAATGCTATAGTTTACCCGTCGAGCTGCATCTGACGAACCTGCTCTGCGCAGTTATGGAATTGTTACGAAAAGCGATTAGGATAGCCGGCGATCGGTTGCAATCTGGCAAGCTTCCGAGGGGGGGGACAGAATCCCCTTTACCGCATGGAAAACCACCCTGCGGGGATTTTTGTGCCAACCTCAAGGCGTGCTGAGGGTATCCCGCAGGCCGGATTTTGAGATCGGCATAAATAAGGATTAGCCATTTGAGTCACCACGACACCTAACAAATTCAAGCGTCGCCAGTGCCATGTGCTCTGGCGCCAGCCTGCGGGCATAGGAAAGGAGTTCGCTAGTATCAAAAAGCATTCGAATCGAGCTGCTAATAGGCGAAGTCCAAAGGCACTTCGGGGCTAGCTGCACGGCAGTCTGTATTCGTTTACGACGCTTGGACGCTCTTCACGCCACACCCTACAAAAATACTTCCGTCAAGACCGACCCGACGCTGCTTCCTGCACACCTCCTCCATGCTACGGCAAATGGTCTCGGCAAAATGAACCACAAGACTCGATTACCGGTTTCTGGCGCAGAAATTGCGCAATGGTTACCTCCGCGTGAACGAGTAGATCCGCCAATTCGGCGCATTTACGTATCGTGACAGATTACGGCACCGCCGCCCCAAATCGAGAGCTTGCCGGCACCTAAAAACGCGCTTCAAGCGCGGGATTTCGGTTCGGTCTGTGGTCAGGTACATCTTGGCACCCATCATAGCCGAGAATGTCTACTGCACTTGCTTTGACTCTCGGAATGTACGAATCCAAACGAATAGGTCCTTCAGAGACCGCGATTTTTTGGCGTACGTTTAAAATAGGAAGCCCAGCACCTTTTTGAGGTGCTGGGCTATAAATCTGGCAACAACCTACTCTCGCGGGACCTATCGTCCTACTACCATTGGCTGCTCGGGGCTTAACGACCGTGTTCGGGATGGGAACGGGTGGGACCCCCGGCATGTGGTCACCAGAAAATTGAACTCGGGGTTAACCGAGTAAGAGTAAAAAAACTTAGGGCCTTAATGTGGTAGGTAAAATAAACGCCTAGAACTTTACAGTGAAGTTCACATAAACCGGAAAGGTCATTAGTACCAGTAAACTCAACGGGTTACCCCGATTACATTTCTGGCCTATCAACCGGGTGGTCTACCCGGACCTTTCACCCTCTTGCGAGGGATTGTGATCTTATCTTGGGATGGGCTTGGCGCTTAGATGCTTTCAGCGCTTATCCCTTCCGAACATAGCTACCCGGCGCTGCCACTGACGTGACAACCGGAACACCAGAGGTTCGTCATTCTCGGTCCTCTCGTACTAGAG
>CAIJFT010000378.1 GCA_903820035.1 uncultured Opitutia bacterium
CGTGAGCGCAGGGAGCGGAACGTACGGAAATCCCAGTATGCACCTCCGGGGTAGCTGCGGACGCCAGCGAATGGCGGCTGGATGATTTTCGCAACGAAGGGTCGCACGCGGAGCCGCGGACACTGGGTCGGTGCGCCACCCGCGGCTTCCGTGCCCCCACGCAAACTCGTTCATCGTTCCGCCCGCCCCATCTCCAAATAGCGAAGCGGGCCTCACCCCCGCCCGAGCCACGCCTCGAACTTCACCGCGTCCTCCGGCGTATCCACGCCGATGGTGGGATCGTCGGTAATATCGCACGCGATCGCGTAGCCGTTCTCCAGCACCCGCAACTGCTCGAGCTTCTCGATTTGCTCCAATTTCCCCGGCGGCAGCGTGGCGATCTTCTGCAACAACTCGGCCGAATAGCCGTAAAGCCCGAGGTGCTTCAAACACGGGTGTGACGCCACCCACGCGTCGTCGACCGTCCCGCCCAAATCGCGGGCGAACGGCAGCGGCGAACGGGAAAAGAACAACGCCCGCCGCACCGCCGGCGCGAGCACCACCTTGACCTGATTCGGGTTCGCAAAATCCGCCGCGCACTTGAACGGCGTCGCCAGCGTCGCCATCGGCGCGCCGCCCTCCAGCAGCCCCGCCAGCAACCGGATCTGCGCCCCCGTGACCAGCGGCTCGTCGGCCTGCACGTTGACCACGAAGTCCGCCCCGACCGTGCGGTTCGCCTCCGCCAACCGGTCCGTACCCGTCGTGTGCGCGGCGCTGGTCAAAATCGCCTTGAACCCCGCGTCCTCGACGCACCGCCGGAGGAGTTCGTCGTCCACGGCAAAATAGAGGGGAAACTCGGGCGCCTCGCGGGCAATCCGCTCCGCGACCCAGCGCAAAAGCGGCTTCCCCTTGATGGGGTGCAACAACTTACGCGGGAACCGGGTCGACTCCAAACGGCAGGGGACGATGATTGCGAGGCGGGCCATCGCCGCCGAGCCTGTCGCGGGGTTTTTGGGTTGCAAGCCACCGCGTCGAACGGGACTTTCTCCGGCCGATTTCCGAACCTATGAACAAAAGCGACGCATCGTCTGCCACCGGCGCCCTTACCAAGGAGCTGATCGTGCAGAATAAGATGGGAATTCATGCCCGTCCCGCCGCCATGGTCGTTCGGATCACCAACAAGTTCAAAGCCGAGGTCTTCGTCGAAAAGGACGATGAGCAGGTAAACGGCAAAAGCATCATGGGCCTGATGATGCTCGCCGCCGGCAAGGGCTCGAAAGTGAAGTTCGTGGCCTCCGGCGCGGATGCCGAAGCCATGCTCACCGAGATTGAAGCGCTGTTCGCCCGCAAATTCGACGAGGCGTGAGCCCGGGCGGGGAAGTTGAAAGTTGAAGGTTGAAAGCGGGCGCCCTGCCATAGCCGCGTTGGAGCGCAGCGACAACGTGGTCCACCCGTGAGGTCCACCCTTTCGCCTTCGGCTCAAGCGCGGCTACCCCGAAAAACGCCCGCGCCCGTCGTCCGCTTTTTCGCGTCAGAAAACCTCATACACCTCAATCAGCGCCTCGCCCGTGGTGTTGCCCACTCCCGAGACCTGCAGCGTGTAGGTTGTGCCGGCGTTAACCGTGATCCACAAGGCCGCGTCCTTGCTCCCCACCGTCAGCGGGAACGCCCCCACTTCGGAGAACAGCGCCTGCAGTGATCCATCCCAGTTGTCGTTTGTCGCCACAACCCCTCCCGATGCGTTCAGCACCCGTAGGCTCGGATCCGGCAGCACGCCCGCCACCCCGAATACCGACAGGGTTGGGCCGATTGCCCGAATCAACAGTTCCTTCGTTCCCCGTCCAGTGACCGTGACGCCGGCGATTAAGATTTCATCGCCCACCCCCACCCGATTTCGGGCGGAAAGATTCACCAACCGGGGCGAGACGCCTCCCGTGGCGTCGTAAGCCTCGACCAACACGACGCCCGCTCCGGTGCCTTTCGCCTGGACGGTAAAGGCGCCCGATACCGATTGGGAGAGCGCGGCATCTTTGGATCCCGAAGGAAACGCGAAGGCCCCGACGGCTTTGAAAGCGTCGGCTAACGCAGCATACCAATCATCATTCGCGGCCAAGAGTACGCCGCCGGTGCTGAACAACGCCAAGCTCGGGTCCACCAACCCCGTTAAGCCGAATTGAGTGAGCGCCGGTCCGGCCGCCCGTACGAGGACGGTCTTCGCGCCACCAGCCACCACGGCGCCAACAATGAGGGACTGCCCGTTCGCCAAGGTGGTCCGAACCGAAAGATTGGAGAGCACGCTCCCCGGATTCACCATCAGGGAAGCTGAAGTGCTGGAGACGGACCCGAGTGAATTGGACACCGCAACCGAGTAATTTCCGACGTCCCTGCCCGATGCTGCGGCGATCGCCAAACTCGCATTCGTGGCCCCCGGGAGCGCCGTCGTGTTCTTGTACCACTGATACGCCGGCGCAGGGTTAGCTGAAGCGGTCACCGAAAAGAGCGCCGCACTGCCGGCCACCACCGTTTGGGCCGCGGGCTGCAGCGCGATGATCGGAGCCGAGACGGGTTGAGTCACGGTCAGCGCGGCAGCGGCCGTCGTGGTGGTTCCGCGGGCATTGGTAATGGTCACCGTGTAGCTGCCGCCGTCGGCCACCGTGGCGCTGGAAATGCTCAGGCTGGAGTTGGTCGCCCCTGCCACCGTGGCGCCGTTCTTTTTCCACTGATAGGTGAAGGGACCCGTTGCGTAGGCATAGACTTCCAACGTCGCCGCGCGTCCCTGCAGCACCGAGGTTGAAACGGGGGATTGCGCCACCGCCGGCAGCCCGTCGGCCGTGACAAAGATTTGGCCTTTGTCTCCAACCAACACGATTCGCCCCTGGCCCTCCGCCCCGCCGCGCAGGGTGCCCGCCAACG
>CAIJFT010000379.1 GCA_903820035.1 uncultured Opitutia bacterium
CCTCCCTTCACCGACAGACCGCGTTCCCGCAGCGCAGCCGCCAGCCGCAAGTTAAGCCCCGGGTAATCGACAAAGCAGACCACCCGCGGCCGGTGCTCCGCGATCCAGCGCAGCGTGTCGGCAAACAGCGCCTTGAAGAACGGATAGTGCTTCAACACCTCGAGCAAGCCGACGACCGACGACGATGTCAGGTCGTGCAACAGCTGGGCACCCGCCGCCGCCAACTGCGGTCCGCCCAGCGCCGCAACGACCACGCCCGGCTGCTTCGCCCGCAACTCGCGCACGACCCGTGCGCCGTGTTCGTCGCCGGAGTGCTCACCCGCAACGATCAAAACGTCGACGCGCCCGCCCGTCGGCGGCGGCAGGTGGAGCGGGGACAACGTACTCATGACCGCTCACCAAGCAGGGTGTCACGCGCAGCCGCAAAGCCCGCGAAAAGGATGGTCTGACTTCGCGCCCTTTGCGCCTTCGCGTGAAGCATCCGAGCTCTGCCGGCCTGCCGCCGGCCATCGCCCGGGTCTGGGGTAAACCGGCTCATTTCGCCGCCGCGCGGATCTGCTCGGTGATCGTGATCGCGACCTCGAGCGCACTCTTGCCGAGCGCGCCGCCGACCTTGGGCTGCCGCGCCTTCGCCACACTTTCCACAAAGTGCGCCAGCTCGAGCGCCAGCGGCTCGCCCTTCTCGATCGGGATCTCACGCACCGGGATCGAACTGAGGTCGCCCGGCTTCACCAGGCCGATCTTCATCTTCAGCGCGTAGGCGACGATGTCGCTCTTCTTCACCAGATGGCCCGCCTGGTTCATGAAATCGAGCGAGAGGTAAGCGTCGCCCTGAAAGATCCGAATCTCGCGCGCCTTCTTTGCGCTCATGCGGCTCGCGCTTAGGTTGGCGACGCAGCCGTTCTTGAATTGGATCCGCGCGTTCGCAATGTCCTCGCTCTTCGAAAGCACCGTCACGCCCACGCTGTCGATCTTCTCGATCGGCGATTTCACCAGCGCCAGCACGATGCCGATGTCATGAATCATCAGGTCGAGCACCACGCCGACCTCGGTGCCACGCGGCTGGTAGGGCGCGAGCCGCTCCGCGGTGATGTAGCGCGGATCATCAATCTCCTTTTCCAGAAACGCCATCACCGGATTGAAATGCTCGATGTGCCCGACCTGCACGAGGCGGTTGCCCGCCCGCGCGGCGGCGAGCACCTGCTCCGCTTCCTCGAGTGAGGCGCACAGCGGCTTTTCGATCAGCAGATTTGCCCCCTGCGCGAGGAGCGGCAGCGCCACTTCCGCGTGGCGATCGGTCGGCACCACGACCGACACCGCGTCGCAGTTCGCCCCCAATTCCTCGAGGGTGGCGAAACGCCGGCAGTTGAACTTCGCGCAGATCTCGGCCGCGCGGGCATCGCTCGTCTCGAAAATACCGGCCAACTCCGCCCCCGGCAGCGCCGCATAAATGCGGGCGTGATGCTGACCAAGCGAACCCACGCCGGCGACGCCGCAACGAACTTTGGTAGGACGGGAAAACATGCGCCGCCGAGTGTGCGAGCGCCGCCCGACGCCGCAACACCGGAGGTGAGAACCGACTCCCGCGACCGTCCGATGTCCGTCTCGGGGTGTCTCGTAACGAATCACCTTCCGATTTGGCCCGAGGAGGACATCCGACCCCAGCGGTCGACGTAGGCCAGCGCGCGCCAGCGCGCTGACCTACAGCTCCTGAACCTACCGCAGCACGCCTTCGTGCAGAAACAACCCGCGGCTCGTCTTCTGCGCGTGCGCGGCGTTGTGCGTCACGAGCACCAGAGCCGTCCGGCTCTCGCGGCATAACTCCAGCAACAACTCCACCACCGCGTTGCCCGTCTGCTCGTCCAGATTGCCCGTCGGCTCGTCGGCCAACAACAACTGCGGCGAATTCAACAACGCCCGCGCGACCGCGACACGCTGCCGCTCGCCGCCGGAAAGCTGTGCCGGCAAATGCGTCGCCCGCTCGGCGAGACCCACGCGCGCCAGCAACTCCTTCGTCCGTGCCCGCGCCGCCGCCGTCGGCGTACGCACCATCCGGGCCGCCATGAGGACGTTCTGCTCCGCGTTCAATTCGGGGATCAGATAAAACGACTGAAACACCATCCCGAGAAACTTCGCCCGCCGGTCCACCGCCGGCGCCGCCCCGCCCCACTCGATCGTGCCGGAGTCCGGCGCATCGAGGCCCGAGAGGAGATTCAGCAGCGTCGACTTGCCCGAGCCCGACTCGCCGCGGATCGACACGCTCTCGCCCGCCGCCACCTCGAGCGACACCTCGCGCAGCACCGCGATCCGGCGGTCACCGCTCAGATACGTTTTGGCCAGGGCGCGCCCGGCAAGTACCGCGTTACTCACTGCGCAACGCCTCCACGGGTTTGAGCCGCGCCGCCCGCCACGCCGGCAGGAGCCCGGCCAGCGTCGAGATCACGATCGCAGCCACCACGGTGAACACGAGGTCCGACAGCTCGGTGTGCGCCGGCAGATTGGTGAATTGATAGAACTGCTTCAACGTGTCCTCGCGGTTCAGGAAGCCCGCGATGCCATGCACGAGGTGGTTGCGGATCGCCAACACGCCGAAGCCGAGGCCGACGCCGATGGCCGTACCCGTCGTGCCGATGATGAACGCCTGCACGCAAAAGCACAGCGCCACCTCGCGGGGCTTCGCGCCCAGTGCACCGAGGAGACCAATCTCGCGGGTCTTGCGCACGACGGAAATCAACAGCGAGCTCATCACCGAGAACGCCGCGATGATCACGATGAAGAGCAGGAGGAAGAAGTTGATGGTCTTCTCCAGATTCAACACCCACAGGAAACTCTCCCAGCTCTGCATCCATGAAAAAGCCTGCGTGCCCGGCGGCAGCACGCGGTTCAACCGCACCACCGCCTCGTCCTCGGTCACGCCGGGTTGCAGCCGCACGTTGATCCCGTGCGCGCCCTGGCCGAGCCCGTACAGTTCCTGCGCCGCCCGGATCGTCCCGTAGATCGTCGTGCTGTCGAGGTGCTGGTGCCCGATTTCAAACAGCCCGACCACCTTGAAGCGCCGCGGCAGAAAAATCTCATCGCTCTTCAGCTTCTCGATCAGCAGCGGGGAATAAATTTCAATGCTGTCGCCCGGCGTGGCCCCGAGTTGTTGCGCCACCTCGGTGCTGAGAATCACCGCGTCATCGTCGAGGTCCTGCAGCCGGCCGATCCGGATGAAGCGCCCGAGATTCGCCACGCCCTCCACCGTCTCGAGATCGAGGCCGCGGAACATCGGAAACGCCGGGTGGCCGTTGGCCAACACCATGACCGGACCCGCGACATACGGCGTCGCGCCGACCACGCCCGGTATCGCGCGCACCGTGCGCAGCATACCCGGCGCGTCGTCCATGATCGCCCGCGACTTCACCTGCACCTCGCCGTCGGTCTGGACGATCATCCGGCGCAGCTCGTAACCGAAGCCGCCCATCACGCTCGTGACGATCACGAGCACGCCGACCCCCAGCGCCACGCCCATCACCGAAATCGCCGTGAAGAACGGGAACTTCCGCCCGGTCGGGAAGAGCTGCTTCAGGGCGAGGTAGAAGTACCAGGGCATGACGGGGCGGAAGAGACCAGAGACAAGGGACTAAAGGACCAAAAGACTAAGAGCCAAGTGACAAGGTTCCGGCAGCGAGCGAACCCGCCGCCGCCCCATCCCCAATCCGCAATTCGAAATCCGCAATCCGCAATTGCGTCAGGCGCCGGGCCGCAGCTGCGGGAAAAGAATCACGTCGCGGATGCTCTCCGCGCCGGTGAGCAGAATGCAAAGGCGGTCGATGCCGACCCCCATGCCGCCGGCCGGCGGCATGCCGTGCTCGAGCGCGAGCAGGAAGTCGTAGTCGATGTTCTGCTTCTCCTCGCCGGCCTGCGCCTCAAACATCGCGCGCTGCACGTCGGGATCGTTCTGCTCGGAGTACGCCGGCGCGACTTCCATACCGCCGATGGTCAACTCAAAGACATCGATCGTCGTCGGGTCGTCGGCGGTGATCTTCGCCAGCGGACACAGCTCCTTCGGCAAGTGCGTCACGAAGGTCGGCTGGATCAGCGTCGGCTCGATCTTCTTCGAGAAGATCTCGTTGGTGATCTCGAACTCCTCCCAGCCCGGGTGAATCGAAAGCCCCATCGCCTCGGCCTTCGCGATCTTCTCCGCCTTGGAGCGGCTGAACCAATCGGCGTCGCCGGTCGCGGTGCGGATGAGGTCCTTGTACTTCACCTCGCGCCACTCGCCGCCGAAGTCGATGTCCTGCCCGCTCGCCGCGTGCTTGATCTTGAGCGAACCGTCGGCCGGCTGGATCACGTCGCGCACGAGCGTCGTCAGCAGGTCCTTGATGAGCGTCATCATCCCGCGGTAGTCGCTGTAAGCCTGATAAACCTCGAGCATGGTAAACTCGGGGTTGTGCCGGCGCGACACGCCCTCGTTGCGGAAGATGCGGCCGATCTCGAACACGCGGTCGAACCCGCCGACGAGCATGCGCTTCAGGCGCAGCTCGGTCGCGATGCGGAGGAAGAAATCGACATCGAGGGCATTGTGGTGCGTCACAAACGGCCGCGCCGCCGCACCGCCCGCCGTGCCCTCGAGCACCGGCGTTTCCACTTCGATAAATTTCTGGTCCTCGAGGAACCGGCGGGTGTGCGACACGATGCGCGACCGCAACATCAGGCGCTGGCGCGACTCGGCGTTCACGATCACGTCGAGGTAGCGCTGACGGTATACCTGCTCCGGATCGCTCAGGCCGTGCCACTTTTCCGGCAACGGGCGGAGCGCCTTGGCGACCAACCTGCACTCGTCGACGCGAATCGTGACCTCGCCGGTCTTGGTCTTAAACAACGTGCCGCGGGCGCCGATGATGTCGCCGAGATCGAGCTTCTTGAACGACGCATAGGCCTCCTCGCCGATCACGTCCTTTTTCACGTACAGCTGGATCTGCCCCTGCTGGTCGAGAATCTTCACGAACTGGCTCTTGCCCATGTCGCGGATGACCACGAGCCGGCCGGCCACGGTGACGGGGAGGGTGTTTTCCTGGCCGTCGACGTAGGCTTTGAGCGCGTCACCCGAAAAATGCGTGGTCGCCACGTTGGCGCGGAAAGGGTCGTAACCCGCGGCGCGCATGTCGGCGAGCTTCTGGCGCCGCACGGCGTGCTGGTCATGGGAGATGTCGATGGGAGTGTCGCTCATGGAACGTAAGGGATCACCGTTGCGCGCCCCCGCCCGAGGGGCAAACGGAAAGTCACTGAGACGGCGGGCCGAAGCCCGCCGCGCCGCTAAGGAGGCGAGCGATAATACCGGGACGGGCGGTCAGCGCCCACCGCCCCCGCCGGTTCAGCTCTTGGTTCGTACCATCCGTCGTTTTTCGACGCGGGTGGACACGATAATCGACAGTTCGAACAGACCGTACAACGGCACCGCGAAAAGCGTCTGGGTAAACGGATCGGGCGTCGGCGTGACGATAGCCGCAATGATAAAGATCACGACGATGGCGTGGCGGCGGTACTTGCGCAGGAAGGCGGTCGTCAAGATGCCGAGCCAGACCAACAGCACGATCACCAGCGGAAATTCAAAGACGCCGCCCGAGCCAAGTACGAGCCACGTCAGGGTGCTGAAATAGTTGCCCACGGTCCACCGGTTCTCGAGGTCGAACGCCGTGCTCAGCTCGATTGCGACCCGGATGGTGCTCGGCATCAGCAGGAAGAAGCTGAAGGCCGCGCCGATCAGGAAGAGAATCAGCGCCGAAATACACAGCGGCAGGACCGCCTTCATTTCCCGCTCGGTCAGCGCCGGGGACACAAATTGCGCGACAAAATAAAGGATGAACGGGGACGCCAGGAGCAACCCCCCGAAAACGCACAGGGAAATGATCATGTTGAACACCTCCATGATCGATTGCGTGCCAAGGCGGGTATCCAGCGTGGGGTAATCCTTGGCCACGTGGTGCAGCGGCCAGAGCATCGCGTGGTTAAACTCGGTGGCAAAGATGCCCACCAGCGTCGCGCAGATGACGAAAGCGATCAGGCTCTTGATGATCGTGCCGCGCAACTCCTCCAAGTGATCCCAAAAGCCCATCGGCTTCTCGCGCGCCGGCGGCGGCGGCAGCGCCTCCACGGAAACGTTGGGATCTGGGTTGGATGAATCGGATTGGCTCACGGCAGGTTCGGAACGCGGGATGGTGGGAAGTTTTTTGCAAAACGGAAGCGCGATTGCAGTTTCCGCGGAAATCCCTCCGACCGCGCATCCTTGCCGCCCCTGATACGTCCGTCCATCCCTCACTCCACCCGATGTCCGTCCGCTCCCGACCCGTCGTTGCGTTTACCTTGGCCCTGCTACCCGCCTTGGCGCCGGGTTCCGATGCGGGACTTGCGACCTTTCGCCGCGAGATCCAGCCGGTGCTGGAAAAGTACTGCTTCGACTGCCACGGCGCCGGCGTCGACAAGGGTGGCGTCACACTCGACGCCTTCCAAAACGACGCCGACCTGAACGACCCCAAGCTCTGGATCCGCGCTTTGAAAAACGTTCGCACCGGCCTCATGCCGCCCGCCGACGAGGAACCGTTGCCGGCCGCGGCCGCGGCAAAACTGCAAGCGTGGATCAAGCAGGGCGCACTGGGACTAAGCCCCGGGGCCCCGGACCCGGGGCGCGTGACCGTGCGCCGACTCAACCGCGTCGAGTACCGCAACACGATTCGCGACCTGACCGGCGTCGACTACGACACGCAGAAGGAATTCCCGGCCGACGATACGGGCCAGGGCTTCGACACCATTGCGGACGTGCTGACAATCTCCCCGCTGCTGCTCGAAAAATACCTCGATGCCGCCCAGAGCGTCGTCGGACAGTTCGTGCCGACCCGGGCCCGCGTGGTCGCCGAGCACGTGGTCCCCGGCCGCGCGTTTGTCACCGCCACGCCGGCGGCGACCACTCAGACCTCACAGCGGCGCGGCGGCGGCGGCTCCGAAAGCGAGGGCCTCGACCTCTCCTATTACACGCCCGCCGTGGCGAACGCGACCTACTCGGCGCCGCACGCCGGCAAGTATCAACTCGTCCTCGAATTGCGCTCCATCGAGCGTTACGTGGAGGATCAGTTCGATCAAAACAAGGCGCGGTTCGTGTTCCGCGTGGATGGCGAGCAGGTCTTCGCCCAGGAGTTTATGCGCGAAGGCGGGCGCAAATTGGAATTCGCCTTCGATCGCGAATGGCCCGCCGGCGAACACCCCTTGCAGATCGAGGTCACGCCGCTCACGCCGGACCTCCCGCAGATCCGGAGCCTGCGCTTCCGCGTCGTCGGCGTAACCGTGCGCGGGCCCTTCGCCCCCGAGCACTGGGTCAAACCGAAGGACTACGCCCGCGTGTTCCCCCGCGAGGTGCCCGCCGGTGCTCCCGCGCAACGCGCGTACCGTCGCGAGTTGTTGGAGAAATTCGCCGCCCGCGCGTTCCGGCGCCCGCCCGAGCCCGCCTCACTCGACGGACTCGTCCAACTGGCCGAGACGGTGTCTGCCCAAGCCGGAAACACGTTTGAGGCTGGGATCGCGCAGGCGATGGCGGCAGTGCTCGGGTCCCCCGGCTTCATTTTTCGCGAGGAACGCACCGTCCCGCTCCGCGCCGGGGAAGCACATCCGTTGCTGGACGAATATTCGCTGGCCGCGCGGCTGTCTTATTTCTTCTGGTCCACGACCCCCGACGAAGAACTCACGCGGCTCGCCCGCGACGGCCAACTGCGGGCGCAGCTCCCCGCCCAGCTCAAGCGCCTGCTCGCCGACAACCGTTCCCGTGAATTCGTCCGCAACTTCACCGGCCAGTGGCTACAGGCCCGCGATATCGCCCATGTGCCGATTACCGCACTCGACGTGTTCCTGCGTGACCACCCGAACCCCGATTACGAGGAGGCGCGCAGCACCTTCCGCCGGTTGGGTGGCCGCTCGGGTCGCGTCGCCCGCAGCCCTGACGACACCGCCGCGATGGCCAAGGCCCGCAGCGTCGTCGCCGACTTCAACCGGCTGCCCAAACCCGAGCTGACCGGCGAACTCCGGCGCGCCATGTTGGAGGAAACCGAGCTCACGTTCGCCCACATTTTGAAGGAAGACCGGAGCGTACTCGAGTTGCTCGAAAGCGACTACACCTTCCTGAACGAGGATCTCGCCAAGCATTACGGAGTCGCGGGCATTACGGGTCGCACCCTGCGCAAGGTCGCGCTCCCGCCCGACAGCCCGCGCGGCGGCGTCCTCACCCAAGGCACGGTCCTTGCCGTCACTTCTAACCCCACCCGCACGTCCCCCGTGAAGCGGGGCGTGTTCATCTTAGACACGATCCTCGGCACCCCCACCCCGCCGCCGCCGCCCAATATCCCCTCCCTGGAGGAAGCCGCGCCCGCCGACCAGTTGCGCAAGATGAACCTCCGCGAAACCCTCGCGCTGCACGCCCGCGACCCGATGTGCGCCTCGTGTCACAACCGCATGGACCCGCTCGGCCTCGCGCTGGAAAATTTCAACGCCATGGGCGCGTGGCGTGACGCCGACCTCGGCCAACCCATCTCGGCCGCGGGCAAGTTGATCACCGGCGAAACCTTTCGGGATGTTCGCGAGCTGAAGCACCTGCTGGTGACCTCCCGCCGGAGCGATTTCTACTATGCGCTCAGCGAGAAGCTGCTCACTTATGCGCTCGGTCGCGGCCTGGATTATTACGATGTCCCCGCGGTCGATCGCCTCGTTGCCGGCCTCGAGTCGTCGGGGGGGCGCCTCGGCGGGCTCTTGCAGGACATCGTGAATTCAGTCCCTTTCCAACAACGCCGCCAACCCGCCGCCCTCGCCTCCGCCGTCCCGCCCGCGAAAGCCGCTCCGACCGAATAAACCATCGCCATGAACCGTTTCGCTTCCGACCCCATCGCCGCGCTGAACCGTCGCCACTTTCTCCGCGGCCTTGGCGCCTGCATCGCCCTCCCCACCTTCGGCTCGCTCCTGACCCGCGGGGTCGTTGCCGCGCCGGGCGGCGCGCCGCTCGGCGTAACCGCCTCGGGCGCACCCTTGCGGACGGCCTTTGTGTTTTTCCCGAACGGCGCAATCCCGTCGCGCTGGTGGCCCGAGGGCGAAGGCGCCGCGTTCAAACTCAACCCCACGCTCGCCCCGATCGAGCCGTTGCGCGATCAGGTGCAGGTGCTCGGCGGACTCGATCACGCCAACGCCCGCGGCGGCACGGACGGCGCGGGCGACCACGCGCGCGGCAACGGCGTGTTTCTCACCGGCGTGCGAATCAACAAGAGCGCAACCGATGTCCGCGCCGGCATCTCCATCGACCAGGTTATCGCCAAGGAGATCGGCCACCTGACCCGGTTCCCGTCGCTGGAACTCACCTGCGATGTGAACCGCCAGTCTTCCGGCTGCGACTCGGGCTACTCGTGCGCCTACCAGTACAACGTTTCCTGGAAATCGGCGACGACCCCGATGACCCCCGAGAACAACCCGCGGCTCGTGTTCGAGCGGCTCTTCGGCGCCGGCGCGCGCGGCGAACGGACGGCCAACGCCCAGGCCCGCCTCGTGGCGCGCCGCTCCGTGCTGGATTTTGTGCGGGACGATGCCACGCGGATGCAGCGCCGGCTCGGCCGGCAGGATCAGGAAAAACTCGACCAGTATCTTACCGGTATCCGTGAGGTGGAGTCGCGCATCCAGCGGGCCGAACAGTTCGGTCCGCCCGCCGATCCGGCGCAGCCGACCCCGACCGGCATCCCGACCAACCAGGCCGAGTACCTCGACGTGATGTACGACATGATGCTGCTCGCGTTCCAAACCGATTCGACGCGCGTCGCGACGTTTGTGCTCGGTCACGACGGCGACAACCGCTCGTTCGGCCAAATCGGCATCGCCGAAGGGCACCACGACCTGTCCCACCACCAGAACAATGAGGAACGCATCGAGAAGGTCGCGCAGATCGACCGCTGGTACGTCGAACGCTTTGCGGCGTTCCTGCGCCGGCTCGACGCCACCGCGGATGTCGATGGCAAATCCCTCCTGCACAATTCGCGCATCGTGTACGGCAGCGGCAACGCCGACGGCAACCGCCACTCCCACGACAACCTGCCAATCTTGCTCGCGGGATCCGGCGGCGGCGCGTTGCAGAGTGGCCGCTACGTGCAACACGGCGGCAAGCCGTTGAGCAATCTCTTCCTGCAACTCGCCGACCAAGCCGGGGTCAAGGGCCTTGACCGTTTCGGCGACTCCACCGGCCGGCTGGCGAACGTCTGACCTTAAATTCCGTCATGCTGAAATCCCCGCTCGGCGCACTCGCGGCGCTCGTCCTGCTGGTCACGCCGCTTTCCGCGGCGCCGGCCCCGCTCCAACCCATTTTACCCGGTGGCGTCATCGTACCGCTCTACCCGGAGACGTCGCCGCGGCTGAACGCCGCGCGGCTCGGCGAGGCGGAGACCCTCAACCGCTCGACGAAAAACCCCGCCCGCATCCAGAGCATCGTCAACATCCACTACCCGTCGCTCGAATTTCACGGCGTCGACGCGGCGGCCAACACCGGCACGGCGATCATCGTGGTCGCCGGCGGCGGCCACCGTACCCTGAACGTCGGACCCGAGGGCGCGGACCTTGCCCCGTGGCTCGCGAAGCTCGGGGTGAACACCATCATCCTGCGGAACCGGCTGCGCAGCGATGGGTACAACTTGGAAAAGGACGCGATGCCCGAGGCCTTGCAGGCAATCCGGCTCGTCCGGTCCCGCGCGAAAGCGTGGAAATTGGATCCCACCCGCATCGGCATCGTGGGTTTTTCCGCGGGTGCGGAGCTCGCCGCCTGGACCGCCGTTTATTTTGCCGACGACGACCAACGGGCCCGCGCGGAGAATGACCCCTTGGCCGCGTTTTCCAGCCGGCCCGATTTTGTCGGACTCATTTATCCGGGCCCCACGCCGTTCACGAAAAACCCGGACCTGCCGATCGCCCGCAACGCCCCGCCCAGCTTCATTACATCGGCCGGATCCGGCGACCGGGTTCATGCCATCTGGGCCGACCACTATTTCGCCGCCATGCTGAAGGCCGGCATACCGAACCTTGAAATGCACATTTACGGCAACGGCGTCCACGCGGGGAGCATCGGTGAACGCAACGGCATCCCGTTCGGCAAGTGGCCGGAGCGGTTTGTGGAATGGTTTCGCGATTTGGGTTTCCTAAGCCCCTCCGGCACCGAAACCAAAGCGGCGCGGGATCTGACTGATTTCCAAAAAAAGCCGGTGAAGTGAGCCCGCCAAGTCCGTTCGCTGCGCGACCTCCAATGCGTCCGGACGGACCCCACCCGCAGCTCCTTCAGGCACCGGATCACGACTCGCCCGCCTGCACCGTTGACAGCCTCTGCGCGCGCCCTATTGCCTTTTACCTTTAGCGCTCAGGTTTGAGCGTTCGTTTTCTCACTACAAACCACCTCCATGGCCGCCAAATCCAAAGCCAAAAAACCCGCGAAAGCCAAAGCCGCTTCGCCCGCCAAGAAATCCGCCTCCAAGGGCACGCAATACGTCTACACCTGGGGCGCCGGTCGCGCCGATGGTGACGGCTCGATGAAGGCCCTCCTCGGCGGCAAGGGCGCCAACCTCGCCGAGATGACCCGCATCAAGCTGCCCGTGCCTCCGGGCTTCACGATCACCACCGAAGTCTGCAACTTCTACGCGAACAAGCGGACTTACCCGTCTTCCCTGCAGGCGGAGATGGAGGCCGGTGTCGTCAACATGGAGAAGATCATGGGCACGAAGTTCGGCGCCATCAAGGGCATGCCGCTCCTTCTCGCCGTCCGTTCCGGCGCCCGCGACTCAATGCCGGGAATGATGGATACGATCCTCAACCTCGGCCTCAACGACGCCAGCGTGCTCGCGCTCGTGAGCGCTACGCAAAACGAGCGTTTTGCCTGGGACTGCTACCGCCGCTTCATCCAGATGTACGGCGACGTCGTCATGGGCGTACAGAAGAAGGAAGGCGAAGACCACGAGCCGTTCGAGACGCTGATCCACGAATTCAAGCACGAGCGCTATCACGCCGACATCGAAGACTCGAAGCTCACCGCCGCCGATCAGCAGGAGCTGGTTGTCCGCTTCAAGGCCTTGGTCAAGGAGCGCACCGGCAAGTCCTTCCCGAACGATCCGTGGGACCAACTACGCGGCGCCGCCGGCGCCGTCTTCGGCTCCTGGATGAACGACCGCGCCAAAGTCTACCGCGCGAAGTACAACATTCCCACCGAATGGGGCACCGCGGTCAACGTGCAGGCAATGGTCTTCGGCAACACGGGCGACACGTCCGGTTCCGGCGTGGCTTTCACCCGCAATCCCGCCAACGGCACGAACGAATTCTACGGCGAGTTCCTGATCAACGCCCAGGGTGAAGACGTCGTCGCCGGCGTCCGCACGCCCGAGCCGGTGTTGAAGCTGAAGGACCAGATGCCGAAGTCGTACGCCGAACTGCTGAAGGTTCGCGCGACGCTGGAGAAGCACTTCAAGGACGTGCAGGACATCGAGTTCACCATCCAGGAAGGCAAGCTGTTCATGCTGCAGACGCGCAACGGCAAGCGCACCGCCGCCGCCGCGCTGAAGTTCTCCATCGATATGGTGAAGGAGAAGCTCATCGACTGGCAGACCGCGATCATGCGCAATCCGGCCGACCAGCTCGAGCAATTGCTCGCACCCATCTTCGACGTCGCCGAGGTCAAGAAGGCCGCCGTCATCGCCACCGGTCTCCCCGCCGGCCCCGGCGCCGCCACCGGCAAGATCTACTTCAACGCCGATCGCGCCGTGCAGGCCGCCGAGCGGGGCGAAAAGGTTCTCCTCGTCCGCGTCGAGACCTCGCCGGAAGATCTCCGCGGCATGATCGCCGCCGACGGCATTCTCACCGCCCGCGGTGGTGTGTCCTCCCACGCCGCGCTCGTCGCCCGCCAGATGGGCAAGGTTTGCGTGTGCGGCGCCGCCGCCGTGCACATCGACTACGATGCCAAGACCACCACGATCGCCGGCCGGACCTTTAAGGAAGGCGAGTTCCTCTCGATCGACGGCACGTCGGGCACGGTGTACGCGGGCCAGATCAAGACCGCCCCGTCGGAAATCATCTCCGGCCTCCTCCACGGGGACAAGGGCGCGCAGTCGACCGAGAAGTTCAAGAGCTACGCCCAGCTCATGAAGTGGTGCTCGCAGGTCACCAAACTGACCGTGCGCACCAACGCCGACACCCCCGAGCAGACGCAGAACGCGATCGCGTTCGGCGCCGTCGGCATCGGCCTCACCCGTACGGAACACATGTTCTTCGAGGGTAACCGTATCGACGCCATGCGCGAAATGATCCTCGCCGACTCCGTCGCGGCTCGGCAGGCCGCACTCGCCAAGCTCCTCCCCTACCAGCGCGAGGACTTCTTCGGCATCTTCAAGGCGCTGAAGGGCTTCCCGGCTACGATCCGCTTCCTCGACCCGCCGTTGCACGAATTCCTGCCAACCTCGAAGGAGCAGCAGCAGGACCTCGCGACCAAGCTCGGCATCAACGTCGAC
>CAIJFT010000380.1 GCA_903820035.1 uncultured Opitutia bacterium
GGCACCGCCACCCTCGGCGGCACGCTGACCGTGACGGGACTTAACGGCTACGTGCCGAATCCGGGCCAGACATTCCGGGTCGTCGAGGCGGCCGCGATTTCCGGCAAGTTCGCCACCCTGGTTTCGCCGTGGGAAAGAATTTCACCCATGCTGCGGTTCGAGGCGCTTTATAGCAGCAAGGATGTGCGCCTGAGCATGACGCAGTTGCCGTTCGCCGGCCTGACCGGCACGCCAAACCAGATCGCAATGGGGCAGGGGGTCGACGGGGCGATCGCCCTCGGGTCGATCCCCAATCTGCAGCGCGCGCTCAACGCCCTGCCGAATACCGACCGGGTCAAGGACGCGTTGAGCGAACTCTCGCCGTTGCGCTATGACCGTTGGTTCCAGCAGGCGGTGCTGAGCTCCGGCGCCACCCTGCGCACGGCGGAAGGCCGCATGGACCAGGCGATGCGCGAACCACAGGGCAACCTTTGGACGGAAGTGGTCGCCCGCGAGACCAAGTTTGGCGCGGTGGATGACCGGGCGAAGGCGAGCGGCAGTGCGACGGGCATCATGCTGGGTGGCGACGCCCGGGTCACGCCCGACAGCCAGGTCGGCATGATCTTCGGCTACACGAAGGAAAAGCTTTCGCTCGACCAGGCGGGGAGCTCCACGGACATCACCCGGCTGGCGACGACCGTGTACGGCCGGGTGGATTGGACGCCGCTCTTTGTGGAGGCGGTGGCCGGCGGATCCTTCGCCAAGCATGACAGCCGACGCACGATCGCCATTCCCGGCTACACCCGGGTGGCCGAGGTCAAGAACGACGGGCGTGACGCCTATTCCAGCCTGCGGGCCGGTTATAGTTTTGGTCGCCGCGGGATGAATTTCACGCCGTACGCGGGAATCAACTACATCCACTGGTCGGCGGAAGCCGCCAATGAGAGCGGCGCCGACGAAGCCAACCTCCGGCTCGACACCCGGGCGGCGGATTCACTCGCCTCGCGCGTCGGACTCTCGGTTTCCTTTCCTCGCATGGCGGAGACCATCAGCTTCACGCCGCGCCTCGATTTCGCTTGGCGCCATGAGTTCCGCGGCTCCACCGGCGGCATGGGTGCGGGCCTGGGTGGCAGTCCGTTTGCGTTGCCGGGCTCGGGCGCGGCGGCGGTGGTCGCCTCGCCCACCAGCCTCGGGCTCGGTGCGAATGCGAATCCGGAAAAGAAGAACGGCCTCGTGGCCGGCCTCGGTTTCGACGTGACGTTCGGTTCGCGGATCACGGCATACCTGCGGCTCTCGACGGAACGGACCAACAGTTCCGACCAGGCGGTTGAAGGCCGGGCCGGCGCCGAAATCCGCTTCTGATGAACATCATGGCACTCGCGCCCAACGCTTCTGGTTTTCGCCTGGATACCCAGGCCGGCGCTGCAGGGTCGAATCTTGCCGGTATGATGGAGCGTTGTGCGCCCGTGTCTCCGTCCCGGACGAACCCCTGCCAACGCATCATCGTCGGCGCCGCGATTTCCACCGACTGGATTCCATCCTTCCCGTCCCACACCAGGCCCTCTCTTCGTTCACCATGAAGTCCATCCTCTCACCATTCGTCCGGACGCTTCAGTGCTGCCAGTTCGCACGGCGATCCGTCATCGTGGCGTTCATCGTCGGTTGGGCGTTTCCGCTTACGCCGGCGGCCGGTCAGTTGGCGAACGGCTTGACCGCCGCGCTCATCATCCACGATGACAGCGGCGCTCCTGATACCACCCTCGACCTCAGCGGTTGGATCAATTTCGACGCCAACACCGGGATCCATTCACTGGTGGCGCCGGGGACGAGCCTCGGCGCGTCGGGCTGGAAGTGGGCGCAGAATGCAACCGTTCCGATACCGGGCAGCGAATCAACCGTTACCTCCACTGTGCTACAGTGGGCGCAGGAGGACCGCGCGACGGTGGCTATCCTGGATGTCCAAGGTAAGATTGACCCGTTCATGACCTATTCATTGGCGGTCAAAAACAATACGGCGGTCACGCAGACCTATACATTTGTATTTGGAGAAGCCATCGTGCCGACCATTACCGGTGCCTATACCGTCCAGGCGGACGTAGGCGTCTCCCTCTCAACCACCACCCCCACCGCGACCGTTGCGCCGGTAGGATTGGCGCCGAAGTTCTAGCTGCTCCAGCTTTCCGCCGACAACGGCGCAACCAGTTTCAATGCCGGCGTGGACGTCGGCACCACGCTCTCTCGGGCCACCAACGGCACGAGCACGATGTCGGAAGCCAGCAGTCTCATCAACGGCACGACTTTACTGGCGTTGAATTACTGGGAGTTCCGGACCACCTTCACTCTCACGCCAGGCGGCAATGCGGTGGGTATTTCGGGGTTCGCGGAAATCACGCCCATTCCTGAACCGGCGACTTTCTCCCTTTGTGCCGGTGCTCTGGTTCTCGGGCTGGTGGCGCGGCGTCGTTTGCGCCTAATCCCCCGGGTTTGACGGGAGTTTCGGAGCTTGGAGGACTTGGGTCCGCCCCGGAGCATTCGGACCCTCGCCCGTACCAGTCTCCGGAATGAAGGGAGTCTGGTCTGGTCGGATGTCGGGTGGGTCCGGCGCGATCAAGAGCCGGGCGCCGACTTGTAAAAGTAATCCGGATACGGTGCCGGAAATCGCGCCGTCGGAAATCGGCGGGACGCGGAGTCGATACCAGAATTTAACGCAGGGTGACTTGCCGGCGGCTGGGCCGCATCGTTTCCTGCGCGGTGCTTGTTCTCGGGCGGATTTTCGGGCGGGTGATGCTCCGGCGCCAGCCGGGGAGATTCCTTCCCATGCGCGGCAGGAGAGGTGGCCTGTGTGGGCTTGCGGTCGGGCTATTCTTCATCTCCCCGCTCCACGCCATTATCTTTTATTCCACCGGAGATCTCGCGCACAATATCACCGCGCCGACGGGAGCTTTGGCCGGATGCGGCTGGCAGTGGGTGGGGTCGTGGCGTGGAGTACAAGGCACTCCGATCGGGCCGCGTCATTTTCTGGCCGCCCGGCACGTCGGCGGCACGGTGGGGGATCCCTTCGTCTTTCGCGGAGTCACCTACTCAACGGTTGCCTCAGTCGACGATACGCTCAGCGACCTGCGCGTCTGGGAGGTGGACGGTACCTTTCCGACGTGGGCCTCGTTGTATCGGGCCAGTGACGAAGTCGGCAAGCCGCTCGTGGTTATCGGCGGCGGCCGAACGCGGGGAGCGGAGGTGCGGGATGGCGCCACCAATTCGCTCCGCGGTTGGCAATGGGGCGTAAGCGACGGAAACATCCGTTGGGGACGAAACGTGGTGGCATCCGTGAAGAATGGCGGAACGTACTGGGGCAGTATGCTCTACGCGACCTTCGATCAAAACGGCGGGTCCGACGAGGCGCACTTGGGACAGGAGGATTCCAGCGGACCGGTGTTCATCCACGACGGCACCGGCTGGAGACTGGCTGGCGTCTCCGCCGCCGTGGATGCGTCCTTCAACACCACCAACTCTGGGCTGGGCTTCAACGCCGCGATCTTTGATGCCCGTGGACTCTTCTATGGGAGTGAGGGAAACTGGACGCTGATCACCGGGGCGACACCGGTCCCGAGCGGCTTTTATGCGACGCGAATTTCCGTCCGTGCCGCGTGGATCGATGGCCTTGTGCCGCCGGTGACACCGCCTCCCCCGACATCGCTGGCCGCGACTCCGGGAGCGTGGCGTTGGGTCGCGGCGGTCGGGTTGCTGGGCGTCGGTGCATTCGCTCGCGCGGGGCGGGCCCGGCTGCGCGTGGCCTGGAGCGAATTCCTGCGGATAGGCGGCAAGTTCTGAATCGCCGTTGGCCGTGGACGGTTCCGGCAATCACTTTAAGTGGGAATGCGCGGATCGCGGCTTTCCCGCCACGTCAGGCCGTGGAGCACCC
>CAIJFT010000381.1 GCA_903820035.1 uncultured Opitutia bacterium
CGCGTGATCTTCTCGACGGTGGCGCCGGGCCAGTAGAGAAAGGGCATCTGCAGATCAAAAGCCGACACCTCGACGCCCGGCACCAGCGGCGCGAGTTGTTCCTCGACCCCTAGTTTGACCGGGCGATCCCCGGCCACACGCCAAACCGCCGCATCGTCCCCGTTCTGCAAAATAAACCGGTAAGCAACGCCCGCGGCATCGGTGAGTTCAATCCGGCTCAGCGCGCCACGATCGTTGCGGCTGCCCCACCAGCGTCCGCGGATTATCGCGCCCTCCCCGCCGCGGCGCAGCAAGCTGCGCAATTCAAATTCAAGAAAGTAATCTCCCGGGATGCCGGAGTTCCGAAACTGAGCCACCAGCCGGGCGGCTTCCTCGGGACCGGGCTTGCCCGTCTGGGAAAGCTCCGGGAACGTCGTCGCCGGCCCTGCGCCCCGCACGGCGGGACCGATCACCAAGGCCAAAACGAAAAACGCCCGCCAAATCATGGCGGGCGTGCTTTGCTCGATCGAGCGCATCGCAGACTACGGCTTCGGAGCGGGAGCGGCGGGCGCAGGGGCGGGAGCAGGAGCGGCCGGAGCCGGCGTCGCCGCGGGCACGGGCATAGCGGGCAGCGCACTACCGGCCACCGCACTCGCGTGATTGTGCTCGTAAAGGCGGCCCAAGTAGAGGGCGAAGCCGAGGACAAAGAAGAGGATGGCCAAATACTTGGTCGCCTGGGCGAGGACGTTATTGGTCTCGGCGCCGAACGCCGCTTCCGCGGCGCCACCGCCCAAGGCAGCCCCCATCCCGCCGTCTTTGGACTTCTGCATCAAGACGACCAAGACGAGAAAGATTGAAACGAGGATGAGGAGGAAGGTGAGAATTCCGAGGAGGATGCTCATGTGAAAGGGTCAGAAGTGCAGAGCGAAACGGGGGTTGTCAATCGCGGGATGGTATTCATCTCGAACCGGGAGGAGCGACCGCGGCGGTCTCACCATCCCCGGCCAGGGAAGAAAACGTGCCCACCGCTGGGCGTCAGGCCTCGACGCCCAGCTTTTCCAGCAGGCGCTGCAGGTCGTCGTTACCGCGGTATTCGATGACGATCCGGCCTTTCTTAGCCGCATGCATCAACGCAACTCGCGCCCCGAGGTGAGACGTCAGCTTTTTTTCAATGCCGGCCACCGTGGCGGCGTCCTTGGGCGACAAGCTGGACTTCGGCGCAATTCGGGCGGCACCGGCGGCCGGGGTCGCAGCCTTGACGTTGCCCGCAAGCTTTTCAGTTGCGCGGACACTCAGTCCTTCCTCGATGATGCGCCGGCCAAGCATCGTCCGCTGCGCGACGTCCGCGATCCCGAGCAAAACCTTGGCGTGCCCGACGCTGAGGAGATTTTTAGCCACGTAGCCCTGCAAATCGGACTCGAGTGACAGCAGGCGCAGGGAGTTGGCCACGGTCGCACGCCCCTTCCCCACCCGCTCGGCGGCAGTTTCCTGGGTCAGGTCGAAATCCCGGATGAGGCTCGCGTAACCATGGGCCTCCTCGATCGGATTGAGCCCTTCCCGTTGCAGATTTTCGATGAGGCCGAGGGCGGCGGAGGAGGCGTTGCTCGCCTCGACGATCCGAGCCGGGATCGTCTTGATCTTGAGCAGCTGAAAGGCGCGCCAACGACGCTCACCGGCGATCAGCTGATATTTATCCCCGGTCTTGCGGACGACAATCGGCTGCAAAAGGCCTTCGGAACGGATGCTCTCCGCCAACTCGCGCAGGTGCTCGGGCTCGACCTCCCGGCGGGCCTGATAAGGGCTCGGTTCGATCTGGTGCACCGCCACCTCGAGGTAGCCGGGGGCGCCCGCCGGAGCGGGTGCCGGGGACGGAGCGACCGCGGCTACTTTGGGCGCCGGATGGGGGGCGGGAGCGACCGCCGCGGGGGCGGGAACCGACGGTTTGGCGGCGGCGATAAGACCGCCGAGTCCGCGACCGAGACGAGATTTGGGAGCAGCCGACATGGGGATTATTTGCCTCCGGGGATGAAGAGCGTTTGACCGACAACGATACGAGACGGATCCGAGATTTTATTGGCGTTGATAATGTCTTGTTGCTTCGCGCCGGTTTTCTTCGCGATCACGGCGATAGAATCCCCCTTTTGCACCGTGTAGCTCACGCCGTCCTTGGCGTAGTCTTCGGAAAAATTTGTCTGCACCGCCGGGCGGGTCGCCTGGGCCTTCGACACGGAGTCGAGGGCGGCGTTGGTCTGCTTGCCGAGTTTTTCCAACTGGGTGCTCACGACCTGAAGGGTTTCGGTTTTTGCCGTCGCAATCGACGCCTTCAGTTTCGCGCTCGCATCGGCGATGGCGTCGTTCACTTGGACCAGAGTGACCCTTTGGCGATCCGAGTTCCCCGCGGAGTGTCGCAGTTCGGCATTTTCCCGCTCCAGCTGTTCGAGACGGAGACTCATTTCACCCACCCGCTGCGTTAGCCCGCGCACATCCTCCCGCAGATTTGCGAGTTCCACCTGGGGTGATCCCTGACCAAAGGCGGCGGACACGAGGCCGCCGACGAGCAGACTTTTCCACATGACCGGGCAGCTTGCCGAATCCGAATTCAAAAACAAGCGGCATGTGGGTCCGGCCCAAGCGGGCCGCGAATTGACGTTTGCGACAACATGGAGACGATGACGGCCCCCTCCCCGGCCCGTCCATGTTTTTTCCGGCTCGCCTCCGCCTGCTCCTCGCCGCCCTCGCCCCGGTCGCCACCCACGGGACCCCGCCGAGCGCTTTGGCCGCCGCATTGGAGTATCTGCGCGATCAAAAAAGTTATTCGTGGGAGGTTATCAACAGCGATCCTGGCCCCGTCGCGCAGCAATTCGAAACCCGTCGCGGCACGATCACCTCGGTGCAAAAAAACCTCGCGCCCAACGTGAAAGGTCAGGTGGACCGCAACGGCGACATGCGCATCCAGCGGTTTTGGGCCGACGGCCTGCAACTTGAAACCCTCATCGCCGCCGCGGACGGCACGATGGTCACCCAAACGCCCGAAGGTTGGCTCAACGAACGCGAGATCCTCACCGCCCAGGCCGACGAACGCCTCGGCGGCCGAGGCGCCGGTGACCGTTTGGTTTGGCTGCGCCGCGCGGACCGCCCCGACATCCGGCGACCGGATCAGGAACTGGTGCCCCTCCTGAAGAGCAGTCTTGAGTTTGAGTTCAGCGGCGAGAGTTACGTCGTGCACCTCCGCAGCCGGGCCGGCGATCCCGCTAAAACAAACGCCGACGAAAGCGAGCCGGCCAACCAAGTCAGCGTCACCCTCAACCTGCGCGGCGGGGTGATCCGCGACTATGAGGTCAAGCTGGAGGGCACTCGCCGCGAGACGCGCAGCCGAATCGCGGTGCCCGTGAGCGAACAGCGCATCGTCATTCTCACCTATGTTCCAATCGGCCGGATCGAGGCCCCCGCCGCAGCGAAAGAAAAAATCGCCGCCGCCCGCGCCGCCA
>CAIJFT010000382.1 GCA_903820035.1 uncultured Opitutia bacterium
CCCGACGGCAGTGGTTTCGAGGTTTATACCTTTGGCAATCGCAACATCCAGGAGCCCGCCTTTAACGAATACGGCGATCTCATCGGCGTGGATAACGACGCCGACCAGCCGGGCGAACGCGAGCGCTTCGTCCACCTCCCCGAGGCGAGCGACAGCGGCTGGCGTTGTAACTACCAGTACATGCGGCTCGACAGCCCTTGGATGCGCGAGGGGCTTTGGAAACCGCATTTCCCCGGCCAGGCCGCCTACCTCCTGCCGGCACGGCTGAACTACTCCGACGGTCCGGCCGGTTTTAAATACAACCCCGGCACGGCGCTCGGCGAAAAGCAGCACGGGATGTTTCTCCTGAACGAATTTCCCTCGGGCAAGATGCGCGGTTTCCGCGTCGAGCCGGAGGGCGCAACCTACCGCATGGTCGGTGCGCGCATCGTCAATGACGGCATCATGGGCATCGGCCTCAGTTGGCATCCTGATGGTTCGCTGTTCATGGCCGACTGGATCGGCGGTTACCCGCTCGATGGCATCGGTGCCGTGTGGCGGGTCGACACCAAGGCCGCCGCGATCAGTCCGGCGCGGGCCGAGACGGGCAAGATCATCAAGGCCGGCTTCACCACGCGGGACAACGGCGAGCTCCTGAAGCTGCTCGCGCACGAGGATCAGCGCGTGCGGCAGGGGGCCCAGCTCGAGTTGGCGAAACGTAATCAAGCGGCTGGGCTACGTGACGTCGCGCTCAATCCGGCGGCGACTCAACTGGCGCGCATCCACGCGCTCTGGGGTTATGGCCAGCTGCTGCGGCGCAACGCCGCGGCCTCCGCCGACATGGCGGCGTTGCTGCGGGATGCGGATGCCGAGATTCGCGCGCAGACGGCGAAGATTTTTGGCGATGCGGTGGCGACGGGCGCGAAGTCCGAGGGGCGGGCACTGGTGACCCTGCTCGCCGACGCTTCGCCGCGGGTGCGTTTGCAGGCGGGTATTGCGCTCGGCAAGTACCGCGAAAATTCGGCGGTTGACGCGTTGCGCGCCCTGGCTGGTCGAGATGGCGCGGACCCCATTCTGCGGCACGCCGCGGTGGCGGGGTTGACCGGTTGTGCAACGGCCTCGCAGCTGGCCGAGATGAAATCCGATCCGGCGGTGAACGTCCGCCTCGCGGCTGTCGTCGCGTTGCGTCGCCAGCAGGCTCCCGAGGTGGCCCGGTTTTTAGCGGATGTGGATCCGCTCGTCGTCGCCGAGGCGGCGCGGGCCATTCACGACGACCAAGGCATCGCCCAGGCGTTGCCGGCGCTGGCGGAGCAATTGGAGCGCAAGCCCGTGGAAGAGGTGGTCGCTCGCCGCGCCATCAATGCGGGCCTCCGGGCGGGCACCGCGGCGGATGCCGGGCGGTTGTTGACGTATGCGCTCGATGAAACGGCGCCGCGGGCGATGCGGATCGAGGCGTTGACGACGTTGCGGGTGTGGCCGAGCCCGCCGCGGCTTGATCGGGTCGACGGGTGGGCCCGGATTTTTAAGCCGGCGATGGTGGAGGCGGTCCTGACGCCGTACCTCGACCGGTTGCTGGCGCTGAAGGATGCGGAGCTGAAGAGCCTCGC
>CAIJFT010000383.1 GCA_903820035.1 uncultured Opitutia bacterium
GGCATGATTACCCGAGTCGGCGACATACAACGTCCGGCCATCCAGCAGGAGGCCCTGCGGCGTGTTCAAATGCGCGCTGCTGGTCCCCGCCACGCCGGGCGTCCCGGCGATGGTCCACACCGTGCCCACGCCGTCACCAAATCCCGGATGCAGCAGATCGATCTTGCGGATCACGTGATTGCCCGTATCGGCCACGTAGAGCACCGTGCCGGCGCTGTTCAACACGAGCGCCTGCGGGGCGTTAAAACGAGCCTGATCCAACCCCACGGCCCCCTCGGCACTGAGCCCCGCGCTGCCGTCGTCGGGGCCGGCGAGCAAACTTACGGTCCCGTCCGCGGCGATCTTCTTGATCTGGTTGCGGACGGTGTCGGCAACATAGAGATTCCCGGCGCCATCGACGGCAACGCCCGCAGGCGCCCCGGCGAGAGCGAACGAGCCAGACCCACCCAAGGTGGATAACAACCCGGAACGGGTCAGCTTCCGGATCCGGCTATTGCGGGAGTCCGCCAGATAGATCGTGCCGTCCGCCTC
Organism: uncultured Opitutia bacterium; assembly: GCA_903820035.1. Classification (GTDB taxonomy): domain Bacteria; phylum Verrucomicrobiota; class Verrucomicrobiia; order Opitutales; family Opitutaceae; genus ER46. The sequence continues at coordinate 532 of CAIJFT010000383.1, forward strand.
CACCGTCAGACCTTTGGGCTCCGCAAACCGGCCGGGTGAGGTATTGGTATACCCCGCCACACCGTCGCCGGCGCGGGTGAAGAAATCATAGGCGCGGCCGAAATCCGAAGTCCCGACATCGAGCACGGCGAAAGCGCTGGTGTTGGCGAGCGCCGCGTTGGCCGCACTGCGGGCCACGACGCGGAAACGATCACCGGCCATCGCGGCGGTGACGTTGTTCACGGTCAACGTCAGGCCCGTGGTGCCGGCGTAGGCACCACCCTCGTTGAGGTCCGTAAAACCCGTCGCACCTTCCGGCTGACGCTGCCAACGCAGCGTCGCGGCGGCCGCGCTGTTCAGCGCCGCCGTGAAGACGGCGTTCTGACCAGAGGCCACGGCGGTGCTCTGGGGCAGGCGACTGAAGAGCGGGACGCCCGGATCGACGCGCAACGTGACGTTCGTGCTCGTGACGGCGCTGGAGGCGTTGGTCGCGACCAACCGGAACTGGTCGCCGCTCATGACGGAGGTGGCGACAGCGATGGCCAGCGCGGAGGTGGCCGTGCCCGCATACGGCGCGGCCTCGGTGAGGTTGACGAAGTCGCCCGCGCCCCCGGCCCGCCGCTGCCATTGCAGGGCCGGGGCCGACGGGGCCGTGACGGTGGCGGAGAACCGCACCGGCAGACCGGGGTTGATCGTCGCATCGGCGGGCTGAGCCGCGAACACGGGGTACGGCGGCACCACCACCGGCGGAGTCGGCGGCTCGACGGGAGGTGAATACGGCTCGCCCTGCCGGATCAGGTTATTGCCGCTGTCCGCGACCATGAGTTTGCCGGCGGCGCTCAACACCACACCCCACGGCGCAGTAAAGCGGGCCTCGGTGGCAACCCCGTTGGTCGCACCGGCGCTGCCGGCGAGACCGGCGATCGTCGTGACCCGGTCCCAAGCCAATTCGATCAGGCGGATCGTGTGGTTCCCCGGCTCGGCGACGTACAGCTTCGAGGCGACCCCGTCGAGCGCGAGCTGACTCGGGGAATTGAACCGGGCGGCGAGCTGCGGGCCATCGTCGCTTCCCGCGGTCCCGGGCAGGCCGGCAAACGTGGTGAAGGAGCGGGTTTGCGGGGCAAAGTTACCGCCCTCCGGCACCAGCAGGAGCGCTCCGCCGGAGTAGGACGAACTGAGGTAGTTGTACTGGTCACGGGAGCTCGCGCGCAGGCGAAAGATCGCTCCGGAAAGACTCCCCTTGGGGCTGATCGTGAGCTGCTCAGTGGTCGAGCCCGAAAAATCCGCGCCGTTGACGCAGTCCACAAAGCCCGTCGAACCCGCCGGGCACATTTCCCACTGCAGCGTGCGCCCGGTAAATCCGTTGGCCCCGCTGCCGGGGCCGGAAGCCGAAAAGACAACTGAACCTACCCCCGGTCGAGTGAGCGCGCCCCCATCAGGCCCGGTTCTAAAGCTCGGGTAGCCGCTGAGACCGATCTGGCTGGAGACGCTCAGAGAGGTTTCGCTGCTGTAGGTGGTACCATTCGCGCTGGTAACCTGAACCCGGACCCAGTGGGGCACGTCCTCGTCGAGGACAAAATAGCGGTAGAGGCTCAAGGTCGAAGTCAACACGCCTGCGACATACCCCCCACCCCAGTTGGGGTAGGATTCATTGTTGAGGTCGGTGAATTCGCTCTGCCCGTTCAGCTTGATCTGCCAGCGGTAGCTCACCGGCACGCCGCACGCGACCGCGACGGAAAAGGAGAAAGGTTCGACGCTGTTTCGATAGGTCGCCACCGGCTGGGCGATAATCCGGGGCGCGAGGGAACTCGGGATCGTCACCAAATCCACGTAACGCACGGCGTGATTGCCGGAGTCAGCCACATAGAGGCCTTGGCCACCCGTGGTCTTGACCAGACCACGCGGCTCCAGCAACGCGTCGGCACCGGCCCCACCCTGCACTCCGGCGACCGTCGACACCGAGCCGAGTGCGTAGCCTTGCGAGACCCCGGTTCGAAGTGAGGTGTCCGTCGGAGCGATCATCCGGATCACATGATTGCCGGTATCGGCGACATAGAGCACGCTCCCGGTCGCGTCGGTCACGATGCCTTCCGGGCGATTGAAACGCGCGGAGGCCAAGGGAATGAGACCGGGGACGCTGGGTCCAGGCTCACCCTCCAGCCCCGCAACCACCGAGACCGTGCCGTCGAGCGCGATCTTTTTGATCACGTGATTGAGCGTGTCGGCGACAAAGATGACCCCGGCATTCGGAGCCGCCGTGGCCACGGCCACGCCCGAGACGCCGTTCAAACCGGTGGCGACCGTGGAAAGCACCGCGCTTCCGGAACTGAGATTGATCTTGCGCACCCGCCCGTTGCCTGAGTCCGCCACGTAAACGATCCCGCTCCCGTCGACCGTGACCCCTTTGGGCGAGCCAAAACGGCCGGGGAAGACGTCGGCGAATCCGGGCTCGCCGTCACCCGCCACCGTGGAGAAACGAAAATCCTGCCCGACCGCGGAGCTCACCAGCGCCGCGCCGACCAGGGCCAGCGCGATGACCCGCGCGCCGCGGCCGCCGCGCCCGACCGGGAGCGCCAGCGCCCGACGCAGGCGAGGCCAGGCACGGAGCAGGACCTCGAGGAAAACGGAAGAAGTCGGTGTGGTGAGCACAGCGTGGACCCGAGACCACCCCCGAATTCGGTCAAGCGCAGTTACGCGAAATGGCGGTTTCATCACCCATTCGGGGCAGACCAATCGCGCAAAATCGGGTTTGGCCCGAAATCGCCGCGATTGGCGTACCCCATTCGGGTGAGACGCGGCGTTTCCCGTTTGCCGCGGAGCCGAAGCGCGCAACTCATCGCGGCGCCCCCATGACTGTCCGCGAAACGCTTCAGCAATTCCTTGATGCCCTCGGTGCCCAGACCGGCGCGCGCTTCGCGCTCGATGCCCGCGGGGCCGCGTGTATCCGCTTCAACGACACGGTGGAGATCGTCGCCGAGGCGCAGGAGCAGCTCGGCCTGTTTTTCCTGCATGCGCCGGTCTGCTCCTTGGAGCCCGCGGGGCGCGTCGAGGTGATCGAGCATGCCTTCTCGCTCGCCCTTTTCGGCCTCGGCACGGGCGGCTGCGTCATCGGCTACGACCGGCCCGGCGACCGGTTGGTCTTAAGCGCGTCGCGCCCGTGCGGCCGCATGGATGCGGCGGACTTCATCAACCTCTTCGGCCACTTTCTGGAGGTCGTCGTGCGTCTGAAACCCGCCCTGGCCGAGGTCCAGCGCCGGTTCTCCGCGCCCAAGGCCACGTCCGCGCCCAGCGCCGAAGCTGGAGCCGAAGCTGGAATGGTCCGCGTCTAACCCGCCGGTCGCGCCCCTCGCCCATGTCGTTTTCGATTTCCAATCCGGCGGCCAGCTCCACGGCGCCCTTGGCCGCCGCGCCCGCGGAGACACCGGTGGCCGGCAGCTTCGCCGGCGGCCGCCTGACACAGGTGCCCGCGCCGGCGGTCGGGATCCAAGCCGAGGCCGGCGGCGTCGCGCACGTCGATTCCGGCCCGAACCCGCTCCCGCTCTCGGGGCGGCTGCAACAAGTGCTGGGTGAGGTAGCGGACGGTTCGCCCCGGATCCACGACCGGCTGGGCCGGCTGGAGGACCGGCTCGCGACCAAGGATGCGCTGATGAATTTAGTCGGGCATGTGCCCCAAAAGGATCGGCTGGGCGGCCTCTGGGGCATGTCGACCCAGTACAAGGCCGTGCTGACCCATCTCGACCAGTACCACGCCGGGCTGTCCGGAAAAATTCCGGATGATCCCGCCGCGGCCCGCGAGCAAGCCGCGCAGCAGGTCGAGCAATTGGGCGCCTCACTGCTGGCGGCGGACAAGTACATCGCGCAGCACGCCGGTAATCCGGCGAAGGGCCAGGCCGTGGCGGCGATGCAGACCCTGCAGGAACAGTTACGCCAGGAGATCAGCCTGGTGAACACCGTGGCCGGCCGCGTCGGGACCCGCGGGGATCTGGCCGGGATGACCTGGAAGCAAAGCCTGGCCGGGGCCGGCTACCGGATGCTGGATTCCATCGCGCAAAACAATGATGCGCGGCTGGACCATGCACTCAGCCGGGAGAACGCCGGCAGCGGCGCCGTGAACACCGTGGCCAAGCTCGTCTACCGAGAAGGCGACGCGGTGCGCGAAACATTTTTCAAGACCTTCCCGGCGCAGGAAACCAACGAGGATGTGACCGCGCAGGTGCTCAACCCGATGGGCATCCGGTCGGACAATCCTTGCTACGCCGCCCGCAACGTGGCGATGGCGTTCGTCAGCGAAGCCTTCCAGCTGAACAGCGTCGTGCACTGCGGGTTCGCGCTCCATCAGGAAAACCTCGGGATCGCGATGGACGCGGCGCCGGGGGCATCGACGGTGACGCGCGTTCCGGTCCAGGCGGTCCATCCGGAGCGAATGCAACGTCTGCTGGGAGGCATGAGCCTGGCCGACCTCAAACAAAACGGCTACCAACAACTCCGCACCGACGAGGGGCCGGCGGCGCATTGGGTGATAACGGCGCCGCGGGCGGAAATCTCCGCGGTGACGCGCGGGGACGCGGCGCTGAAGGCCAGCCTGCTGCAGGGATCGAACGCGCTCGAATGGACCGATGGTTTCGCGGCGCAGAGGGACCGGCACGATGAAAACGTCCACTTTAAGGTCGTAAACGGCACCGTGCTGGTCACGGGCATCGACAACGATTTCGCCTGGCCCGACATGGCCCACTCCCTCGCCGCGGACGCGGCGCGGCCCGAACGGGAGCGCGTTCTCACCTACGGCATCGGGCTGCCCCAGTTGATCGATGCGGCTTTCGCGGAGCGCCTGCTCGGCGCCAACTTCGACCGGGACCTCAGACCCACCCTCAGCACCCTCCTGCCCCCGGAAGCGGTCACCTCAGCCGCGGCGCGCTTTGCCGAACTGCAAGGCCACGCCGCGTCGCTGCAGGCGGGAGGCTTGGCCGTCGCCGACTGGCAAACCTGGACCCACCCCGCGACGGGGCAGTCGGCCGAAGCCTACCTTTTGGCTCAGGGCAGCGGGTCAAGTTACTATGCCCGGGCGGTCGCACGGGAAACCGCCGACCAAGAGACGCTCGTGCCGCAACCCAACGGCTTCTGGCGAAAACGCCCGGAGCTGACCGAGGTCCAAGCGTCGATCATCAGCCAAGCCCCCGGACTCAGCGCCGAGCAGCGGACCGCCGCGACGCTGGCGACGCGGGATGCGGGGGTCATCGACTCCGCGCAAACCGTGACCGCCGCGTTGGTCCGCGGCTTGCCCGCGCAGGCGGAACTCTGCGAAGAACTGCTCGCGGACCTCACCCAAGAGGGGTTGGACGGAGACGGAGCGTTGTCGGCCCTGCAGGTCTACGCGGCCCAGACGAGCCGATCGCTGGAGGTGCCCGAGGCCGGCGGCCTACCCGCGCTCCCGCCCGACCTCGCCGGAACTGAAGGGGCCCTCCAAGGCGCCGCGCGAACCCTCCTCGGGGCCGGACTCCTGCTCCAGCCGGACCTCGGGCCGGAACGGGCCACCGCACTCCTGCAACAGCTCACCCGCCCCGGCCATGGCCTCGCGGAGCTGGCTTATGTCGCCCAGCAGCGGCTCAGCCGCCCGACGATCACGGACGGGGAAATGCCGCCCGAAGCCCTGGCACGGGACGAGTCGGAGCGGGGCCGGGCCAGTGACCTGCTCGATGTCTCCCACCACCTGATCCGCACCCTGGCCCGCATCGCCGGCCGCAGTGAAGCCGAGATCTCCACCCTCACCGGCGAGGTCGGCCTCGGCAGTGTCAGCCTGAAAACCATTCGCGCCGCCCATCCGGACGCCCACGGCCTCAACGGCATCACCCTCCCGGGCGGACTCGACGACGTCGCCACCCATGGCTTGCTTGAGACGGCGCTCGCGCGCGACCTCGCCCGCCCGGTGCGGGCCGAGACCCTGGGCCCGGTCGACTTGGAACGCGTGCGCCTGGGCGAACTCCCTTTGAGTTTCAAGGGCTTCCCCGCCGACCTGAGTGCCGCCGGCCTGCACAAGGCCGCGCACTTTTCGGACGGCTTCCTCGAGGATTTTTTCCGGCGCGGCATCACCATCGATGGCGAGCACATCCCCGCCAGTGGCACGCAGCGCGGCGCGCCGATGGAGGCCGCCCTGGACCGGCTCGTGGCGAAATTCCCGTCCCTTGCGGAAGCCGGCCGCGTGACCCGCCCGCTTTATCAGGGATTTTCGGCCGACCTCACCACCGCCTTTGCGCGCGACCCGTCGAGCCACGAAGCGATGACCGCGCTCGCGATGAACCAGGGGGAGACCGTGACCGACCGCCTGAGTTTTGCGATCAGCCGCCGCCCGGGCGGCGAGTACGGGGTTGAGGCGGAAATGGGCCAGCAAAAGAGCAATCGAAGGTCTGACGGCGCTCCGACGGAACCGCTCGGGGTCTGTATCCGCGTCTCTTTTACAATCGCGGCCCCGGCGGCCGGGGCGGCGGCGCCGTCCGTGCTGATCAACGACCTCGACTACGCGTTCGGCCGGATGCGGGGTTGAGGCCGGAGCGCCGGGATCCTCACTTTTCGCCATGCCCCTGACCTCCGCCTTGGACTTCGACGACTGGATCCGGGCCCTCGGTCCGCTCGTGGCCGCTGCTGAAATCCGCCGGTACGAAGCGCAAACGTGGCTCGTCGTCTGGGCCGACGCGCTGGCGGTCGAACTCGATTACGAGGCGGACGCCGGCAAAGTCGTGCTGACCGCGGCGGTCGGCCGCCCGCCGGTCGGGCAGGAAGCCGACCTGCATCGCCGGCTGCTGGTGGCGGGCGCGGAGCAACCCGCAACCCGTACCCGCCGGCTCGGCTTGGACGGGGAAGGCGAAATCAACCTGATCGAGGACATGCCGGTCGCCGACCTGAGCCAGGATAAGCTGGCCCAACGGCTGCGAACCTTTGCCAGCGACGCCCGCGAATTGAGGGAAGGCCTTTCCGTGGAGTTTACGCAGGTCGATGACCGCCATCCCCCGGAAGCCTACTTTATCCGCATTTGAAACTGCCCCGCGCCCGTCCCTATCCATGTCCATAAGCATTGGCAGCCCAAGCCCGCAACGCACCGAGCTGAATTACGTCGCGGGGAAAACCAAGGACCACGAATTCAGCACGCTCCTCGATCAGGCCGACAAAACCGGCGGTGATATCCGGAGCCGGGAAAACAAAGACGGCTCCACCACCTACTGGGTCAGCGAGCAGCGATCCGGGCTCGCCAGTTTGTTCCAATCCCGCCCCTCCCCCGCCCAACGGCAGGAGACACTGGCCCGGCTCACCCTGCACGCCGCCGAGGCCGTCACGCGGAGCGAGGCCGCCGGCGGCACCACGGCCAAGGAGTTGTTGGCCTTGCCGAAGTCATCCACGCTCCGGTCCGCGGGCGAGATCCGGGCGGTGCTCGGTCAGGTGAACAAAGGTTTCAAGGATTTCCTCGGTGCCCTGCCCAAGCCCCAGGCCGATCAGTACCGCGCGGCCTACAACCAAATCGACCGCATCCTCGGCACGCCGCGGCTCAGCGCCCCCTTCGGCGAGTTCATGAAAGCCAAAGGGGTGGAGGAGAATTTCCTCTTCACGAAAGCCGTGAACGACTTCCACGCGCTGCCGCCGGGGAAGGAAAAGATGCAGATGGCCGAGCGCATGTTCCGCGATTTCATCGAATCCCCGGAGATGAATCCCGACACGGTGCAGATCAACCTCCCCGGCACTGAGATCAAGAAGGTCATCGAGACGATGGCCCTGCTGCGGACCGAACTGCAGGAAAAGGGCAACCTCTCAGCCGAAAGCCTGAAGAAGCTGGATCAGGTGTTCGACAAGCCCATGGCCACGGTGACCAAGTATTTTTCGGGCAACACCAACATGGCCGCGACGCTGAAGGCGTTCGCCAAGACCCCCGCCTTCCAGGAGGAACTCGGCCGGATCATCGCCACGGACGTCAACAGCCGGTCCAACGCCGCCAATGCCGCCCGGATCCTGAGCCCGGGCTCGGGGGCGGATTTTCTCGCGGCCAAGGCCCCGTACGCCCAACTGGAAAGTGTGCTGGCGGATCCCGGCCGGCGCGGCGAATTCGCGGCGCACCTGTCCTCCCGCGGCGAACAGGACCTGCTCGCCAATCTGGAAACATTCGAAGGACTGGAACAACAGGCCCTGCGTGATGATCTTTCCGATACGGAGCTGCTCGCTTTGCTGGAAAGCCAGCTTCGCCCAGGAACGCCGGCAGCCCCCGGCGGGGCCGCAGAAGGGCTCACGCTGGCGGTGGTGGCGGGGCCGTATTGCGAGCCGGGTGCAGCGGACCTGAACGCCCATGGGCAATTTGTCGCCGAGCAGCAGAAGGCGGCCATCGACGCCGGGCTCGCGCGGATCGACGGCCAGGGGGCGGACCGCACGGTGGTGCTGACGGCGCCCCCGCCGGCGGCCAAAGCCCAGGTCGCAGCCGGCGATCAGGTGCTCAGCCTGGACGAGCCGGCGGCAAGCCGGCCGGAAGCCGAAGACGCGCACCAGGACTACATCAACCGGCAGCTGCAGGGCCTGCGCACCGCGGTCGAAGCCATGGCGACCCTGGGCGCCGACGCCCCGGCCGATGCGGCGGAACAGCGCCTCTTCGGTACCGCGGAACCCGCCCCGCGATCCGCCACCGCCAGCCGCAGCCTCATCGCCGGTTTCATCCACGATCTGAGGAACGATGCGGCCAACGCCCTCCGTCCCGGCGGGCTCCGGGGCTTTCAAGGCGCGGAACTCGACCGCACCCTTGCCAACCGCCTGCTCGCGGCCCAGCCGGCGCCTGCCGCCGAAACTCCGGCCGCCGCGGCGCCCCCGCCCAAGCCCCCGCCCCTCCCCACCCTGGCCGAGGGCACGCTCTCTCGTATCCGAAAATCCGATACTCCGGAGCGCAGTGTCAACCGGGCCGTGGAAGCCCACAACCGCCTGCTCCGCTCGATCGACATGACCGAGGCCAAGTCCAGCGGCCAGCTGCTGAAGTCGTGCCTCGCCCTCGGCCGGACGATCAGTGAGCAGGTGTCAAACCATCCCGAGTTTGCGCAGCGGCCGGAGGTGGCCGCCCTGCGCACCCAAATCAGGGAGCAAGCCCTCAGTCTGGCGATGGCGAAGGATACGCCCGCGAGCTCCACCGCGGACGCGCCCCCGCCCGCGCTGTTCGGCGCCACCAAGCCCGTCGATATCACCCCCACCCGCTGGCTCAATCCGCTCAGCGACACCCCGCTCGACCTCGCCGGCCTGCAGGGGGAAGGCGATGGGAAAAAGGGCGCCCAAGGCACGACCTTCGGCTTCACCACCGGCGACGGTCGGAGGCTGATCGGCAAAACCGACCGCTCCACCGTGAAGGGCGAGGTCGCCCGGGAATTTGAAAATTACCAGGCGATCTACGCGACGGCCGGAAAACACCCGAATCTGGGCAACGTTCACGGCTGGGCGGATCTCCGGCTCGGCAACCTGCACGCGGAAGGCATGCTGATGGACCGGGTGCCCGGTCCCGACGGGCGGGCGTTCCAGGAAAAGCTGAAAGAGGCCTGGGACGACGGCGTGATCACCACCGAGCAGTATTGGGGTGCGGTCCAGCACGTGACCCGCGTGCTGCTCGAAGTCGTCGAGCACCTGGGCAAGGCCGGCTTCGTCCACAACGACCTCAAGCCGGAAAACTACGTCATCGACGCGACGACCGGCGAGCCGATCGTCATCGATCTCGGCGGTGCCGCGCGCAAGGGCGAACAGCCCGGGGCGATCACGCAGGAGTATTCCGCGCCGGAATTGCTCAACGAGAGGGGCAAAGCCAAGGAGTCCGCCATCGGCACCGAGGCCTCCGATGTCTTCACGGTGGGATCCACCGTGCAGAACACCGTCGAGTCACCGAGCGTCTTTCACCAGACACTGCAACCCAACGCCCCGCTGCAGAGCACACCGACGGCGTTCACGCGGGACGCCGCCGGCAACGCCGTAAAAACCCCGTATCAGAAGAGTGCCGACACCGCGTACACGGGGTTCGTTGGTGAAACCATGGGCGACAACCCGGCCGAGCGACCGACCGCAGCCGACGCCGCGGACCTGCCGTTCGTCGCCGACTCCCTGTTGGACGCCGCGGCGGCGCGGGCCGTGCTGCAGGGCGTGGCGAGCGGCGACCTGCGCACCGCGTGGGAAGCCCGTTGGGTTGCCGCCGGAAAACCCATTCCCACGACCGAAAAGCGTTATTCTGCACCCGAGATCGCCGCGGGATTAAACAAGGGCCGAAAGGCCCTGGATGACCTGAACGCCAGCATCAAGTGGAGCAACCTATCGCCGGAAAGACTGGAAACCCTGCAGAAGCAGGTGGCCAACCTGGGCGATTGGGTTCAGCGGGCCAACCAGGTCAACGGGCAAGACGGGGCGACGGAAATTGAAACCCGCCCGGCCGAAGCGCTCCTGAGACGCGTCGGCGCCCGGCTGGCCGCCGAAGGTCACGCCGATAACGCCGCGACCGCGGATCCGACCCCCGCGCCGGCCGCCAACCGGACCGCCCCACCCCCACCGGCCGCCACTCCGCCGGAGGCCGCCGGCGCGCCGCCGCGACCCGAACGAGCCGCCCCGGTCTCGCCCGAGGAACTGGCGGCGGCCCGGGCCAGCCTCCGGCCCCGCGCCTGATATCGCACCTCGATTCGCCCCACCCACCGGCCGCAAGCCCGCTTCGACCCCGCCCATGTCCACCATGCCCGCCCCGGAACTGACCGCTTGGATCGCCGCACTGCGCCCGTTGCTGGACGCGGAGGAAATCCGCCAGTACGACCGCCAGCTTTGGATCATCGCCCTCGACGCTGACACCTGCATCGAACTCGAAGTCGATGCAGCGCGGGCCCAGCTCGTGCTCACGTCACTGGTGGGGCGCCCCCCGGCCGGCGCCGAAGCGGAATATCATCGTTTCCTGCTCGGCGCAGCCGCGGATTGGCGCGAGACAGGCACCCGCCGCCTCAGCCTCGACCTTGAGGGACAGGTCCACCAACTGGAGGATGTGCCGCTGGCGGACTTGACGCAGGAGACCCTGACGTCCCGGGTCCAAGCCTTTGTCGCTGACGCCCGCGCGCTGCGGCTCGACCTAGGCGCCTCACCTGAACCGGCGGCGACCGCCACCGCCCCGGCCCCCGGACTCCTGCGCGTCTGACGCCGCTTCAACCCCATCGATCTCTCGCCACCTGCCATGTCCTTTGGAATTGGAAACAAAGCCCCAAGCCTCAACTTCGTCTACGGCCAGACCAAGACGACCGACCTGGATAAGTTCGCGGATCAACTGCAAGCGAAGGGGCTCGAGAACCGCGAACTCAACTTCAAGAGCAACGGGGACGGCTCCGTCACCATCTCCGTCGCTCCGGCTGGCATCCGGGCCTTTTTCGCCAAGCCGCAGAATTCAGTGGCGGTGCGCGGCCAGAACCAAGTCTACAGTGGCTTTGTCCTCGCCGACGCCGTGTCCCGGCGCGAAAATTCCCGCGACGATTCCCCGGGAAAGTTGCAGGCGACCGACCTGATGAAGCTGCCGCGCCACGACGGCTTCACCAGCGCCGCGGGAGCGGGGAAAATCACCACCGGGGCCGGCCTCCGCGCCCTGCTCGGTCGTGTGGACCAACAACTGAAGCCGGTGCAGAAGAGGGATCCGCAGATCGACGCGTCCCGCTATGACGGCTCCTTCACCGCACAAGCGGGAATGACGTTCGCGCAACGGCGCGACGGCCCGAAGAGCGCCCCGACCGATGCCCTCAACCGCATCCTCGCCGATCCGACCGGCAAGCCGGCGGCCGCGTTGGGGCACTACATGACGCGGAAGGGCAACGCCGAGGAATTCGGCTTCATGGTGGCCGTGCGGGCCTTCAACACCGCACCGACGCCGCAGGAAAAACTGAAATTGGGTCAGGCCCTGCTGACGGAGTTCATCTCCGAACCCGCTCCGGGAAAAACCAATTCGCGGGTCAATATCTCGTCGGAGCTCCGCCGGAACATCGAGGAGTCCATGCGGCAGCTCAGCCTCGTGCCCAACCTGAAGAACGGCGGCACGATCAACCCGGAAATCGAAAAACAGCTGCACACGGTGTTCCAGGGCGCACTGGACATCGTCGAGGGGCGCAAGACCGATGCCAACGGGCCGATGGGTTTCGCCGGGGCCCCCAACCTCGCCAGGGCCCTAAAGGATTTCGTCACGTCGCCGGAGTTTCAGGCGGCCCAGGCCGACACCTCGCGCCACGATGGTTCGGGGGCCGACGGCCCGGCGGGCGCGTTCGACCGCATCACGGCGGAGCCCACGGGCAACCTGTCCGCAGCTCTGCAGCAACATCAGGCGCGCACCGGCAATTCCGGCGCGGATCTCCGCTGCATGGCCGCGCTGCGCACGTTTGAAAACGCCGCCACGCCGCACGAGAAATTCGCGCAAGCCCAGGCGATCGCGAAGGAATTTCTGGCCCCGGCACAGCCCGGTAAACCCGGCACCGGCGTGGCGATTTCCGCCGAACAACGCGCACAGATCCAGACGGCGCTGCAGGAACTCAGTCGGGTCCCCCATCTCAACAAGCCCGGCAACGTCGCCCCCGAGATTCAGCAGCAACTGAACGGGCTGTTCACGGGCTTGCAGGCCACCGTCAGCGGGCGCGCCACGGCGACCCTGCGGGACTTCGTCGTTTCGCCGGAATTCCGGACTGCCCGGGCCACCCTTGCCCGCAACGCCCCGGAACAACTCGCGCAGGACGTGCAACGCGCCAAGACCGAACGCGGCCGGGCCGCCAACGACGCGCTGCAGTTTCAAGCCGGAGCCAACCGGACCTACGCCGACGGCGATGTGTTCGGCAAACTCGAAGGCACGAGCGCGGGCGGAGCCACCGGCAGCAAACGCGTCAAACTCTTCGGGGAATTCTATCAGGTAAAAGGCTCCATCGACCAAGCCGGAGCGAAGCGCCGGCTGAAGGCGGGCGGCTTGGATCACGAAAACATCGGCGAGTTGATCGCGTCGAATGTCGCCCGGGCCAGCCTGCCTCCGGGCGAACGGGAGCGGGTCCCACAGGTCCAGCTCGCGTTCAGCGCGACCACCAAGGAAACGATGATCCTTTCCCGCTACGTACAGGGCGGCCGCGGCGATCTGAACGATCTCTACCGGAACAGCCCCGGCGCCGACGACAAACCGCTGGGCGCACTGCCCAAGGGCCAGAAACACGTCATTTCCGTGCTCGGATCGAACCAAACGGCGGGCGGCGGCAAAATGGGGGTCACGGGCCTGGCCCTGGAGGATACCTACGACCACGTCGCCGGAGCCGCCAAACAGAGCGACCACGACTTCAACCCCGGGAATCTCGTGGCGCAAACCGACGGACAGAACCGGGACCGCAGGGCCCGCATCGACCTCGGGCATGCGTTTGGCGACCTGATCAACGCCCCGGGCGGCCGCACCTTCGGCGGCGGCGGGCTCCACTGGCCGAAAAACCGGATCCAGGACTTCTTCAATCGCGAAACCGTCAGCGGCGTTTCGAAATCGCAGCAGCAATCGAAGCTGTGGCGGAGTTTCGAAGGCGAGGTCATCAGCCACGGTCTCGCGGCGGCGCTGCGCAAGGGGGCCACCCCTCCCGCCCACGAAGAAGGCTTGCTGCAGTCCAAGATGCAGCTCGGCGACATCCTCACCGAGCTCGACGGCGATCCCAGCCCGGCCGCCCAAGGCCGGCTGCAGAACATGACGAAGTCACTCGCCAAGCTCAGCGCCAACGTCGGCTTCCCGGTCGACCCGGACCTTGCGCCAGTCGACGTGCTCAACGTCGTTTTCCGGAATCTCGACCAGTATTACGGGGAACAAGACCGGCAGTCGCTCGAGGTGGCCGATCTCTGCGACCTCCAGGCCAGCATCGATGACTACCTCAACAACCCGTTGAACGACCATCGGGTGATCCCCGCGGAAATCCGCGCGGGCTACGAAGCCCTGCTGAATAACCCGGACGGCACCCTTAAGGCCGAGCACAGCTCGGGGCTCAACTGGATGAAAATGAGCCGCGACGTGCCCGCCAAGGTGGGCGACCTCAACAGCTACATCGAGGCCCGCCGGGCCGTCCTGAACGGCAACCTCAGCCCGGAGGCCCAGCAACAGCGGCTGGAGACCGCGACCGCGAGCGCCAAGAAGTGGAGCCTCGACGGCATCCTCAACACCGCCGCCGGCCGGGCGAGTTTCCGCACCTTCATCGAGGCGCAACACGCCCAGGAGAACCTCAATTTCGACGACGCCGTCCAAGGGTTCAGCGCGGCGACGTTTTCCAACACGAGCACCGACGTCGAGTTGATGCAGGCGGCCCGAGGGATCGAAACCCATTTCATCCACGCGGGCTCAGCCGAGCAGGTGAACATCTCGTCCACCGAACGGAGCGCCACCTCCGCCCAGCTCAACCGGATCGACCTCTCCCTCTCCGCGAGCTTCCCGACGGAATTCAGGAAAACCCTGAACGACGGCGTGGCCGCGGTAGAGCGCAACCTGCAAGGCCACGCCGAGTCGCCGTCTGCTCTCCTGCAGCGCACGCTCGAGGGCTTGGGGGACGGCAGCAACGTGACCGCCGGCCCCGCCCGCACGGAGTTCCTCCGGCTGCGGGACGAAGCCCGCAGCCAATTCGAAGACGTCGCGCTCGAACTCGATGCGGAAGAAATAAACCTCAAGGGACTCCGCGCTGAACTGAACCAGATCGCTCCTTTTGACGAAAGCACGCCCGCGAGCGAAAAGGCGAAGTCGGCCAGTCTGAGTGCCGCGATCGAAAAAAAGGAAACGCTCATCCAGGAAAAACTCGAGGCCCCGCTCAACCGCCTCAAGGAACTGCAAGCCGTCAGCGCCAGCGCCTTCGGTCCGGTCAAGACCTTGGTTGACCGCTCCGTGGCGATGCTTGAGTCCAACCTCACGTCGGAAAAATACCGTAGCGGGCGGCACCAAGCCGCGGACCGGATGTGCCGCCAGACCCGCGACGCGCTCGCCGCCCTCGGCGACGGTGCCGGCCTGCAGGGTTACAACGCAGCTCAATTTGCGAAACTCAAGGGTCAGGCCGAAGCCGCCGTGCAGAAGATGGAAGAGGGGATGGAGAACTTCGTGGATCCCACCTTCGAGGAACTGCAGGCCCCGCTGAATTACCTCAAGGAGCTGCAGGCCCTGACGCAGGTGGCACTCGTGGCGGACCCGCGGGCCGCGTTGCAGAGCGTCTTCACCCCCAGCCAGAAGGTCGCGCGGGCCATGATGACGAGCGACGTTCTCCCCAGATTCAAAGCCAGCGAGCACTTCGCCCCCACGGTGGCCAAGATCATCAGCGAACGTGACGACGCTTACGCGACGCTCGAGCAACAAAGGGCAGCCACCCGGCCGCAACCGCCTTCCCCCGCAACCGCAACGTCGAGCCGCCAAGGTTCAAATCCTGCTGCCGCCGCGCAACGAGACGGCAATCGAGCGGGCCGTGCGGCGTCACCCGGCAGCGGCACCGTTCTTCCCGACGAAGCCGAGTTCTTCGCCGAAGCGAACCGCGCTCGGTTGCAGGAAATCTTCGCGACCGCGCCGGCTGCCGGCCAAGCCCGGGCGGCCGCAACGCCCCCCGCCCCCGCGGCGAACCTTACGGCCAGCGCCCCGTTACCCGCCCGCGTCGCCAGCCTGCCCGCGGCGCTGCAAACCAAGTACCAGCAACTGGTGGCGGAGGTCGGTATGTCCGCCGCTGATGCGTTCGGCATCGTCGCCACGGACCAACAGGACATCGCCGCCCTGCCTCCGAGCCAGAGGGCCCGCTACGAGGAACTCATCGGGGTCGGAATGGCCGTCGATGATGTATTCAAGGCTTTGACAGAGGATCGGTCGGTCCGCCCCGCCAACCCCGCGCCGGTGCCCGCCCCCCCGCCGGCCGCCAACGCACTCCCCGCTCTCGTGCAAGCGCTGATCGCCAACCCGGGGCCCGCCACGACGCAGGCCGTGCTGGACGCGTTGCTCGACCCCG
Source organism: uncultured Opitutia bacterium (assembly GCA_903820035.1). Taxonomy (GTDB): domain Bacteria; phylum Verrucomicrobiota; class Verrucomicrobiia; order Opitutales; family Opitutaceae; genus ER46. Next base: position 16,488 of record CAIJFT010000383.1, read on the forward strand.
CCGTGCCCGCCGCGACGAAGCAGGCGATCCGGACGGGGCTGCACCAGGCCCTCACCGTCGAACTGAGCGGCAAAACCGGCGAAGCCGCCACCGCGGTGCTCAACCGTTGGTCCACCGCCCTGCTCTATTCGGCCGCCCAGCAGGCCGTCGCCATCCGGAAGGCCGCCGCGGCCAATTCGGAAGCCAGCCGGCAGGCAACCGCGCTCGCCACCCAGGTGCGAACAAACCTATTGGGCCGCATCCGTGGAAGCGCGATCGACCTCGACTTTAATACCGGCGCGTTCGCAGGGGAAGCCGAGGTTATGCGCGGGTTTTCAGGGGGCCAAGCGCTGGGGTTGGCGAGACAGCCCTTTGATCTCCGCGGAGATCGCGGCCAACTCCAAGAAGTGGCCGGACCGGGCGTCGACTACCGCACGGTCGTTGGCCAAGGCGTCGTGGCGGATCTGGTCGACGATGCCCGAGCCTTCGCGGCCCAGAATCCCGGCAAGCCCTTTTTTGCCGCCCTCAATACCGGCGGCCATTGGGTTTCGGTCCTGACCACGGCGGATCCCGATACCGGCCAGCTGAGGCTCGCGGTCGTCGATACCGACCTACAGGCCGGCAGGCCGGACAACGTGAACGGGCAACCCGCCTGGATGGCCACACTCCGCACCCAGCTCACCGCGGCCGGCGTCGCCAGCGTCGACTACCAGGGCTTCGGCTTTCAGCGCAGTCCCGTCGCCGCCGATTCATCGATCCCCGAGGCCTTGCTGGGATATTCCGAAGGGAGCAAAGCCCTTTACCGCCAATTGATCGCGACCGGCCAGACCATGGAGGAGGCGCTGGATCACGTCTTCACTCACCCAGTCGAAGCAGCCCAGCCGAGCCAGGTCGACCAGGCCGGCGCGAACGCCTGCGGGCCATTCACCTGCATGATCCAGCGCGATCTCGCCCGTCAAATCACCCAATCCGCCGCCAATGGCGCGCCGCTGCGGCCGATTGGCGACATGGTCGATCAATGGGCGACGAGTTGGGGGAGCCTCCCCGTCGGCGACCAAGTGGGCCTGATTGCAGACCAACGCGCGCTTATGTTTCACGAACTCAGCGCCCCCCAGCCCTAACCTACCTTGCGCAACCACCGAAGACGCGTCGGCCGAATCGCTGCCCCGTTGAACTTAATCGCCGTCGCGCCGAACGAAACCCCTTTGCGCCCTCAAAAATCATCATGACTCCCCCGCTGGCCTTGGACCTTCCTGCCCTCATCGAGGAAATCGGCGTCCTTCTCGTCGAAGCCGACCAAATCCGCGCCTACCCACCCGACTATTGGGTGATTGTCGTGGCGGAAACCATCGGCATCGACCTCTGGCACGCGGCGGATGAGGCCAAGCTCGTCCTCTCCGCCGAGCTCGGCCTTCCGCCCGCCGCGGCGGAGGCCGAAACCTGGAAACTAATGTTGCAGGTCAACGCACTCTGGCGTGAAAACGGCGGGCTCCGCATGGCGCTCGACGAAGCCGGCGGCACCCTGACCCAAACCTACGACGTGCCGCTGGACGGACTGAAC
>CAIJFT010000384.1 GCA_903820035.1 uncultured Opitutia bacterium
CGAAGGGCCGGCCGCATCTGGGTATAGGCAAGAACTGCCGGATTCAGGGCGCGATCATCGACAAAAATACGCGTATCGGCGACGGCTGCGTGCTCGAGGCGAAGGGCAAGGTTGACGGTAGTTACGCGAACGATCTCGTGATCATCCGTGACGGCGTTCTCGTGGTCCCGAAAAACGCGGTGTTGCCCCCGGGGACCGTCGTTTGACGCGGGCCCGGCTGGGCGCGGCGACGCGCTAAGGCGTGCGGTTGAACTTCTGGCGTACCAGCACAAGCAGTACGCTGCCGCCGACAACGTCGGTCAGGCCGACCAGCAGCCGGAGCGGCGGGGGGATGCGTTTGAGCAGAAACAGTACGGCGAGGCCGCCGCAGATCAGCAGACCGGCGAGGATGATGACCGTCAGCCGTTGCCGCGCGGTGGGCTGGGTCGTCATCGGGCGACGGGGACCGTGACGCGCATCGTGGTGCCGGCGGGGCTCGACTCGCTGAGGACAATGTCGCCGTGGTGCCCGAGGAGGATCCTTTTGGCGATGGCGAGGCCGAGGCCGGTGCCGTCGGGCCGGCCGGAGAGGAAGGAGTCGAAAATGCGGTCGCGCAGCGCCTCGGGTACGCCGGTGCCGGTGTCTTTCAAATCCAGAATCGCCATCATGCCGCCGGAACGATCCTCGGTGGTCAGGTTCAACGTGATCGTGCCGCCGGCAGGCATCGCCTGACTGGCGTTGATCAGGAGGTTCAGTACGACCTGCTGGATTTGGCCCTTGTGCGCCTCAACGAAGAGCGGACGGTCGGGCGGCGTGAAGTGAACCGTGACTTTGCTTTGGGCGAGCTTGAGCCGGACCAGCACGAGCGTGTCCGCAATGATTTCCGCGAAGGACCAACGCGAGTGTAGACTGGAGGGGGCCTTCGCGAAACCGAGGACGCGGGTTACAATCGACTCGAGTTGGTCGAGCTTTTCCCGGATCACGCGCATGTCGGTGTGGCGGGGATCCCCCGCGGGAAAGTCGGCGCCGAGTCCGCCGTGCAGCAGTTTGAGCACGGTGAGCGGGTTGCGGATCTCGTGGGCGATTTCGGCCGCAAGCAGGCCCAGGGTGGTGAGGCGTTCGTTCTTGCGCAGGACATCCTCGCTTTGGAATACGCGGGCGTAGAGCCGGGCGTTTTGCAATGCGACCGAGGTCAGGCTGGCGAGCGCGGCGCAGAGGCGCTTTTCGTCGTTGTCAAAGCGTCGCATACGATCGCTGAAGATAACGATGACCCCAAGGACGTCGCCTTCGGATAGCATCGGATTGGCCAGGACCGTGCGCAGCGCGGGATCGGCCGGCAGATCGAGCAGTTCGCGAAATTCTGGCGAGCGAATGTCCGCAAACCAGACCTGCCGGCGCGTCTGGATCGGCGAGCCAACGAGGCAGGAGCCGAACGGCAGGTCGCCGGCGGGAGGCGCAACGCCGCGTTCGCTGGAAAAGGCGGCGCAACGCACCGTGCCGCGCGCCGCGTCAAACAGGTAAAGCCCGCAGGCCTGCGCCTGCATCATGGTGCGGGCTTCGCGGGTGAGGGTGTCGAAGAGATCCTGTTGCGCGAGCTTGGTGACGAGTAATTGGCCCGCGGTGACGAGCGACTCGAGCTGGCGGGCTTTGTTGCGCAGGTGACCGACCTGCCAAAGACGTGGCAGTACCAGGGCGGCTTCGGCGGCGAGCCGTTCCAGCAGGTTGAGGTCCGCAGGGGAGAAACCGCCAACGCGGTCGCACTCGAGATCGATTACTCCGACGACGTTGTCTTCGGTCAGGATCGGAGCCGTCATTTCGCAACGGGCCGAAGGGCGCACGACGATGTAGCGCGGTTCGAGGCCTACGTCCGGTACAAGCAACGAGCGCCGGTTGAGTGCGCACCAGCCGGTGATGCCATGGCCCGGCTGCACCTGTTGGGGCAATGCGCCGTCGGCGGAGCTACCGCTCTGCACTTCAATTTCGAGCCGGCCGCTGTCGGGATTCAACAGCGCCACCGAGCCCGCGTGCGCACCAAACGTGGTTACCGCGAGGTCCAGCAGCTCCCGCAGCGCGATCGCGGGGTCGTCGGTCCGAGCGGTGAGCGAAGCCAGTCGGTAGAGGGCGGGAAGGGCGCGGGGGTCGGTCAATTGCGGCTCGCTGGAGGCGGCAGCGGCGGAGCCGGTGCCGGGGGGCGGGCGATGAGGAGACGGGGGAGGCACGGGTGGAACGATTGGCGATGGAAGGGGAGATTCAAGTCGGAGGTGCCTTGGGCGCGCTGGTGTTGTCGGGCATGAAGCCCCCGTTCGGCCGGAGGTCCGCCGCCGCGGGTTTTGGCGTTCAGCCTTTTCGGGTATGCGCCCAGCCAACGACGGGTGCTACCGGCCGGGTGCCGCAGTGGTTAGGTCGGTTTGGGGCACCCTCACTCGTTTAACTTCCCCACCAAAAAAACCGACCTACTTCGCCGCCGCGGGCAATTGGGTTGGCGTGATGACTTCGTTTAAGGCGTCGCGGAGGGCGTGGAGACGCTCCGGGGTCTCGATCGGCTCGTGGTTTGCGCCTTCGATGTAGAACGTATCGATGGCGACGCCGCGTTCCGTGCCGATGCGCGCGAAGCTGATGTCGAAGCCGTGGTCGGAGATTGTCCGCGCGAGGCGGTACAGCAGACCGATTTGGTCCCGCGCCTGTACTTCGACGATCGTGCGTTGCATGGAGAGCTCGTGATAAACGTCCACCGTCGGAGGAAACGAGCTATGTAGCGTCTCGCCGCTGGCGGTCGACAGGTAGCGGGTGGATGCGATCTTTTTGGCCTGCGCCATGATGTCCGGGAGAAGGTCGCGATTGGCGACAAGGGCATCCTCGATCGTTTTGGCGAATTTCTCCTGCGCGCTGGCGCTTTGCACGGGGCCACGGCCGGGCTCGACGACGTAGAAGGTGTCGATCGCGATGTGATCGGTGCGGGAAATGACTTTCGAGCCGAGGATACTCAGGCCGGCGACGCTGAAGGCACCGGCCAGCTTGTAATAGAGCCCGGCGCGGTCCCAGGTGACCACGTTGACGACGGTCAAAGAGCGGTTGATGTCGTCCTTCCACTCGATGATCGGGCGCAGAGAGCCCACTGAGTCCGCGGTGGTGATGGACCGCAGTAACCGGTTCACCATCTGGATGTGCAGGGCGATCTCGGCGCTGTCGGTATGGATGAAGTAGCGGTCCGGCAGCAGCCCGAAGTGGGCGTTGATTTCGTCGCTGCTGATGCCGGGGATCGTCTTCTCGATAAGCTCCTGGAGGGTCATTTTTTTCTTTTCCTGAAGTCGGGCGTCGAAAGCGTCGCCAAGTTTCAGCCGCTCAAACGTGGATCGGTACAAAGTGGTGTGCAACGTATCCTTGTAGCTATTCCAGAGATCCGCCGCGGTCGCGCGGGCGTCGCAAAACGTGTGGACATAGAGGTGCTGGAGGCGCTCGGCGTCGCCTGCGAGTTCGGCAAAAGCAGCAGCAGTGCTAGGGTCATCGACGTCCCGCTTCTGCCAGAATCGTGCCATCGCGAGATGATTCTTGATGACAAATAAAATTAATTCCCGGTCGGCCACTTCGACGCCAAAGCGTTCCAGGAGGGGAGTGGCGAGCCGGACCCCGCTTTCGGCGTGACCCCGGATGCCCTCGGACTTGCCGATGTCATGGAGCAACAATGTCAGGTAAAGCAGCGAAGCGTCCGTGGTTTCGTGCAATGCCGCCCGGTACTTGAGCGTGATCGGCTCGGCCTCGGTGTAGATACGGTCCAGTTCCCGGATCGCGTTCAACGTGTGAACGTCGGCGGTATAGCGATGATAATACTCGTGTTGGACCAGGCAGGTCAGGCCGTCGAACTCGGGAATGAATTTACCCAGCACGCCCAGTTCGTGCATTTTGGCCAATATGGGATGCACCGCTCCGGCCTCGGCCATGATGGCGCGGAAGCTGACGCTGGCGTCGGGGGAATTGGCCACCTGCGGCGTAAGCAGGTTGAGTGACGTGCGGATGCGGTCGGCCAGGTGAAAATCGAGGGTGGCGTCGAGGGTCTGGAGGTGACGAAAGACGCGGATGAGCCGTACGGGGTCGTCCTTGAATACCTCGGGTTTGTCGGCGGCGAGTTCGCGACCACGGAGGACGAAACCGTCGATGCGCTTGGCCCGGGTGAATCGGGTCGCGAGCAGCGACTCACGGAACGAGCGTTTGTCGCCGGCGCCGTTGCGGCCGATGCTCAGCGCGAGGCGGTCCTCGACCAGCTTTGAGACGCGAAAAATCGTCTGCGCGGACCGGTAGTAGTCCTGCATGAAATGCTCCACGCGGGGAAGCATCTCGGGCTCGGTGTAGCCGAGGTTTTCGGCGATCCGCGGTTGCTGGTCCAGGCTCATGACGTCCGTGGCGCGGGCGCTCATGAAGTGCAGTTCGTTGCGGACGCGGAGCAGGAAGTCGTAGGCTTTTTGGAACGCGGCGAGGTCGTCGGCGCGGAGGTAGTTTTGGGTCGCGAGCTCGTCGATGGTTTGGATGTCGAGTTTCACCCGGGCCATCCACACCGCATTTTGATAGTCACGCAGGCCGCCGACGCCGTTTTTGATGTCGGGCTCCTGGTTGAATACCGTGTTGCCGTACTTGCCGCGGCGGTTGGCCTGATCGTCGAGGCGCGCGGCGAGGTAGTCCTTCGGGTTTTCGCTCGCATAGTAGCTTCGGTAAGCCTGTGCGTACGTATCGTAGAGTTTTTCCGAGCCGGCGATCCGCCGCGCTTCCAGCATGGCCGTTTTGGACTGAATCTCACGGCGGGCTTCGTCGAAGGCCTCGTCGAGGGTGCGCGTGGAGTGACCGACCTTGAGGCCGCAGTCCCAAAGGAGGTAAAGAATCTCGTTGCTGAGATGTTCTTGCAGCGGTTTGGCCTCCGCCGGCTTGGTCTTGGTCGGAAACAGGAACATCACGTCGACGTCGGACCAGGGTGACAATTCGGCGCGACCGTAGCCACCGAGAGCCACCAGGGATACCGGCGAAGCGGTGACGCCGTGGAGTTGGTGGTAAGATCGGAGCGCGTAATCGAACAGGTGGCGCAGCAGCGCATCGATGATTTGGGCGCGCTCGCCACAGATCGTCAGGCCGGGCGCGCCCGCGGTGTGGCGTTCGCGGAGGCTTTTCATCTCTTCGCGCAGGAACTCCTTGCACGCAGCCAGGCGCACCGGCACGGCGACTTCCCCGGCGAAATTCAGGCTGGTGCTGGCACGGTGGGCGATCTTGTCGGGCATGTGACGGGACAAAACGGAACAGATCGCGGGGCTGACGTCCAATCCGCAAACCGCAAAGCTCGTCCCTTGCCAGGCCGGCAGTGGCCCGGTTAGACCGCGGCGCGTTCGCCGCTTGTGAAAAATGCCGCGGTGCTGCCGCGGGCGCCCGCCTTCGGTCCGTTCACAACCGGACTTGCCTCGCGAAGGAGCAGGTCGTTTCCTCGCCGATTCCAAACCTGAAAGCACCGATGGCCGAGATCTCCAAGAGCTACGAATCACGCGACGTTGAAAAGAAGTGGTATGCCGACTGGCTGTCCGCCCAGGCCTTTGCCGGCCGCCCGGTCGCCGGCAAGGAGCCGTACTCGATCGTCATCCCGCCTCCCAATGTCACGGGCGTGCTCACGATGGGCCACGTGCTCAACAATACGCTGCAGGATATTCTCATCCGCCGCGCCCGCCTGGAAGGTAAGTCCGCCATGTGGCTGCCAGGGACCGACCACGCCGGCATCGCGACGCAGACCGTTGTCGAGCGGGAGTTGCGCAAGCAGAAGAAGACTCGCCACGACTTCGGCCGGGAAAAGTTTCTCGAGCGCGTCTGGGAATGGCGGCACGAAAAGGGCGGCGTCATCCTCGAGCAGTTGCGGCGTTTGGGCGCGTCCTGTGATTGGGACCGCACGCAATTCACGATGGACGCGCACTATTCGCGCTCCGTGCTCGCGGTATTCGTCGATCTCTTTGGCAAGGGTCACATTTATCGCGGTAAGCGGATGGTGAACTGGTGCCCGGTTTCGCAGACCGCGCTGAGCGACGAGGAAGTGATCATGAAGCCGGTCAACGGCACGATGTACCGCGTCCGCTACGAGCGCGTGGATGCGCCGGGCCTGTTTATCGAGGTGAAGACGACCCGTCCCGAAACCATCCCGGGCGACGTCGCCATCGCGGTGCATCCGGAGGATCCGCGTTATGCCGACTGGATCGGCAAGAAGGTGCGCCGCGCCCTCGGGCCGGCGGCGGAAATCCCGATCATCGCCGACCCCGCGGTCGACAAGGAATTCGGCACCGGTGCGCTCAAGATTACGCCGGCGCACGACAAGGCTGACTTTGAAATTGGTGGTCGCCACCAGCTCCCGATTATCGACGTGCTCGAGGCCAACGGGGTTCTGAACGCGTTCGCTGGTCCCGACCTCGAGGGTCTGGAGCGCTTCGCCGGCCGCAAGAGGGCCGCCGAGTTGCTCAAGGCGTCCGGGGCGCTGGTCGCCGAGGAAGCTTATGCCAACAACGTCGGATATTCCGAGCGCGCCGACGTACCGATCGAGCCGCGTCTTACGTGGCAATGGTGGTTGAAGTACCCGCGCGTCGAGGAAGCCAAGGCGGCGGTGCGCGACGGTCACATCAAGTTTCACCCCGAGCGCTGGAGTAAGGTCTACCTCCACTGGCTGGAAAACATCCAGGACTGGTGCATCAGCCGTCAGCTCTGGTGGGGTCACCGCATTCCGGTCTGGTACTGCAAGGGCCTCGACAAGGAGAAGCTCACCGAAGCCGATCTGAAGGATCCGACGAAGGTGCATGTCTCCCTCGAAGGACCGGCTGATCCGGAGAACTGGGTGCAGGAGGACGATGTGCTCGACACGTGGGCCTCGTCGTGGCTCTGGCCGTTCGCGACCATGGGCTGGCCCGATGCCGCGAAGCAAAAGGAGGCGGGTTTGGATTATTTCTACCCGACGTCTACGCTCGTGACCGGTCCGGACATCATCTTCTTCTGGGTCGCACGCATGATCATGGCGGGCCTTGAGTTTATGCGGCCTGGTGCGCCGATTGAGCAGCGGATCCCGTTCAAGGATGTCTACTTCACCGGCATCATCCGTGACCAGCAGGGGCGCAAGATGTCGAAGTCGCTCGGCAATTCGCCGGACCCGCTCGACCTCATCGAGAAGTACGGGGCCGACGGTCTGCGCTTTGGTATCATCTCGATCGCCCCGCAGGGTCAGGACATCCGCTTTCAGGAGGACCGCATCGAGGGCGGAAAAAACTTCTGCAACAAGCTTTGGAACGCGTGTCGCTTCCGCCAGATGAGTGGCGAGGCCGGCGACAATTCGTCGGTCGCGGCCATCGCGGTCCGCTTGGATGCGGCGAAGTTTGACGCGGACGATCACGCGATCCTCGAACGCACGCTCGCGACCGCCAAGGAAGTGGAACGTTGCTTCAAGGAGTTCGAGTTCAGCGCCGCCGTGCAGGCCTTGTACGGATTTTTCTGGAACGATTTCTGCGATTGGTACGTCGAGGTCTCGAAGTCGAAGTTGCAGGATCCCGCGACCAAGGGCACCTGCCTCGCGATCCAGGACCTCGTACTGCGCCAGACGCTGCTCCTGCTGCACCCGTTCATGCCCTTCATCACCGAGGAGCTGTGGCAGAAACTCGGATACAGCACCGCGGGCAAATTCATGGAGGACGGCCGCATCGAGACCGCCGCCGAACTCGCGGGTAAAACCTTCACGGGCAAGCTCGCGCTCGACGGCGCGGCCGTGGCCGCGGTGGAGAAATTGAAATTGTTCGTGTCGCAGGTCCGCTCGCTCAAGGCCGAGCATAACCTCGCCAGCCGGCGTGATGTGACGTTCTTCGTGATCGCCGCCGACGCCGAGTGGTCGATCGTCGCCGCAAATCTTGCGAAGCTCAGCCGCATGGCCGGCGCCGCGAAGATTGAGCGCCGGGAGCAGGTCGACGGAGCGCCTGCGGCGGTGACCCCGCTTGGCACCGTCTATCTCGATCTCGCGAGCACGGTGGACGTGGGCGCGGAGAAGGTGCGCCTCGCCAAGGAACTCGAACAGATCACCAAGCATATCACCGGAACCGAGGCGCGCTTGGCGAACGAGGCGTTCGTTAGCAAAGCGCCGCCGGCGGTGCTCGAGGGCGCGCGTAAGCAGCTCGCCGAGCAGCAGACCAAGCGGGTTGAGCTGGAGCGCCTGCTCAAAGCGCTCGGCTGAGCCGCGGGTGACTGGCGGAAATTGCGTCGGGGCGCACGCCGCGTGCGCCCGGCGCCTCACGCCGGTGGGATCGCCTTCGTCGTGGGCAATTTCCGGGTTAGCAGTTGCGAGCTGAGTCCGGGCAGACGTTCGGAGAATTCGTCGCCTGCGCCCGCCTGGCGCAGGGCGCGTTGCACCATGCCCATGCGGGCGTCGAGATTGTCGATCATCGACACAAATACGGCTTCCGGCGTCGCGGCGTACACGGCGGCACCCCATTCGGGCTCTCCCTGATGCGAGAGAATGATGTGCTCGAGTCGTTCCAGGCGATCGGCGTCGAGTCGGGCCTTGATGCCGTGCTTGCGCGCGAGTTGGTAGCCGAGCACGACGTGGCCCTGCAGAATGCCGCGACGACTGCGGCGGGTCGCGAGGGTGCCTTCATATTCGATGGCCTTGCCGGTGTCGTGCAGGAGGAGGCCCGCCATCGCGAGGTCCGCATCGACCTCCTGGTAGAGCGGGAGCAGGGCGCGGCCGGCTCGCGCCATGTGGATCGTATGCTCCAGTAGACCGTGGCGGTAGGCGTGGTGCATCGCGACGGCGGCGGGTGACCACCGGAAGGTTTCGCCGATCTCGTCGAAGACGCCGCGGACGGTCATCCGCAACTCGTCGTGACTGATCGCGTCAATGAACGCCTGAAACTCCTGCCACATTTCCGGTGCGCCCTCGGGGGGCGTCTCGACGAGGTTATCGAGCATGCCCGGTGCGCTGAGTTCCTCTTCGGTGAGCGCGGTGGCGCGGCCGAGGCGAGGGGAGAGGCGGCCCTGATAGAAGTCGACCTTGCCCTCGATGCGCACGACGGCGCCTTCCCCGCCGCTCTTCAGCGTTTCGAAGACAGGACTGTCGTTGAAAACGGTGCAGGAAAACGAGCCGGTGCGGTCACCGAGCTCGAGGCTGTAGAAGGAATTGCCGTTCGCCGCGGTCTTGGCGGCGAGCTTCTTTACGACGAGGAGGCTGATGAACGGGCGCCCATTGGCGGCCGAGTCCAGCGCTTTCAGTTCACGGACGACGAGCAGGGGAATTTCTTCGGGCATGGCGTAGGTCAGGCGGGGCTTTCGCCGGCGTTTTTCACCAACTGGGTGTAGGTGCGGAAAAACGGATGCCGCGCGTCGCGCAGCAGCGCATAGAAGACGGTTTCGGACGGCAGCACATGGACGCCGGCACGGGCCAGCGCCTCGAGGCAGACGGCGGCGTCGGCGGGTCGGCGCGCGCCAATCGCATCACTCAGCAGCGTGACCTCCAGCCCCTCGGCCCGCGCATCGAGGGCGCTCTGGTAAATGCACACGGGGGTCTCGATGCCGCAGAGTATCAGATGCTGCACGTCGCGCCGGAGGAGTTCGGCGCGGATGACGTCGTCGCCGAAAACGGAAAACGCCGTTTTGACCCAGACCGGGGCGGACGGTGCGGCGGCGCGCGTCGCCGGGTCGGTGGCGCCCAATTTTTCCGGCACTTGCTCGGTGAACGCGGCGGGCAAGCCGAGACCGGTGGCGGCGGCGAGGGCAAAAGTACAGCGCCGGATGATCCGGTCGCCGCCGGCCATGGCACCGACAAACTTCGGTTGCAGATCGACACAGAGCAGGAGCGTGTCGGAGGGCGGCGGCGGAACGGGACTCGGCATGGGGGAGGGGGCGGGTGGCGGATTCGCCCGGCGGTCACCGTTGGCCACGGGCCTGCGGGAGAAAATGTTATTCTGGAGAAATCCGACCTGCACCCACCGCGAATGCCCGCGGGCGGCTGCGCGCACAAGGGGCGCGGTGCCTGCGTTTGCAGGGGTGGCGGCATTCGGGAATATTCAGGCTAGCGTCCGGGGCATCCCAGCCTAAGCAAGAGGCATGGAAATGCATCTGCAGCCGCTCGCAACGGCGTGCTTTGTTTCAAGCGAGGCCTTTGTCGACGGAGCCCGGGTCGCGAGCTTTCTCGTGCGCTCGGGGCCGGCGATGGAGATCGTGCGGTTCGATGTATTGGAGCCGCATGCGGCGGACTTTAATCCCGAGGGGGTGCTGGCCTGTAAATGGGTTCACGCCTACAAGCACCGGAAGTCCGGCGAGAATCCGGACCGCGCGCTGAAGCTGACCGCCGAGAGTTTATTTGTGACCCTGGCCGATCCGACTATCGAGCCAACGCCGGAGAACACCCGGCTCGTCCAGTTTCTCGCGTTGATGTTGGAGCGTAAACGTATCCTCAAGCCACGCGGTCCGAGTGCGGACGGCGCTCGGCTGCGCTATGAGCACGCGAAATCGAAGGCGATTTTCGAGGTGCCGGCCGGGGATTTGACACCGGAGTTCTTTGTCGCGGTCCAAGAGCAACTCAGCGTGCTCGTCGGGGTACCGAAGGTTAAGCTTGGAACCCCACCACTACCGGCCGAGGTCGCTCGCCCTGAAACCGCCCCGGCTGAAGCCCTCGCGAATCCGCAATCGACGGTGAGTGCCTGAGTTGAAGCGGCCTGCAGGGTGGGGCGCTTGGTCGCCCTGAGGGCAAACGCAGGGTGTGCGTTAAATCATCGGTGGCTGCGCTCCGGTGTAGCGGCCTTCTGACGTCCACTTAACCGTGCGCCATGAACCCGAGATAAACCGTGACCGCCCAGCAGGCTAGCCCTCCGTGGGTGATGAGCCGGATCGGGGCGTGGCGCGATAGCCAGGCGACGCCGGTGGTGAGGATCAGCACATAAGCCGGCATCGCGCCAATACTGTAAAACGCCTTGATCGCGCAGTAATAGGGCAGGGAAAGTGCGTGGTGGAGCAGTGCGACTCCGTACGCCACGAGCGTGGTGATCACAATCAAGGAGACCCTATCGGACTTTTCCCAGAGTGCCCGGAGGCTCAGGCCAAAACCGAGTAGCATTGCCGCCGAGGGGACGAGGGCCAGCAGCACGCTCGCGGCCATCGCCCCATGGTTCCATGGCGGTGCGGCCGCAGCGAGCGTGGCAGAGCTTAGGAAGCTGTCGGACCAAAAAGTAGCATAGAGTCCGTCCCAGAAACCGACGAGGCTGACCGCAACGGGTTTGAATAGACTGGTGCCGAAAGTCAGAAAGTCTCCGGCGACGTGATACCCCGGATCCTGCCACCACGGAAAGCCCCGGTCCATATCCCAGCCGCCGACAAACGGCCGGCCCAGCTGGATAAGGTTTCGTAGGTAGTACCAGCCTGCGATCACTCCGGCGAGGCTGAGAATGATGGCAACCGTCCGACTGCTGCGCTGTAACCACGCCGTGACCGTGCCCGCAGTCGGAGTGGCGAGGCCGGCGGCGAGCACCACGGGGACGGCCATGAGGACCGTACTGACTTTTGTTAGCAGGGCTAGGCCGAGTAACAGCCCAAGCCATAGCGGGATCCAGCGGTTGTTCTCCTCCGGGGTCGGGCGCAGCCAGCGCAGGGTCGTCACGAACAGGCAGGCACTCAGGAACCCGGCGAGCGGTTCGTTGCCGACATAGTGGGATAAGTAGAGATTCATCGGCAGCAAAGCGGCGAATAAGGTGCCGATGATCTGAAGGTCAGGTCGCTCCGGCCAAAGCCGGCGCACGGCGCGGTAGCTCAACTCGATTTGCCCCAAGCCGCAGGCCAGCGGCAGCGCTCGTAACCACATGACTGCATTGTCCGGTTCGCAGAACCATCGAAGAATCCCGAATAGTCCCGCACTGAGGCCGTAATACAGCGGCGATTGAAACATCTGCCAGCCGTCGGTTGCGAGCGGCAGCCGTCTATTTTTGATCAGGTAATCGATGTACTCAAGGTGGCCGGCGACATCAAAACCCGCGGGGCCGGGGAGGCGGGAAAGATTATGCACGGCGAGTAATCCCCAGGTGGAAAGCGCGACCCAGCGCCAGGCGGCTGGTTTGGACCAGAAGGATCGACGGGGTGTGCGTCGGGCCAGCTGATCGCTTGCGAGGGCGACCGCGACGAAAAGTAAGATCAGCCACGGCGCGCGTTCGCCCAGCGCCCGACCCGGCGAGGGAAACTCGCGGGTAAGTTCGGGCGATGCCCGATCCGTGGCGAGCCGAGCCGGCCCCCAGTTCGTGCCGTCGCGGGACGATTCCCACGAGGTGTCGGTCTGAAGTCCGAGGCGCTCGCATTTGGCCCATAGGGCGGCGGGGCCGCTATCGTTGCGGACAAGTATGATTAATTCGTGAGCCCCCGCTGCCAACTGCGGTGCGAGCTGGACCACAGTGGCGGATTTCCAGCGTTCGGGAGCTCGGGTGGTGTCCAGCAAAAGCTTGCCGTTGAGCAGGACATTCAGTCCGCGTAGGCCGCGGACTTCGAGCAGGGCGTCGTTTACCGCCGCAGCAACGGTGAATCGGATGCGGAATCCGCGGACTCCGTCGCCTGTCGGGCGGGTCGCAAGCGTCGTCGCTTCATGCGGGACGATCCACGCGGCGCCACCGTGCCCGCCGAGGTAAATCAGCCCCGGGTCGTCATTGAGCCGCAGGGTCATCCAAAACCCATATGCGAACAGCAAAAGCAAACCGATCAGCCCGCTTCCTCGCACCAGCGCCAAACTCCCCAACGGTGACGGGTGGGGACGAACGTGATCGGGGTGGCGGTCCATGCTCTGGAACTGCGGGGTCTGGGACCCCGCCGCGGTATCCGTCAGCGGCGCACGGGCACGCCGTGCGTGGAGAGATAGTCCTTCACCTGCGGGATAGTGAGCGTGCCAAAGTGAAACAGGCTGGCCGCGAGCACGGCGCTGGCGTGGCCGCTGTCGAGTGCGTCCGCAAAGTGGGCGAGCGTGCCGGCACCGCCACTGGCGATTACGGGTACGCCCACGGAATCACTGACCGCCCGGGTCAACGCGCAGTCGTAGCCGGCCTGGGTACCGTCGGCATCCATACTCGTGAGGAGGATTTCTCCGGCGCCGAGTTCGGTGGCGCGCACGGCCCACGCCACGGCGTCGAGCTCCGTGCGGTTGCGGCCGCCGTGCGTGTATACCCGCCAGGACTTGCCGTCGGGTTCGCGCTTCGCGTCGATCGCGACGACGATGCACTGGGCCCCGAAGCGATCGGACGACGCGCGGATCAGCCCGGGATCCTTGATTGCGGCGGTGTTGAGGGAGACCTTGTCGGCGCCGCTCTTCAGCATGGCCTCAATGTCGGCGACCGTGCGGAGGCCGCCGCCGACCGTAAGCGGCATGAAACACTGTTCCGCCGTAGCCGCCACGACGTCGTGCATGATGCCGCGGTTGTCGCTCGACGCGGTGATGTCGAGGAAGACAAGTTCGTCCGCGCCCTGGGCGTCGTAGGCCTTCGCGCATTGCACGGGGTCCCCCGCGTCGCGCAATTGCTGAAACTTGATGCCCTTGACGACGCGGCCAGCGTTGACGTCAAGGCACGGAATGATGCGGCGGGAAAGCATGGGACGGAGCGAAAGTGACAAGGGCCGAGGACCAAGTGACAAGGCTCAACGGGCGAAGGCCAAGAGCTGGCAGGGAAGTCACGAGGGCTGCGCGGGCGGGGCAAGTTGTAAAGGGCAGGTGCCGAGCGACGATCCGAATTGGACCGTTGCCGTGCCGGCCTGCCCTTGATGCTTGTCCCGTCAAACTTGCCCCTTGTCCGGGCGGCGGTAACGCCCCTGTGTCCTTAGGAATCCATGTGTGCGACGTCGGGCTCGAAGTTTACCGCGAGGCGGTAGACCTGACCGGGGCGCATGATCAGCGGGTGGTCGCGAACCAAGTACTGCAGATAGTGTACCTTGCCGTAATTCGTGCGGTAGGTGGGGTCGGCGCTCACGACCTCGGTTTCGCGCCAATTGGCCTGGAAGTCGTCCTTGGCCACGCTACAGCGATGACCATGCTGCCCGAGCGTGAGTGCCCCGGTGACGTGGTATTTGGAGTGCGGCGCGGCGATTGCGAGGCAGTAGCGGAACTTGTCGAGGGTCACCTGCTGCTTCACCGTGTAGGCGAATTCGCAGCCGATCTTGTTGCCCGAAAAGGTCCACTGTACCTTCACGCTGCCGAGGCCCTTTACGAACTCCTCCTTGAGGTTGATCAAGTCAGGCTGCTCGTAGCGGAAGTAGAAGCTGTTGCGCAGACCGAGACCCGTGACGCAGTTCTTGCCGTAGAAGGACGGAAGCGTGACCTGATCACCGAAGGTCAGCTCGGGGAGCATGATCGGCGCGTAGATATTGTTCGGCCAGTCGAAGATGCCAGGGGAGTGCGGGAATGACAGCGAGTCGGCGGTCAGTTTGGCGCCGGAGCTCACGAGCGGGACCTGCAAGTGCAGGCCGGACTCGCCGTCGCGGTAGAGGAAGAGGCCCTGCTCCTTGCGGTTCGACTTGTCGAAAATCACGAAACGCCCCGATGTCCGCGGGGCTTCGATTTTCGGTGCGCCGGCCGGCATTTGGACGGTCTTGGCGAGACGCGACCACTGGCACAGGTAGCGAGCGGCGTCGAAATTCGCCATGCGGGTGGTGTGCGAGGAGAAGGCCGTGCGTTCGTCGTCGCGCAAATCGAGGAAGCCGTGTTCCTGATCGAGATAGGTCTCGTAGAAGAACATGAACAGGCGGCGCAGAATATCGTAGTACTTGACCTTCTGATCGTCGGGAATCCAGCCGTCGCGGAGACCCTGCAGAATGAGGCTGATGCAGTGCATCTGGCCGTAGGCTCCGGCGGCGCGACCGAAGGCCCAGCCCAGTCCGTCGGAACGGACGAGGTCGGGCATCATCTTGATGTACTTCTCGGCGTAGGTGCGGAGCGTCGGCAACTTGCGGTCGCGGACGCCGTTGTTGGCGTGCAGCTGTAATGCGGAGCGGACGAACACGAAGCTCATCACGCCATACAAATTGAAATTACCACCGAGTCCCTCGGTGGAGTCGTCGAAGAAGCCGGCCGAGCTGGTCTGGTTGATGCGGTCGACCATGCGCTCGATGAGGCGCGAGGTTTCGTCCTTCTTGGAAAGGCCGAGGCTGAAACGGGCGACCGCTTTGGCGATGTTGAACGCCTGCCAGTGATTGTCGTAGTCGCTGCGGTGGAGCAGGGACTTGTCGATTCGCTGTTGGGTTTCTTCGACGAGACGCTCCCAAACGGGATTGCGCTCCTTGGAGGGGCCGAACGCGAGGAGACCGAGCGCGGCGTAGGCCAAGCCGTTTTCCGCAGCGGGCTCGGTGAACATCTGCGCGGTGATGCAGCGCGCGGCGAGGTCGATCAGATCGTGACCCTTAAGGGTGGTCTCACCGGTGGCGCGATAGAACTCTCCAAGGGCAAAGGCGACATGACCGGGTTCATCCGGGCGCGACTGCTCCGCGTGGGCGGGTAGGATGGTGCCGTCAGGCTGGATGGAGTCGAGGTTGTGGCCCAACATCGAGCGGGCCATGTCGAGACATTGCTC
>CAIJFT010000385.1 GCA_903820035.1 uncultured Opitutia bacterium
CCGTGGGACGCTCGTTCCATGGATACCCCGCCGAATGTTGCCGTCGTCACCGGAGCCGGTTCTGGCATCGGCCAAGCGTGTGCCCTTGGTTTTATCGCCGCCGGCTACCGGGTCGTGTTGGCGGGTCGCCGTCCCGAGGCGTTGGCCGCCACGCTCGAGCGGGCGGGGGCGGCGGCCGCGCAGGCTTTGGTGGTGCCGACGGATGTTCGTGATCCCGCCAGCGTGCAGGCGCTCTTTGCGCAGACGGTTGAGCACTTCGGGCGGGTCGATGTGTTGTTTAATAATGCCGGCGTCAACGCCCCCGGCGTTCCGCTCGAAGAGCTATCTCTGGCCGACTGGCGGGCGGTGGTGGACACGAATCTCACGGGGGTCTTTCTGTGCGCGCAGGCGGCATTCCGGACGATGAAGCAGCAGCGGCCGCGGGGCGGTCGCATCATCAACAACGGTTCGATTTCCGCGCACGTGCCCCGGCCCAACTCGATCGCCTACACGGCCACGAAGCACGCGGTGACCGGATTGACCAAGTCGCTGTCGCTCGACGGCCGTCCGTTCGACATTGCCTGCGGCCAGATCGATATCGGAAACGTCGATACCCCGCTCGCGCAAAAGATGAAGCGCGGCGTGCCGCAGGCCAACGGGACAATCGCCATCGAGCCGACCTTTGACGTTCGCCACGTCGTCGACGCGATTCTTTACATGGCGGGCCTGCCCCTGGCGGCCAACGTTCCCACGATTACCGTCATGGCGACGCAGATGCCGTATGGGGGGAGAGGGTAAGGGGCGAAGTTGAGCGTGGTGGTTTGAGCGCGGAAGACCTCGGCGGGGGAGACTTGGGGATTGAGCGTTGCAGCGGGGTTGCCGTATTCGGTGCGCGTTACGTCGGTTGCATTCGAGCCGGGTTCCGCTCGCTCAATTCTCAGCGCTCAGCTGATGAGCCACGGGGGAATTCGCAGGAAGTAGGTGGTGTTCGACGAGGCGGGAGTGCTCATCAAAAACAAGGCGCAGGCCGATTTTATCGACGACGCCGATCGCACCTTTCGGAAAAGCGGCACCGGCGTCGGTGCCTTGACCCCCAAGGCCATGGATCTCGCCGCGCTGTTTGCTTACGCCCCGCTCAAGTTTTTCCTCCGGCAAGATGACCTCGAGGATACGTGACTCGCCGCCCAAAACTCCGGTTTCTCCGAGGAAACGGTGGCCTTTATTCGCGATCTCGAAACCCGTCCCGGGAAATTCGCGGACTTTGTCGTGGTGCAGGACATACAGGCCGGGACCGTCTCCCACCGGTGCCGGAATTACGTCACGCCGCTCAAATACGCCATGATCACCTCGGACAAGGAAGATACCGTCGCGATGGAGACGATCATGCGTGAACAAAAAGTCGGACGCGATGCGGCCAGGCTGATCTTCGCGAAAACTATCCTCGCGGCGTCGCCTACGCTCGGACTCACGCCAGCGCTCCCCAAGTTGCGGCCGCATAATTCTTATCACCATGAAATCCATCATCCTCACGCTTCTCGCGGCCGGACTCTGTCTCAGCTCCGGTTGTTCGGTCTCGCGGTCGCCAGTCTCGCTGCCGCCCACCTCCAATCGGACAGGTTTCAGCGAGGCCGCGACCATCGGCGTAGCGACCTTGGCCGGGGCCGCCGCGGGCCATGCCATCCGGGACGACGCCTTGGGGCCGCCATCGGGGCCGTCGCCGGCTTGGTAACGGGCGTAATCGTAAACCATGTGATCGCCGACAACCGGAACCATCGCGAAGCCGAACGCGTGGACACTGCCGGGCGGGCGGAACGCGCCAAAATCCAGCAGGACTACTGGGAGGCGGAGCGGATCGAAAAATCCGGGGCCTCCGGGAAAGCACCTCAATCGCAAATCGCACCGCTGCCTACCTGGGCGGGTATTTCGAGGGGGTAAACTTGGCCCCCGGCAGGGGAGTTAGTGCGGCGAGCCTCGAAGAACCTAAACGCCAATCATTCTTCCTACTCCATGAAACCAATTCGTCTGCTCGTGGCACTTGGTTTATTTCCTTTCGCCGCTGCGGCGGTTTTCGGGA
>CAIJFT010000386.1 GCA_903820035.1 uncultured Opitutia bacterium
CGGCGGCGCCGAGGCGCAGAATTTTGATCGCGACGGTGTCGTCCGCCTTGATCTGCGGCAGCACGCCCAACCCGCGGACCACGCGGCCGAAGACGCTGTGCAGGTAATCGAGCCGCGGCTGCGGCGCGAGCGTCACGAAGAATTCGCAACTGTTGGTGTCGGGCCCGGCGTTGGCCATCGAGAGCACGCCGGCGGCGTCGTGGCGCAGGCCCAACGCAAATTCGTCGGGAAAGTGATGCGGGATCGGCTCCTTCTCGTCGTCGGTGTCCTTGAGTCCGGGGTTGCCGCTTTGGAGCACGAAGCCCGGCACGACGCGGTACCAGGTGAGGCCCGAGTAGAACGGCTTGCCGTCCTTCGGTGCGAGGGTGCCCTCGGCGAGGCCGGTGAAGTTGGCGCACATCAGCGGGGCCCGCGTGTAATGGAGCTCGGCGGTGATCACACCGCGCGGCGTGGTGAACTCAGCGTAGAGGCCGTCGGGTAAAACCGCTTCGGCCGCGGCCAAACGCGCGACGCGCGCGAGTACCATCAGGGAGAGAAAACGGAGCAGGTTCATTTGGGATCGGTCTGGTCGATGAGGCTGGAAACAAATTCCTCGGCGGCGGTGAACATCCGGCGCTGCTGTTCGCGGTGCGCGGCGTCGGGACCGGCGGCGTTTTCCGCCGGCGGCCGCGGCGTGAGCACGGGCGGCTTCAGGCCGGCCGGCCCGCCGCTCACGGCCCACTGGTCTTCGTCCGCGAAGTAGCAGGCGAGGAGGGCGTCCGGCGGCAGGTGCAGGCTCGCGGCCAACGCCGCGGCGGCCTGCGCGGGCGTTTGGCCGGCGGGCTCGTCGGGCAGCGTTGGCAACAGCCGTACATAAATCTTCCGGCCGGTGAAACGCGCGAGGTTGGCGAGGCGGTTCTCCAGGTACTTGGCCTGAAACGGCGGCGTACCGTTGCCGAGACCGCTCTTGTCCTCGAGGTGCGGTGGCGCGTGGCGCGGGGCGCGGGCGAGGCGGGTCTGGAAGGCGGCCTCGTCGGTGGCGAAGGCGGCGGCGGCCGGACCGCGGCGGACGATTTGCACGCTCATGGTGTCGCCCTTCACAATCTTGGCCGGCACGTCGGCGCCGCGGAGCACGCGGCCGAAGATGGCGTGGTTGAAATCCAAGTACCGGGCAGCCCCCAGCGTGATGAAGAATTGTGAGCCGTTGGAATCGGGACCGCTGTTGGCCATCGAGAGGATGCCGGGTACGTCGTGGCGCAGGCCGCCGGCAAACTCGTCGGGGAATTTGTAGCCCGGGTCGCCCCGCCCGGTGCCGGTCGGGTCGCCGCCCTGAATCACGAAGCCCGGCACCACCCGGTGGAAGACGATGCCGTCGAAGTACGGTTTGCGCGGAGCCGGTCCGATCCGGCCCTCGGCGAGTCCGGCGAAGTTGGCGACCGTCAGGGGCATTTTTTCGAAATACAGTTCCGCCGTGATCACGCCGCGCGGCGTGGTGATTTCGGCGTAGAGACCATCGGGCAACGGCTGCGCCGGGTCGTGTTTCGCGGCTTCAACGGCCGCGGCGGCCCGCGCGACGGCGGCGGGATCGGGCGGCGGCGGGACGGTGGCGCAGCCGGCGAGCAACAGACACAACCACAGCAGGGCGGACGAACGGGGCATGGCCCGACGCTGCGCGGCGGGGCGGGCCGCCTCAATCCCGCAGTGGCTTCTCCGGAGGCGGCCTTTGGGATCGGCGGTAGCCCTGCGCGTGAGCGCAGGGACCATGACGGAACGAACAATCCCTGCGCTCACGCTCAGGGCGACAGGTCGGGCGCCCCTAACGGCAGCGCGCTTTCAACCTTCAACGTTCAACTCCGGCCTTTAGGGCAGGAACGAGCAGATGTATTCGCAGAGGCCGGACTTCACCGCGATGGTGAAGCCGCTGTTGGCGGGCACGTCGAAATAGGTGCCGGCGCCGTAGGCTTTCGACTCCTGGCTGTCCTTCTGCGTGACGGTGCACTCGCCGGCGACAATCTCCATGCGTTCCGCGGCGCCGGTGCCGAAGTAGTACGAGCCCGGGCGAATGAGCCCGAGGGTCTTCTTCGTCTTGTCGGCGAAGAGCACGGTGTGGCTGACGACGTTGCCGTCGAAGTAGACGTTGGCCTTGGTGTGGACCGTGACGCCGGAGAATTCGGTGGGAAGGGATGCCATGAAGCGGCGTGATGGCCGGCGGTCGCGGCGGTGGCAAGCGCGACGTGACGCCGGCGAAAAGGAATCCCGGAGGGCCCCGAGGTCCTTATCGGACCTTTGCGCGACCGCGTGAACGGCGCCTACGGGATCCGGATCATCTTCCCCGCGGCGAAGCTCCGCTGGTCGGGCAACACATCGCGGTTGGCCGCGACGATCTCGGGCCAGCGCTTCGGGTTGCCGTAGTAGCGACGGGCGATCGAGGCGAGGGTCTCGCCCGGGGCGATCCGGTGGGAAAAGGCGGGTTGCCCGAGCGTCACGCTGCGCGGCGGGGTGGGGTGCCGTTGCGTTGGCGGTTCCACGCGGGTGGCGGTCGGGACCGGCGCAGGGTCCTCGGGTCCGCTGAATGATACCGGTCTCGGAGCTGGATTGGCCCGTGCCGCGGTGCGCCCGACGGTTTCGGTCGCCATCTCCGCCCTTGTCGCGGGTGCGGTTCGGGCTGAACCGTTGGGCACGGAGAGCTGCTGCACGTGTTCGCGCCATGCGTCCCGTTCCCGGGCCACCAGCGTATAGGAGCGGAGGACGGTGTTGAGTTTATGCTCGGTTTCGGCGCGGGCCGCTTCGAGGCGGGCGACTTCGTCGCTGGTTGCGCTGCCCCTGCCGGCCATGGCGGCGGCTTTTTCAGTTTCGAGTTGTTGCACCTGTTGCTCCAGCTCACGGGCGGCGGCGGCGCGGAGCCGGAGCTGCGTGAGTTCTTCTTCCGTGATGGTCGGTCGGTCCTGCATGCGGGCGGCGGCGGTCGCCGCGGTGAGTTCCCGTTGGAGCAAGGCGTTCGTCTCTTGCAGGGATTTGAGCTGCGCCTCGGTCTCGGGGAGCAGGTCGGGCCGGTTCGCGATGGCCATGGCCGCAGCCAGCGCGGCCTTGGTCTGCGCGAGCAAGTTGCGCGTCGACGTCAGCTCCTGCTCAAGGGCCGTGAGTTGCCGTTCCTGAATTTGCAGCGCGGCGAGATCCGCCGGCGTCGGCTGGCGGGTGGCCTTGGCTTCGCGTTCCAGCGTGGCGAACCGGCCCTGCAACGCCAGCGTCTCGGCCGTCAGCCGGGTCGCTTCCGCGCGGGCGGCCTCCAACGTCGTCTGGGTTTGGCGCAATTCCGCGCGGGCGGTGTTGCTGGCGAGCTCAGCCGAGGCCCTGGCCACCCGGATCTCGCTCTCGAGCTTGGTGCGTTCTGCCACCAGGCCCTGCACTTGGTTTTCGCGCTGGTTGAGCCCGGCCTTGGTCGCGCGGTGGGCGGTGCGCTCGCCTTCGAGGGCGACGACGGCTTCGGCAGACGGCAGGTTCGAGGGGTTGAAGTGGCTGGCCGCCGCCTCTGCCTGGAGTCGGCCGAGCTGGATCCGCGTGGCGGCATTTTCCGCGCGGATCGCGCCGATTTCGGCGGACTGTTTGGCCAGCGTATCCTGGGTCTCCCGTAGCGCGGTCTGGCTCCGGGCGAGCTCCTGCGCGACCTGCTGCTTCTCGCGGGCGAGCGCCGCGGCGCGGGCCTCGGCGTCCGCCGGTTCCGCAGCCGCCACAAAGGCCGTCGGCCAAGCCGCGGCACTGAGCAACGCGAAACGGAGGAACATCATGATGGAGGGGCCCGGCCACAGGGCGGGCGATTGGCGGTGATCCGACTGGAGGGTGCTCCTGGCAGTCAATACGCAATCCCAGGACCGGTCCGCATCTCCGTTTTTGTCATACGGCGTGCCTGCTCTCCGTGGGCGGGCTTGCGTGGGCCGCGGGGGCGGTCACAACGGGGATCTCCGCCTCCCGCGCCATGTGTCCCCAACGGTGCCTTTCCCTGTCTCGCTTCGTGCTGGTCCTCCTACTGGCCGGCGTCCCACCGGCAACGCTGCGGGCCGCCGCCGTCCCCGGGGACCGCGGCGCGCAACCCAATCCCGAGGTGACTTACCGCAGCGCGCCCAAGCCGCTGCCGCCGGGGGCGGTCACGAGCGACTGGGCGACCTTCCTGGGCCCGACGCACAACATGGCTTCGCCGGAGACGAAATTGTTGCGCGCCTTTCCGGCGGACGGGCTCCGGGTCGTGTGGGAAATGCCGCGCGGATCCGGTTTTGCGGCGCCAGTCGTACAGGGTGACCGGTTGATCGTGTTTCACCGGGTCGGCGACGAAGAGGTGGTCGAGTGCCTGTACCCGCTCGACGGCCGTCGGTATTGGCGATTCGCCTACGCGTCGGCCTACCAGGACCGTTACGGGTACAACCATGGTCCGCGGGCGAGTCCCGTGATTGCCGACGGCCGGGTTTTCACCTGCGGCGCCGGCGGCAGGTTGCACGCCCTTGATCTGGTCACGGGCCGGGTGCTCTGGAGCCACGAACTCCTCCCGGAATTCAAAGTGACGCAGAACTTCTTCGGGGTCGCCTCGGCTCCGCTCGTCGAGGGCGGCAAGGTCATCGTCAACGTCGGCGCGCCCGGGGGCCCCTGCGTCGTGGCCTTTGCCGCGGACACGGGGAAACAGCTCTGGGGTGCCGGCGATACCTGGGGCCCGAGTTACGCGTCGCCGATTCCGGCGGTGCTGCAGGGAAAACGCCGCGTACTCGTTTTCGCCGGTGGGGAGAGCCGGCCGGCGACGGGCGGACTGCTCTGTCTCGATCCGGAGAACGGCCGCATCGATTTCACGTTTCCCTGGCGCGGCACGCGGTTCGAGTCGGTTAATGCCGCTTCGCCGGTCGTCATGGGTAACCAGATTTTTCTCGGCGAGTGCTACGGCTCCGGCGGCGTGCTCCTCGAGGTGCAGGCTGACGGGACGGCGCGCGTCGGGTGGAAGAACCCGACCTTCGGCATGCACTTTATGACGGCGCTGGTGCTGGGGGACCACCTGTACGGCGTGGATGGTCACGGCCCGCGTGACGCGGAACTCGTGTGCGTGGAACGCGCGACCGGCCGCGAGGTCTGGCGGACGCAGCCGGAGTGGACCGAAACGCTGCCGGCCCGTGGCGGCACGCGCGAAGCGACGCTTGGCACGTACCGGGCGTCGCTGCTGCACGTCGACGGCCGCGTGCTGTGCCTTGGCGAGTACGGGCACCTCCTGTGGATCGAACTTTCGCCGCAGGGCTACCGGGAGGTGGCGCGTACGTGGTTGTTTGCCGCCCCCGAAACGTGGACGCCTCCCGTGCTTTCGCGTGGATTGCTTTACGTGAACCAGAACGCCCGCGGCATGTTCCGCGGTGAGCCCCCGCGCCTGATCTGCTACGACCTCCGCGCGGCGCAGTGAGGCGCGGGCGGCGAAGAAGTTTTTGAACCGGAAGGGCGGGTAAGACGGGGAGCGGCGCGTGACCTCTCCGCTCTTCCCGTTCAGACTTTGGGCGATGGTGCAGGGCGATCGGATTTCAAGGCGGAGGTGGCCGCGAAAAAGCGCCATGGGCCCGTCCGGTCGACGGGAAATTTCCGCGCGCCGATGGGCGCCTTGAAAGCTGCCATCGCCCTCCCGGCTTTGTGCCCTTTGGGGCAAAGGCCTTTGCCCGAGCGTCGGTGCGGCGCCGAGAAGTGTGAAGACTTTGGAACAGGAAGGGAGGGGAGAACGGAGAGGGGATGATTCTCCCCGCGCTTCCCGGTCTTCCTGTTTATGGTTTGGCCGGTGTAGCGCAGGCATCCAGCCTGCGCGATCGCTCACTCGTTGCGCAGGGCGCGGAGCAGGTGACCGCGGAGGGCGAAGCCGGCGGCGAGCCAGATCCAAAGTGCGCCGCTCGCGACCAGCGCCACGAGTGTGAGTACGAGCGACTCCCATGGCAC
>CAIJFT010000387.1 GCA_903820035.1 uncultured Opitutia bacterium
AGATCGTCGTCGCCGAGGGTCTCGTCGACAGCGACGGTAACTACGTCGCGGCCGATGCCTCGACCGACGCCTTCGGCCACGCCCAACTGGGTGGAGCCGGTGACGCCCTCGCGGAAATCTTCGGCCAGGCCATCCCTGGCGTAAAGATCCGCGTCGCGAAGCCCGGCCTGCTCCAGCGCGCCGCCGCGCACGCCGCCTCCAAGACCGACGTCGACGAGGCCTACCTCACCGGCCAGGCCGCCGTCGAAGCCGCCATCAACGGCGAGACCGACAAGATGGTCACCCTCATGCGTGGTGACGGTGAACAGTACACCTCCGAGACCGGCCTGGCTCCCCTCGCCGACGTCGCGAATTCGGTGAAGAAGCTCCCCCGCGAGTGGATCAACGAGGACGGCATGAGCATGAACTTTCAGTTCCTCCGCTATGCGCAGCCGCTGATTCAGGGCGAAATCACGATCCCGCACGACAACGGCATGCCGGTCTTCGCTCGTCTCGAGAAGGCCCGCGTCGAAAAGGTGCTCCCGGCCTACGAGGTCTAAGCAGACCAACGAGTTTGAGTTTTTTAAGGGCGGGTCGCGAGACCCGCCCTTTTTCGTGCCCCGAAGCCCGCGACCAGCTTTGAACAGTAAGCGCGGGGAGAACGGAGAGGTTGAATTCCCCCCCCCTTCCCGCGCTTCCTGTAAAAATGACTTGTCTCGGCATAGCCCGAGAGGCTCAGGACGCCAAACACGCCGCCAGCAACCGGTCGTGGACCGCAGTCGCCTGAATCGGCCCGGACGCGGTCCCCGTGCCGATCAGCACGGGCCACTCGCCGGAATCCGCTGGACACGTGCCGTGCGATCCTCGCACCAGCGAAGCATCGAGCGGGATCACGTCCATCAGGGTGCGGAAACCGAGTGACTTGCGCAGGAGTGTCGCCGCAATCCGCAGTTTCGGCAGGGCCAGCTTGGGATCGATGAATAACTCGACGGGATCGTAGCCGTACTTGCGGTGGATATCGACACAGCGGGCGAAGTCCGGCGCCTTCGCGTCGTCCTCCCAGTAGTAATACGTGAACCACGCATCCTCGGCTGAGAACGCGACCAGGTCGCCCGATCGCGCATGATCCAACCCCGCCGCCCGTTGGCCGGCAGCATCGAGCACGGAAGCAACTCCGTCCAAACGTTCCACAACCGCCCGC
The DNA here is from genome assembly GCA_903820035.1 of uncultured Opitutia bacterium. Lineage (GTDB taxonomy): Bacteria > Verrucomicrobiota > Verrucomicrobiia > Opitutales > Opitutaceae > ER46. Next base: position 1,181 of record CAIJFT010000387.1, read on the forward strand.
ACCGCCGGCAACAGCGCGGGGTCATTGACGTAAATGTGCGCAATCTGGTGATCCGCGATCGCGAAGACCTTGCTGGCCCCGCAGTCGAGCAACTCGCAACCGAGTTCTTCCTTGATCGCAATCCAACCTTGCGCCCGGAAAATCCGGTTCAACGCAAGCGTGCGGCGCACGCGCGTGATGCCGTACTCCGAGAGCACGATCGTGCGCACGCCCCGTTGCGCGTAGCCATCCATCAGATCGCCCGCCACGCGATCAATCGCCCTGCAATCGGCGGCGATCCGCGGATCATCCGGGCCGAGCCGCTGCAGGTTGTAATCAAGGTGCGGGAGATAAACGAGCGACAGGTCGGGGCGATGTTTCTCCTCGATCCATTTCGCCGCCGCCGCAATCCACTCCGAAGATGCGATGCCCGCCAGCGGTCCCCAGAAGGCGGGAAACGGAAACGGTCCAAGGTCGCGCTTGATCGCATCGCGGATGCCCATCGGGTGCGAGTACACGTCGAAGACCTTACGCCCGTCCGCGGGGTACATCGGCCGCGGCGTGAGCGACCAATCGGCGCTCGAGTACATGTTGTACCACCAAAATAATTTTGCGCAGGTAAACCCCGGGCGCGCCGCCCGACACTTTTCCCACAGCTTCTCACCCTGCACCACGTGATTCGACTGCTTCCAAAAATGATGCTCGGCGAGCTCGCGGTCGTACCAACCGTTCGCCACCGCGCCGTGACCCGACGGCGGCAGGCCGGTGAGGTACGTGCTCTGCGCCGTGCACGTGACCGCCGGCAAGACCGGCTGCACGCGAATCATTCCGCCCTCGGCCGCCAGCCGAGTGAGCCGCGGCATCGCGGCGCCGAGCAAGCGTGGCGTCAGCCCGACGACGTTGAGAACCGCGAGCCGGCTCATGGGGCAAGCCCTGGGCTCACGCGCAGGGCTAAAGGTCCGGCGCAGCCCCGCGCGTGAGCGCAGGGACTCCGGCCGGTTCGTGTTCCGTTCTCACCCATAACGCATCCGCAGTTCCTCGAACGCCGCCTTTACCACCGGGCCGTCCATCTCGTGCACCTCGAGGCGATCGCCGGGCGCACGGATCATCGGGATGCTCAGGCGGCCGCCGAGGTGTTCGCGAAACTCCTCGAGGCCGTCGAGCATATCCTGACGCCCGCTCGCTGCGCGGATCTGCTTGATCGGCGCAAACAACTCGAAGCCTAGCCGTTGAATGATCCCGAGAATACGTTCGGCCGCCGGCTCCGCCAGCAAACCGATCCGCCGCGCATAAATCAGGTCGATCGCCATCCCGACGGCCACCGCCTCGCCATGGCTGACGCGAAATTCCGAAAGCTGCTCCAGCTTGTGCGCCGCCCAGTGGCCGAAATCCAGCGGTCGCGCGGAGCCGCGCTCGAACGGATCGCCGCCCGCCGCGATGTGTTCCATGTGCTGGCGCGCGCTTTCGCGAATGACGGCCTCGTAGGCCTCGGGTTCAAATGTCGCCAAGGCGTCGACCCGCGCCGCGATGAATTCGAAAAAGGCCGCGTCACGCACGAGCGCCACCTTGAGCGCCTCGATCAAGCCGGCGCGACGGTCGCGCGGCGGCAGGGCGTGGAGAAACGAGAGGTCATTCACCACCGCATGCGGCACGACAAACGAGCCGAGCCAGTTTTTCTTGGTGAAATAGTTCACGCCGTTCTTCACCCCGAGCCCGCCATCGCCCTGACTCAGACTTGTCGTCGGCAGGCGGACGATCGGAATCCCGCGATGCGCCGTGGCCGCCCCGAACCCCACCATGTCGAGCACCGCGCCACCGCCGATCGCGATCACGAACGAGTGCCGGCACAGCTTCGCGGTGTTGATCTCGGACCAGACCCGTTCGAGCTGATGAAAATCATTCTTCACCGTCTCCCCGCCGGGCAGCGCCACCGGTTCGCCCTCGAGCGCGAGCCGGTCCGCGCGCCCCGCAAACCACGCCTTCAGTTGCGCCGGCAGTCCGGGAAAGGCCTGCGCCAAGCCCGCGTCCCAGAAAACCAGCGCCCGGGCCTTGCCGCCGGGCTCGCGCGGCGTGAGCACGTCGGCGAGCGCGTCGTTGTCCGGGGCAAAGACATTGCGGGTGAAAATAACCCGATGCTCGTAACGGAGCGTGATCGGAAAGGAGACGAGGTCGGGTCGGTCGGACATCGGAGAGGGGAAACCAGAGAAGCGGCTCACCGCGCGTAATCAACCCGAAGCATGCGGGGCGGCCACGAAAGACGGACCGCGGCGCCGGTCTTTCCGTGACTGCGAGCGCCCGCGAGGGCCGGTCACTGATTCAAACCATCAGCCGCTAAAGGCACAAACAGCGGAGGGCGAATGCAGCCCCCAAGGCGCCTCTAGGCGCGCGGGAATCTGTCGCCGGCGGGACGGGCCCTTTGGGGCCTTTTTGCGGCAACTGGCCCGAATAATTTCCCGTGGGGGTTCCACGTATCGGCATCGCACTAAATCGGCCTCACGTCGCCGCAGCGAGGCGCTGGGCCCAGCGGCCGAGCGGCACCGCAATGGCGCAGGCCAGGGCAGGCATCCATGCTCCGACCACGAGCAACGCGGCGGCGTCCACGAGCGGGATGAAAGCCAGGAGACGGCCGACCGCCCGGCCGAGTTTCGCCGCCGGCGCACCGGGTTTGTACTCCCAACGCGCGATCAAACTGAGGGTCACAATGTACACGAACAATACACCCAACCACCACGCCAACGCGGGCGCCACGTGTTGACCCGGCAGCGACGCGATCGTCAGCGCCAGCAGTACGCGGCACCCGGCCATGAGCACGACGGACCCGATCCAGCGCTTGTGAATCCAGTCGTAGGCGAGAATCACCGCGACCAGAGCCAGCGCCCACACCGGCGAGGCACCAGCCCAAAACAAAAGAACGAGCCCGAGTACCATCTGCGCCGTCGCCACCCAGGCCGCCGTCGCCCGCGAAATTACGCCGCGCGGAATTACGCGCTCGGGCCGGTGCTTCGCGTCGAATGCGGCGTCGGCCACGTCGTTGAAGGTCGCCCCGCCCGCATAAATCAGACATCCGGCGAACGCCGCCAGCGCGAGCGTACCCGCCGCGGGCCAGGTGCCGAGGACCGGCGCCGACAAAACGAGCGCCGCGAGGGTGTTGCTGACGACCGATGGAAAATTGCCCGCCCGCGCGAGATCAAACCAAGGGCGCACATTCATGGGCGAAGCGGGCGAAGGTAGTGGGCGTGACGACGACGCTTCAGGCCCCAGCTTCCCGCGCACAGTGCGCCGCGAGCGCAGCATCGGCGAGGCCGCGTTGCGCAAGGGCGGACAGGGTCCACGCGTATTCACGGACCAATTGATCTCCGATCGGCAGACGCAGGGCCGGCGGCAGCACTTCCCACGTATAGGTCTCCATCTCGAGATGCGTGCAAGCCCCCGGATGGGCCTGCAGCCAGTCGAGCGCGGCGGCCAAATGATCCCGCGTGTCGGCAAACGGGGCGCCCGGCGTCGCGTGCAGCGGCACGTGGAAGTGCACCCGCCATTCGTCATCGGGCAACGTTGGCTTCACATCCGCCAGCGCGTCGGGCAAATCGACGTAGCGCCGCCGAACCTCGTTCGTCCCGGCCCGCCCGACGACGACCTGATGCAGGTACACGGGCTCAACGAAAGCCGCCAGCGCAGCCCGGCCCGCGGCATCCGGCTTCACGCGCAGCGCGGAACTCAAATGCAGTTTACTCAGCCGCAGACCGGCGCCGGCGATCCGGTCGAGCGCGGCGGCCGCGGACTCAAACTCGACCGCGAGATGACAGCAGTCGTAGTTCACGCCGACCACGCCGAGCAGTCCGTCCGCGGCGCGATCCGCGGAGCGCCATGCATTGAAAAAATCCACCGTCTCCTCACTCGTCTCGATCAAGCACAACGGCTCGGGCTCGAGACCGAGGTGAAGATCACGGCCGGTCTTCGCCGCAAGGTCGGCGATGGCGCGGCCGCAGGTGGTCAGGTTTTTGAAGATCGCAGCGCGGCGCGCGGGTTCGGCGGCGATGAACCCTTTGAACGAAGCCGGCACGGTGCTGACGCTCCCGCCCGCTCCCGCCGGCATGAGCTGGTCCAGCAGCGTGAACAACTGCAGGGTGTACGCGACGCGCTCGGGAGTGGACCAGTCGGGCGCGTAGACCTGCTCCTTGACGCGCGTGCCGTGAAAACTGCCGTAGGGAAAGCCGTTGATCGTGAAAACCGTGCAGTCGTGCCGCTCCAGCCAAAGCCGGAAAGCGAGCAGGGCGGCGGGTTCCGCAAGTTCCGCGGCGGCGCGCTGACCGAGCCGCAACCCGATGGCGTACGTGCGACCAGGGGCGACGCGCCGGCGCACCGGCAGGGTGTGCTGCTCGAGCGCCGCGAAGGTTTCCGCCCAGGTTTCCCCGCGGTGGACGTTGGTGCAGTACGCGAGCTGAAGGCCGTCGTGCAGCTTCATCCGGCGGACGAGTCGCCGAGGCGAAACTTCGGGCACTGCGACAGAAAACGATGCGGGTTCCGGTAAAGCACCGCATCGACGAAATCGGCGCTGTGCCCGCGGCGGCGCATTTCCAACGCCGTCTTCGGCACCGCGAGCGGATCGCTCACTCCCCAATCACACGCCGAGTTGAGCCAAATGCGTTCGCGGCCGCAGATCTCGAGCATGTCGACGGCGCGCGGCGGCGACGATTTGGAATCCGGATACAGCGTGATACCGGCCCAGAAACCGCGGTCGAGCACGCGCTGGATCGTGTGTTCCTCGACGTGGTCGATGATCACGCGTTCCGGCTTCACGCCGCGGTGCGAGCCGAGCAGGTCGAGGATGAGGTTCGTGCCCTTCAGCTTGTCCTCGAGGTGCGGCGTGTGGACGAGGATGAGCTGGTCGTGCTGCACCGCGAGTTCCACGTGCCGCTCGAGCACGGTCATCTCGTTGCGCGTGTTCCGGTTCAGGCCGATTTCGCCGATACCAAGCACGTTGGGCCGGTCGAGAAACTCCGGAATCACCGCGAGCACATCACGCGCGAGGGCGAGATCCTCGGACTCTTTGGGGTTGAGACAGAGCCAGCTGAAGTGCGGCAGGAGAAACTTGGCCGCCCGCGCGGGCTCATACTCGGTGAGCTGGCGATAGTAGTCGCGGAAACCCTCCACCGAGCCGCGATCGAAGCCGGCCCAAAACGCGGGCTCGCACACCGCGACGCAGCCGGCGGTGACCATCGCCTGATAGTCGTCGGTCGTGCGGCTGACCATATGGCCGTGGGGCTCG
>CAIJFT010000388.1 GCA_903820035.1 uncultured Opitutia bacterium
AGACCCCGGTTGATGAAGTCGACCTTGGTCGGTTGCGGGTCGCAGCCGACGATCCGGTGGCCGTTTTGCGCGAGGCAGCCTGAGGCGACGCAGCCGACGTAGCCTAGTCCGAAGATACTAATATTCATCCGATAAAAAGGGAGAGGGTTGCGAGAGCCCGGGGGTGGTTCACTTCGCCGGCAGGAGGTCGGCCACGTAGCTGATAAAACGTCGTTTCTCGTCCCGCCAGAGGTGGCGGCGGTAGACCTCGGTGCCGCGCTGCACGAACCGGCTGGCCATTGCGCGATCAAGGTAGACGGCGCGGATGCGTTTCGCGAGATCCTGGGCGCTGCCGGGCTGGAAGAGCAACATATCGTCCGCGGTGAAGTAGTCCCGGATGCCGCGGGTGTCGGGGGCGATGACGGGCCGTCCCATCGCCAGGTACTCGAACAGGCGGGTGGGGAAATTAACCTCGGTAAAAACCGAGCGGCGGTTGGGCACCACGCCCACGTGGCAGCGGCGGATGGCTGCGGCGATTTCGACCTGAGACTTGGGCCCGTGATAACGCACAAGGTCCGAGGCGCCTAATTCGGCGGCGCGGTCGAGCACGGTGCTCAGGAACGGAGTGGTGCCGCCGTAGAGATCGAGCCGGATTTCCGGAATCGACGGGCGCAGCAGCGCGATCGCCTCCACGAGCAGATCGACGCCGTGGCGGTGGGCGATCAGGCCGTGGTGCATCACCCTGAACTCTCCATCCTCGGCGGGTTCATCGACACCGTGCGCGCCCGCGGAACGGCAGAAGATTTCCTCCTGCGGGGAGTTCATGACCAGCCGGATCTTGTCGGGGTCACAGCTCCGGGCGCCGAACAGGTGTTTGAAGGTGATGTTGGGGGTCAGCACCAGGTGGGAGAAACCGATGCTCCATTTCTCGATCCGACGCAGGAGGGAAATCTTCCAGTCGCTGGAGGCGACCTGGTAGATGCTCTCCATGAGTTCCGGCATCGGGTCGTGCAGATCGAGGATGACCTTGGCGCCCCGCAGTTTCGGGATCAGCGACGAGAAGACCAGGAAGTCGGGCATGTTGTGCACATGGACCAAGTCGTAGCGCCGGGTCAGGCTCCGGTGAAAGAGGAACCAGAAGGCCGAGGTGAGAAAGCGGCCGTACTGCCAGAGGTAGACCCACTTGCTTTCGCGCCGGTGCTTCAGCGTCGAACGGAAGACGTTCACGCCGTTCACCGTTTCCGTCCGCGGGTCGGTGGGGGAGTCCGAAAGACAATAGAGATCCACTGCCATGCCGGCTCCGATCATCGCCTCGGCGGCGCGACGGGGGCGCGGGTCGGCCGGGTAGCGGGAGTAAAGGATGACGGCGACGCGCTTGCCCTTCAGTGACGGAGGCTGGGCGGGAGCAGGGGCATTTTCCTGGCCGCTGGCTTGGGCCGAGGTAAGCGAAACCGGAAGGCCGGGCTGCTTTATGCTAGCGTACCATTTGGCCAGATCGCGCGGGAGTGGATTCCAGTAGGCGCCAGCGTAGTTGGCTTTGGCGTGGCGAAGGAGGGAAGCGTAATGTTCAATGCTATATTGACGGGAGCTGTCCGGCCCGGGGCCGAAATTGATATAATCCGGGTGAACATTGACGAGGGCCATGCCGCCCTTCTGGGCGAGCCAGTCGAGTTTATTGATCCAGATCGCCGGCGACTTCTCTTTCAGCAGAAGGAACAGGGTGGAATCCTGTGGCAGGGAATAGGGCAGCTCGACGTAGCCCTTCGGATTGAAGGGTTCGAGCGTGCCGTCGGCGGCCCGGCGGGGAATTGACGCGGCCGAGCTGCCCGCCGGCGCCGGCTGGGAAATCCAGAAAGGGAAGATCCGGTCCGTGCCGTCCGATTGCGGCTCAAAAGGGTCCGTATCGAACGTGGA
>CAIJFT010000389.1 GCA_903820035.1 uncultured Opitutia bacterium
CAGCGGCGGCGTCTGACCGTAAACGGCACCGGTCATGCCGTCGGCGTAGGTCGGATTGTTGTCACAATCGAGCATCTGGCTCTCGTAGAGATTCATGAAGAACACGCCGCCGTTGCCCTTCTTCTGCGAATTGCCCTTCTGCCCGGTCGCGGCGCTGCGCCACTCGACGTGCAGCTGGCAGCTGGCGAATTCCTGATGCGTCCAGCAGTCGCCGCCGTCGACAATCAGCTCGCCGTTCTCGATCTTCCAGGCGGAGGGATACTGCTTCGGATCGTCCTTCTTCTTCGAGTAGAGCTGCGACGTGTCCTTGCCGTTGAAAATAACGATGGCGTCAGCGGGGGCGTCGCCGAGCTTGGCGGCAGGCGCGACGGCGGCGGGGCGGGGCCGGTCGATGTCGTGAACCTTCCACTTCGAGCCAGGAATAACGGGCGTGTCGGCGTAGCCGATCGGCTGGGGTTTGTTGTCATCGGCCGCAAACGCGGAACCGGTGACAACGAGGGCGCAAAGCGCGAGAAGGGAGTGCTTCATGGGGAGACCGTCAGCACGCACGGGACCGACTGACTTGGCAAGGCGGGGAATGCCCCTCCGCGCAGCGGACCCGCAATCAATCCTAATTTTGGCTGAAAAAGGGCCCAAACTCGGAGGGCAATTCACGCTTTCGAGGCGCCTCTGGCACGCGGGAGTTTCGGGCCTCCGGAGGCAACGAGTGTGCCCTCTCGCGGCCACCAGCCGGGCACGATGTTTTCAAGGTACGCGAGAACACGGCATGCACGAGGGGCAAACTCGAAAAGCTAACTCGAGCCGGGAACGTCGCGGGATGAACCCACTCCAACCTCAAGCCGCCGTACGGTGAGGATGGTGCCCGGGAGCGGACTCGAACCGCTACGCGTTTAGGCACAGGCTTCTGAGACCTGCGTGTCTACCAATTCCACCACCCGGGCAAAAGAGGACGGGCAAGAGATACCGCCCGTTGCTCCGGCGCAAGAAAATTGATTTCCCTCGTCCCCACCCCCGACCCACACTCGGCCCGTCATGAAAAAAGACGCCATCCTCTCGAAGATAAAGTCCGAGAAAGTCATCGCCCTGATCCGGGCCGATTCGCCCGACGGCCTGCTCGACTGCGCCAAGGCGCTCGCCGACGGCGGGCTGACGAGCATCGAGCTCACGATGACCACCCCCGGTGCCATCCGGATGCTCGAGAAGGCAACCTCGGAGCTGCCGGACTTTCTTTTCGGCCTCGGCACCGTACTCGACGCCGAAACCGCCCGCGCGGGCATCCTGTCCGGCGCCAAGTTCATCGTCACCCCGGCCCTGCGTCCCGACGTCATCACCCTCTGCAAACGTTACAGCGTGCCGGTGTTCAGCGGCGCGTTTACCCCGACCGAGATTCTCGCCGCGTGGGAGGCCGGTGCCGATGCCGCGAAAATTTTCCCCGCCGAATTCTTCGGCCCCGGCTACATCAAGTCGGTGAAGGCCCCGCTCCCGCAGGTCGAGATGGTGCCCACCGGCGGCGTGAACGAAAACAACGTCGGCGATTTCCTGAAGGCGGGGGCGTTTGCCACCGCCGCGGGCAGCTCGCTGGTCGACGCCAAGGCGTTCAAGGAAAAGAACTGGGCGGCGATCACCGCGAAGGCGAAGGCCTTTGTCGCAGCCGTCGCGGCGGCGAAGTAAGCCGCCGGGCCTCCCCGCGCCTCCGACCATGCGCCGGCCGCCCGCGCCTGTCGCCTTCGTGGCCCGCACGCACGGCGTGGTCGGACTGGTCATCATGGTTTCGGTCGCGGTGCTGCATACCGCGACCCGGAACCTGCCCGTGTTTGAATTCGGCCCGCGCACCTACGCCATCTCGCTCGGCCTGGCTGGGCTCTACCTCGGCACCGCGGCCCTGGTCTGGTGGGGCGTGCCGGGGGGACGATTTTTGAGCCGCCTCTGCGGCCTGCTCTACCTGGCGCGGCCGAGCTTCGGCTCGCTGCTGTGGGAAACGATGAACGAACCCGAGTACGCCGCGCACTTCCGGCGGTGACCGCACCCCGTAGACCAGCGCCCTGACTTACGACGCGACCGGCGGCAGCAACTTCGCGATGTCCGGAATCTGCTTCACGCGGCGACCGCCGTTGAGGCGCTCGAAGTAAGGGTCCTCGGCGGGCTTCGCCTCGATTTCGTCTTCGCCGTCGCTGCTTTCCTCTTCCTCGTCGATTACCTTGCCGTCGAGGTTCGTGAACACCCAATCCTGCTCCTCGTCGAAGTAGTGCGACATACGCCGGGCCTCCGGCTCGAGGATAAGCGGCGGATTTTTCACCCGACCCTCCTTCACCATTTCAAAGAGGCACGGGATAAACTGATCCCGGAAGTGACCGAGGAACGTGCTGAGCCACTTGTTCGCCACGCCCTCGCGGCAGTTGAGCAACGTGACATCGGAGAAGTGCACGCAGGCATCGAACCAGGCGAGTAACGACGGGTTTTGCTCCACGAGCCGCGTATTCACCACCGTGAGCACGCGGGCCAGTTCGCCGCCCTGCGCGTCAAGCCACGGCTTGAACACCTCGATCTGGTCGACCGGATTGCGGTGTCCGTCGGTGAAAAAAAACACCTGCGTCGCCTCGCCGGGCAATTTCCCCGCGATCATGTCGTCGCGCCACTCCCAACGGGTGAGGTTCGGCAGTCGCGCATCGACCTCGTCCGCGGGCTCGCTCACCGCGAGCATCACCGCCGGGCGATCCGTCGCCAGCAAGCCCGACTCGATCAGGTCGGCGAACACGGCGCGGCGACCGGAGCCGGTGGCACCGAGGATCAGATAGACGAGTGGCTTGGCAACCGGAGGCATGGGCAACAGGAAGTCGGAGAAGCGCGGGAAGACAAGACGGCGGAAGCGTGACGCTTTCGCGGCCTGAACCCTCGCCCCGGCAGATCAGAACTTAAACACCCCGCACTGCGCGCTCTGGCGCATCCAGTGATCCACGAGCACCAACGCGGTCATCGCCTCGACGATCGGCACGGCCCGCGGCACCACGCACGGATCGTGGCGCCCCCGCCCGATGAGCTCGGTCGCGACGCCCTGCACATCGACGGTCGCCTGCGGCCGCAGAATCGTCGCGGTCGGTTTGAAGGCGACGCGGAAGACGATTTCCTCGCCATTGCTGATCCCTCCCTGCACGCCGCCGCTGCGGTTGGTGAGCGTGTGGACTCCGCCGTCGCGGGACAAGAAAGTGTCGTTGTGCTCGCTGCCGCGCTGCGCGGCGCCCGCGAAACCACTGCCAATTTCAAACCCCTTGGTCGCCGGTAGCGACAACATCGCCTTGGCCAAGTCCGCCTCGAGGCGGTCAAACACCGGCTCACCGAGCCCGGCCGGCAGACCACGCACCCGGCACTCGATCACGCCGCCGACGGAATCGCCTTCGCTGCGCACGGCCTTGATTCGCTCGATCATCTTCTCGGCGGTTGGCAAGTGCGGGCAACGCACCGCCGTCGCCTCGACTTCGGCCAACGTGGGAAAGCGGGCCAACGCATCGGTTGGGGCAACAATGTCATGAACCTGTGTCAAAAAAGCCCGAATCTCAACCGCGTGACCGGCGGCGCCCGCGGCCAAAATCTTCTTGGCGATCGCCCCCGCCGCCACGCGACCGATGGTCTCGCGCGCCGAACTCCGGCCGCCGCCGCGGTGGTCACGGATCCCAAACTTGGCTTGGTAGGTGAAATCGGCGTGCGAAGGACGGAACTTGTCCCGCATTTCATCGTACGCTCCGGGACGCTGGTCGGCGTTGCGCACGAACATCGCGATCGGCGTGCCCGTGGTCCTGCCTTCGAAAACCCCCGACATGATCTCCACCCGATCCTCCTCTTTACGAGGCGTTACGATATCGCTCTGGCCCGGCCGCCGGCGGTCGAGTTCCGCCTGGATTTCGGCCACGTCGAGCGGCAGGCAGGGCGGGCAGCCATCGACCACGGCGCCCACGGCCGGGCCGTGGCTCTCGCCCCAAGTGGAGACGGTGAAAAGTTTTCCGAAGGTGCTCGGCATCGCAGCGCGGGAGAGTTGGCG
>CAIJFT010000390.1 GCA_903820035.1 uncultured Opitutia bacterium
AGCAAGGGGAGGCGCATACCGGAAGACGGTGATGATTTTGGTGCGGGCGACGAGCCTGTTTCGAATGGCGCACGCCGGCGCCCAGCGGGGGCGCGCAACGCTGCTCTGCGTTGGGATTTCCGGTCCCGCGGCTCACGCCGCGGCCTACCGGGCGGACGTTCGGCCGACTACTTCACCGGCACGAACACGGCGCACACGGGCGCCGGCACGGCGATGCTCTGACCGGTGGGCGTCAGGCGGCCGGTCTGTGCGTCGATGCGCAGCACGACGACCGTGCCGGAATCCTGATTCTCGGCGAGCAGCCACGAGCCGGTCGGATCCACCGCGAAATGCCGCGGCGTCTTGCCGCCCGTCGGGGCGTGGCCGACCAGGGTGAGCCTCCCGGTGGCGGCATCGACGGCATACGAAACGATCGTGTGATGTCCGCGGTTCGAGCCGAAAACAAATTTACCCGACGGATGCACCGCCACTTCCGCCGTGCTAAACTCCGGCTTCATCACCTCGCCGGCCGGCAGCGTCGAAATCAACTGCACATCCCGGAGTGTCCCGCGGGCGGCGTCGAAGGTGAAGACCGACATCGTGCACAACAGTTCGTTGATCGCGTAGAGAAACCGCCCATTCGGGTGAAACGCGAGATGCCGCGGACCCGAGCCCGCCGGCACGCGCGCGAACGCGGGTTCGTTGGCCCGCAGCGCAGCCTTGGCCGCGTCGAACTGATAAACCAGCACCTGGTCGAGCCCGAGGTCGGCGCACAGCACGTGGCGGTTGCCCGGCGCGACGGTGACGACGTGCGCGTGCGGCGCCTTTTGGCGCGCGGGGTTCACACTCGAACCTTTGTGCTGCATCACGCTGCCCACGGGGCCGAGGCGTCCGTCCGGCTGTAACGCGATCGCGGCCACACTGCCGCCGCTGTAGTTGGCGACGACCAAGCCGCGACCTTCGCTGTCGAGCGCAAGATGGCAGGGTCCGGGACCGCCGGCTGTCGCTTCGTTCAGGAGCGTAAGCTGACCGGTGCCGGGTGTGATGGCATAGGCGGCCACACCGCGGTGCGGCGTCTTCGCGGGATCGCTGCTCTCGTCGATCGCGTAAAGGAATTTGCCGGTCGGATGTACGGCCAGGAACGAGGGATCGCGGCACTCCGCGGCGACCTCGGGAGCGGAGAGCTTGCCGGTCGCGACGTCGAGCCGCGCGCGATAGATGCCCTTGCTCGGCGGCTTGGTATAGGTGCCGAAGTAGACCAGAAATTCCTTCGGTTCCGCGGCGAAGGAAAGAGAAACGGCGGCCAAGAGGGAAACGGCCAGGGTGCGCAGGGGTAGATTCATCGCGCCGATGCAAGGGCACCGGGCGGGGCAATTCAAGTTTCCGCACACCGCCTCCGGCCGGATGCGACCGTGGCGGTGAAACGGAAAAACGTCCCAATCACTTCACGACCGGCCGCAACACGAGGTTGCGGTACGACACGGCCCCGTGGTCGCCCTGCAAATAAATCGGACCGGGCCGAAACTGGTCGGACCACATCGCGCCACCGGTGCAACCCGCGAGCGGCTGGTTGTCGATGATGGTCTTGCCGTTCAACACGACCGTCGCGTGCCGGTCGACCAGCGTGATGTCGAGGCTCTGCCACTCACCGGCCGGTTTTTCAGCAGCCACCGTCGGCGTGATCCGGCTGTAGATCGCGCCCATGTTGTGCGGATCAAGTGCCTTGCCGAAGGAATCCTGAACCTGCACTTCGTAGATGCCGCGCAGGTAAACGCCGCTGTTGCTACCGGCCGGCACATTGACCTCGAGCTTCAGGTTGAAGTCCTCGAATTCCGCCGCGGTGCGGAGGTTCGCGGATTGAACCCGCGGCTCGCCGGCGGCGTGCGCGGGCGGGCGGTTGACGAGCGCGCCATTTTCGACCGACCACGCGTTCTTCTGGTTGGCTTCCTTCGCGGCCCAGCCGGTCAGGTCCTTGCCATTGAAGAGCGCCACGGCGGCACCGAATTTCACGGCGGCCAGATTCGGACGCGCCGGCAGCGCCGGGATCCGCAGGCCGGAGAACTCGGCGCGGCTGAAGCCGGTGCCGTTTGGCCGGGGATCAACCCGGAACAACTTCAACGTGTCGCCATCGACGGTCGCCGTGATCGTCTCCGTGAGCTGCTGTTTGCGCACGACTTTGCCGGCGGCATCCTTGCGCTCAACGTCGCGCACGCGGGTGACGGTCAACACGCCGTCGGCAATCGCCACGCTTGAAACCGGCAGCACGCTCCCGCCGCCCCAGAGGATGGAGCCGTCCAGGAATCCGCGCTCCTGCTTCACCTCGAGCCAGCCCGCGCCGCCGCCGGGAATGGTGAGGGCCCAACGGCCGAGAAACTGCTCGGCAGCCGGCGCGGCGGCTTGGAGGCCGGCCGCGGTGAAGACGGCGAGCACGCAGGCGCGCCGCCAGAATCGGGAGGTAAGTGAGTTCATCATGGCGTAAGGGTTAACGGGAAAGGTCCGAACGGAGATTATTCCTTCCGCGCCGCGGCCGCCTTGGCCTTGGGTGCCACGGGGTTGAGCTCAACCGTCACCGGCAGATCACCGAGTTCGTAGTAACGGTGCTCAATGCGGTCGTCGCGCACAATGGCGACACGCAGCCCGGACTTGGCGCCGCCGAGCGGCTTGCCGACAGGGCCGCTGGTGACGTTCTCAATCTCACCGTCGCGGGCCTCGGCGTTGCGGTGATAGTGTCCGCAAAAAAGATAACGCACCCCGTACTCGCGAAAGAGCGCGAGGTAGGCGGCGCGGCGCGCAATCGGGATGTTGAAATACTGGTCCGCCTCGCCCGCGTTGGCGATGAACCACGGGTGGTGCTGGAACACCACGATGTGCCGCGGCTGCTCGGCGCGGGCCTTGGCCAGTTCGGTGCGGAGCCAGGCGTCCTGCGCGGCGAGTTGCACGGCGGACTCCTGGGGCGAATGGATCACGCTCGAGTTGAGTACGATTCCGACGATGCCGCCGTGGCGGAAGGTGAAGCGGTCCGGACCGAAGACCTTTTCGTACGCGGCAAGGCTGGCGGGGTTGGGCACATTCTCGACGTCATGGTTGCCCGCGATGTTATAGACCGGAATCGCAGGCGAAATCTTGCCCACGATGCGCCGGTACTCGGTGATCTGGGCCGCATCACCGGGCTTGTTGACGAGATCACCGGTGATCACCACGAAGGCGGGCTTCAGCCGGTTCACCGCCGCGACGGCGAATTCGAAATTCACAGCGTCCTGCGTGAAATCCCGGTTGTTGGTAAACATGCCGAGCTGCGGGTCACTGAGCTGGATGAAGAAGAACGGTTCTGCCGCACGCAGCGCAGAGAGGAGCAGCCAGACAGCGGTGAATAAAAATCCCAACATCCGCGGCAAACGGGTGAACTTCATAAGCCGACAACCTGACGCTAAATCCCATGGTGTCCGCAATATTTTCCTCCGCCCGTCGCCCCAGTGTAACGTAAACCGTGACATTCCCCGTCACGGCGAACGCCGGCGAGTGGCAATGCCAGGACGCTCGGCCACTCGCCGGCGCTCGCCGCGCCCCCCATCGAATTACCCTTCCAGGAAGCGGGGCGACCTCGTCCCGCGCGAAACTCAATGCAGTTGGCCGCAGAAAATCCTCAAACAATCCAGCCGGCACACGGTGACTCATCCGCCTACCCATAGCGCCTCGAAGCTTCCCATCGCCCTCCGCGCTTGTGTGCATTTTTGCGGGCAATCGTACGAAGGCGTGGGATGGCGTTGCTGTTTCGGGTGGAGCCATGGTTGCGGCTCGCGATTTACCCGCTACCCGCCGGCGCTCGCGGCGCCCGGGAACGGACGCGACGACGGGAGAGGGATTGCCGCGCCGCGCGGGTTGCACCTTGCTCGAAGCATGCTCCGCTTTTCCCGCGCCGCGACCGGTGTCGGCGTCACGCTCGCCGTCGCTCTTACCTCCCTCCCCGCCATGCATGGCCAAGTTCCGGCCCCCGCCGTCCCCTCGCCTGTGCTCCAAGTGATCGTCGATCGCGCCGTCACGAAAACGCTGAACGAATTCATCGACCGGAAGCTGCTCGCGAGTCAGCTGGCCGTGTCGCTGGTCGACCTGCGTGATCCGGCAAAGCCGAAAACCGCCCAGGTGCGTGGCGCCGAGCCGATCTACCCGGCGAGCGTGATCAAACTTTTCTACCTCGCCGCCGCGCACCGTTGGCTGGAGGACAAGCGGCTCGCCGACACCGCGGAACTGCGGCGCGCGATGAAGGACATGATCGTCGACTCGTCGAACGACGCCACACACTACGTGATTGACCTCCTTACCGGCACGACGAGCGGGGCGGAACTGTCCGCCGACGAGCTCAAACTGTGGTTTGAAAAACGCGGCGCCGTGACCCGCTACTTTGCGTCGATCGGTTATCCCGAGATCATCGCGAGCAAGAAACCGTGGGGCGACGGCCCGTACGGACGCGAGTCGCAGGCGATCCAACTGTTTGAACCGAAGCGCAATCAGCTCACCACGGACGCGACCGCGCGACTGCTGACAGAGATCGCAACCGGCCGGTGCGTCACCGCCGCACGCAGTGCCGAAATGATGACGCTGCTGGCGCGCGATCCCGGCACGTCTGATCCGGATCCGGACAACCAGGCCAAGTTCACCGGTCCCGCCCTGCCCACCGGCGCACGCCTGTGGTCGAAGGCGGGCTGGACGAGCCAAACTCGCCACGACGCCGCGTACATCGAGCTCGGCGACGGCGCGAAGTTCGTGCTCGTGATCTTCACCACGAGCCACGCCAACGAACGGGACCTGATCCCCGCGATTGCCGCGAAGATCATCGAACCGCTCGCCGCACTGAAGTAGCCGGCGGCGACGCCGCGCCGCCCTCCGATGGGCTTCGCGAGGTAAAACCCGGCCGGCGGCCGGGCCTACCACGGAAGTCGCTTAGCCGGAACAATTCCGTTCCGGAATGAGGGTTGAGAGACCCATTCCCGGAGGACGAGCAGCACGCACGACATTGGCCTGGGAAACCCACCTTGGGGTTTTCTCTCAACGCTCAGCTCTCAACTGCATGAGCCGGCTTGGCGCGGTTACCGTATTCCTGAAGCCGCGTTTGAGCCGAAGGCGAAAACGGAGTGATGCATCCGGGACTACGTTGGCCCTGCGCTCCAACGCGGCGCCGACTCTCCTGAAAACACGCTGGCCGCGCGCTCACGCGCGCGGCTACCGCGGAACCCTCAACCGCCCGACGG
>CAIJFT010000391.1 GCA_903820035.1 uncultured Opitutia bacterium
AGGCCGCTTGTTTCGGCTCTATGATCCGGCCCGCAAATCTCGGGTTTGGGCCCGGCTCAATGAGCGCAACGCCGAGCTTGGCGTGCTCGTGAAGAAGCACGATGCGGACAAGGGCACCCTGACGATTGAGCATCAGGGCAAGGAGCTTTCGCTGGAGGAGCCCAAGGCCAAGGTCGCGTCGGGCGGGGCGCCGCCCCCCATGCCGGCGCCACCGGTGGCCAGTACCGTGGCCGCCGCGGTCACCCAGGCGGTGGTGCTCAATCCGACGCCGGCCGATGAAGCGCGGCGGTTGGATGCCGTGGCTGCCGAAGTGCAGCGCCGGCGGGCGCTGCGCGATCAGGCGACGCAGCAAGTCAATCCGGGGGTAACCGGCCCGGTGGGCGCGCCGCCTCCGTGGCCGGGCGGATTTCAGCCGGGCATTCCACGGGTTGCGCCCCCGCTTGATTCCAGCGGAGCGCAGCCCCGCTGATCCGGCCGGGGCCGCCCGCCGGCACCGAAAAAACTGCGTGCGCCGCGGAGGGCGGCCGCTACCATGCGGGCTTCCATGTCCGACGCCGCACCCATGACGAACACCGCACCCGCGCTGTCGAACGGGGTGCTGGTCGGCCGGCTCTTTCTGCTGGCCTGGCGTTACCGGCTGCACTGCCTGCAGGTGTTGGTCATCCAGCTGGTGCTGCTCACCATGGGGATCGGCGGTTTGAGCCTCACCGGTGTCGGCATCGATTACATCAAACACAAGCTCGACGGTACGCCGTTGGGGCAGGGACAGTTTTTCCTCACGCTGCCCGCATCCTGGGAGTACTGGCAGGTGCTCGGGCTCCTGGCGGGGATCATCCTGCTGCTGGCGGTGGGGCGCGCCTTCCTGAACTTCACCTATGCGGTTTCAGTCAACCGCCTCGTCCAACAGCGGCTCGTGGTCGATCTGCGCGGCGAAGTGTACGATAAGTTGCAGCGGCTGAGTTTCCGTTTCTTCGACGCCAACAACACCAGCTCGATCATCACGCGCGTGACGAGCGACGTGCAGAGTGTCCGGATGTTCGTGGACCAAGTGCTGATCCAGAGCGTCATCATGCTGATTTCCCTGACGGTTTACATCATCTACATGATGAGCCTGAACCCGCGACTGACGCTCGCGTGCCTTGCGACCACGCCGGTGCTCTGGGCGCTCTCGGCGTGGCATACGCGCCGCACGCAGCCGGAATATGCGGAGAACCGCACGCTCGTGGAGCGGATGGTGCAGACCTTTGTCGAGAGCCTGCAGGGCATCGCAGTCACCAAAGCGTTCGGTCGCGAGTCCGAGGATCGCGCGCGCTTTGATGCCGCAAACACGGCCGTGCTGCGCCAACAGCACGTCATCTTTTGGCGGGTCAGCCTCTTTTCTCCTGCGATCGGTTTCCTGACCCGCATTAACATGATGGTTCTGCTCGGCTACGGCGGCTGGCTCGTGATCCACGGCCAACTTCCGCTCGGTACGGGCCTGGTGGTTTTCGCCGGTTTACTCGAACAATTTTCGGGCCAGGTGAACAACGTCGCGGCCATCGTGAACTCAGTGCAACAGTCGCTGATCGGGGCGCGTCGCGTGTTTGAAATCCTCGACGCCCCCGTTGAGGTGAAGAGCGCGCCCGACGCGTTGCGCCGGCCCAAGCTGCACGGCGAGGTGACGTTCGAACGGGTTTCGTTTACCTTCAACGGTGCGGAGGCGGTCGTGCGTGATGTGGATCTTGAGGTCAAGGCCGGCCAGTGCGTCGCCATTCTCGGCGCCACCGGCGCCGGCAAGAGTGTACTGATGAGCCTCGTGCCGCGCTTCTTTGACCCGACCGCCGGCCGGGTGCTGATCGACGGCATCGACGCCCGGCGGCTCGAGCTGGACGACCTGCGACGCAACATCGGCCTCGTGTTCCAGGAGAGTTTCCTGTTTTCGAACACGATCGCGGCCAATATCGCCTTCGGTCACCCCGAGGCGACCCGGGCCCAAGTGGAAAAGGCGGCCCGCATCGCCGCCGCCCACGACTTCATCACGGCGCTGCCGGCCGGCTACGACACGGTGCTCGGGGAGAGCGGCAACAGCCTCTCGGGTGGCCAACGCCAGCGTCTCGCCATCGCCCGCGCCGTGCTACTCGAGCCCTCCATTCTGCTCCTTGACGATCCCACCGCGGCGATCGACAGCGAGACGGAGCACGAGATCTTCGAGGCCTTGGATCGCGCGATTGCGGGCCGCACCACGTTCATCATCGCCCACCGCCTGAGCACGCTGCGCCGGGCCGACTTTATCATTGTGCTCGAACACGGTCGCATCGTGCAGCGCGGTACGCACGAGGAGTTGATGCGGCAGCCGGGGCCGTATCTGCACGTCGCCAGCCTGCAGTTGGTCGACAACCGCGAACTGCAGGAACTGAAACTCAAGGAGGGCGGGTCATGAGCAAACTCCCACCCCCGGCCGCCCTGATTCCCGACCGCGGCCTGATCCGGCGCGTCCGCGACGACGACGATGAGGAGGAAATCCAGAAGCCGCTCGAGTGGTCGCTGATCCGGCGGCTTTTCACCTACGCCACGCCGGTGCAGCGCAAGCTGACCGCGCTGAGCGTGATGACCGTGATCCGCTCGGCGCAGTTGCCGGCGTTCGCGTGGCTGACATCCCTCATTATCAACGGGCCGATCGCCAAGGCCGACCAGACGGCGCTCGCCTTCGGGGTCGGTGCCTACGCGCTGCTGGCGCTGTGGACCGACGGGATGTTTCATTTCCGCCAGCGTTATGCGCTCGAGATCGGCGAGACGGTGGTGAACGGCCTGCGCGCCGAGCTTTTTGCAAAGACCCAGCGGCAGACGATGAGCTTTTTTCACCGCGTGAAGATCGGGCGCATCATCGGTCGCGTGACGAGCGACGTGGAGGCGCTGCGCGTCGGCATCCAGGACGTGCTCTTCGTCAGCGCGATTCAGGCCGGGCAGATGTTGTTCGCGGCCGTGGTGATGGCGTGGTCCGACTGGGTGCTGTTTCTGGTCGTGCTCGGCCTGGCGCCGTTGCTGTGGGTTATCAACCGCCACTTCCGGGTCCGGCTGAGCCATTACTCCCGGGCGGCCACGGACAGCTTCAGCCGGGTGACGGCGACGCTCGCGGAGTCGGTGAACGGCATCCGGGTGACGCAGGGTTTTGTCCGCCAGCAGACCAACGCCGGCCTGTTCCGGGACCTGTTGGCCGACCACTCGCGCTACAGCATCGCGTTGGCGCGCACCTCGGCGATTCTGACCCCGCTGCTGGAGCTTAACAGCCAGTTTTTCGTGGCGATACTCCTCATGTTCGGCGGTTGGCGGGTGTACCACGGCTATATGGACATCGGCGGGCTGATTACGTTCTTCCTGCTGGCGAACCAGTTCTTCGCGCCGATCGCGATCATCGGGAACCAGTACAATCAGGCGCTCGTCGCGATGGCGGGGGCGGAGCGGGTCTTTAAGTTGATCGACGCCAAGCCCGATTGGGAAGATGCGCCCGCTGCGATCGCGTTGCCCGATCCCCGCGCGCCCGCGTCGGGCGGGGAGTCCCGTGGCATGGCCGTGGAGTTTCGCGGGGTTACGTTCGGCTATGATCCCGCCCGCCCGGTGCTGCACGAGGTGAGTTTCGCCGCGGCGCCCGGCCAGACCATCGCCCTGGTCGGTCACACCGGAAGCGGCAAGAGCTCGATCATCAATCTGGCGACCAAGTTTTACCTGCCCACCGCCGGCGAACTGTGCATTGACGGCCGCGAGATCCGCACCATCACGGCGCAGTCGCTGCACCGCCAGACGGGCATCGTGCAGCAGCAAAACTTTCTCTTCAGCGGTACCGTGCTGGAGAACATCCGGCTGGCGCGGCCCGAGGCGACGGAGGCGGACGTTCGCGCGGCCGCCGCGCAGCTGGATTGTCTCGATATTTTGGATGCGCTGCCGCGCGGCCTGCACACCGAAGTGGGGGAGCGCGGCGCGGCGCTGTCCGTGGGTCAGCGGCAGCTCGTCTGCTTCACGCGGGCGATGCTGGCGGATCCGCGGCTCGTGATCCTCGACGAGGCGACGAGCTCCATCGACGCGCTGACGGAGGCCCGGCTGCAGCGGGCGCTGGTGGCGCTGCTGCGCGGCCGCACGAGCTTTATCGTCGCCCACCGCCTCAGCACGATCCGCCACGCGGACTGCGTGCTGGTGCTGGATCAGGGGCGTATCATCGAACGTGGTACGCACACGGGGCTGCTGGCGCAGGGGGGATCATACGCGGCCCTGTACCGCCAGTTTGTGCAGGTGGACGAGCGCACCTAGGGCGTGGTCGGGGCGGCGGGCCCGCCAAACGGCCGGCGTTTCCGCAGGGCGTTCCGGCGTTTCTCCTCTAGAAAGTTGAAGATTTTCCTATGCAAACGCCGGTTTTTCCCTCTAGAAGAACGCCTGTCTCCAAGGGAAATCGTTACAAACCCAAAAAAGATTATGGCTAAAAAAGCTGCTCGTAAACCAAACGCTGCGTTCATGAAACCGGTTACGCCGAACGAAAAGCTCGCTGCTGTCGTTGGCGCCGCCCCCCTCCCCCGCACGGAGCTCACCAAGAAGCTCTGGGTCTACATCAAGAAGAATGGTCTGCAGGACAAAAAGATCCGCACCCAGATCAACGCCGATGACAAGCTCAAGGCGGTCTTCGGTGGCAAGGCCAAGGTTTCGATGTTTGAGATGACCAAGCTCGTCTCGAACAACCTGAACAAGTAAGGTTCGTTTGTTATTTCAAAAAGCCGCCGCGATTCGATTCGCGGCGGCTTTTTTGTACCCGCGACCCCGCCCGCTTCGGGGTTGCGCCGGCAGGTCGGCGACCGTTGATTGGAAGTCCGTTCCGCGGCGGCGGTCCACATGTCCCGTACCCCATCCCTACTTTTTCCGCTGGCCGGAAGCGCCGGGCTGCTCGCCGTGAGCGTCGCCGGATTGTCGGCCCTGCGGGTTGCCGAAGGCGGACCCACATGGGGAGGCGGGTTCGCGGTCGCGTTGTTGACCCTCCCGCTGGGCGCCTGGCTGCGGCGGCGCCAGCCCGACCAACAGGCCAAGACGGTGCGCGTCTTGGCTGCCGCAATGGAACAGAGCCGCTCCGCGGTGCTGATTGTCGACCGTAAGGGTGGCATCACCTACGTTAATCGCGGCATCTGCGGGCAAACCGGCTATTCCGATGAGGAGTTGCTGGCCCGGCGATGGGAGGATCTTGAGGTGGAGGGCTCGGGGCGGGAGGACCCGGTGGGTCCGGCGGCCTGCATCCGGGAAGGTCGGGCATGGGAAGGCGAATGGCTTAACCGGCGCAAGGACGGCTCGGTTTATCCGGTCCACGGCGGAATCACGCCGGTCCGGCCCGATGGCGACGATCAGGAGTGGTTTGTCGTGGCGTTCGAAGACCAGACCGACGCGAAGGCCCGCGAGGCGGAGTTGCGCGAGGCGCGTGACCAGGCCCAGGTCGGGGATCGGGCGAAGGGTCATTTCCTCGCCACCATGAGTCACGAGGTGCGCACGCCTTTGAACGGGATTGTGGGCTTTACGAGCCTGCTGCTGGAGACGCCGTTGAACCCCGAGCAACGCGAGTACGTTCAGACCATCCGGATGAGTACGGAGGCGCTGATCCAGCTGACGGGCGATATCCTCGACTTTGCGCGGATCGAGTCGGGCAAGTTGAAACTCGATGCCCATGCCAGCGATCCGCGGGAGTGTGTCGAAGATGCGCTCGATCTCCACGCGGCGCGGGCGGCCGAGAAGGGCATCGAGCTGCTCCACCGGTTCTCCGCCGACTTGCCGGCGCTGGTCGCGGCCGACGGCGGCCGGCTACGGCAGATCCTCGTCAATCTTATCGGCAATGCCGTCAAGTTCACGGAGCGCGGCGAGGTTGAGGTGGGGGTGCGGCGGCTGCCGCCGGAGTCCGCGGCGGTGGTCGCGAGTGGCCGGCCTGATGCCTGCTTTCTGGAATTTTCCGTGCGCGACACCGGCATCGGCATCGCGGAGGAGAACCTGGCCAAACTTTTCCGGCCTTTTTCGCAAGTCGATGAAACAACCACGCGGCGTTACGGCGGAACCGGTCTTGGACTCGCGATTTGCCGCAATCTAGTCGAGCTGATGGGCGGCACGATCAGCGTCACAAGCGAGCCGGGTCGGGGCTCGACCTTCCGGTTTGTGATCCAAGCCCCGGCGGGGGCAGCCGAGCCGCCCCGGCGCAATCTCGCGGGCGTGCGGGTCGCGCTGGTGATTCCGTCGAAGCCCTTACGGTGCGAACTGGTCGAACTCGTGCGCAGCTGGGAGGGCGAGGTCGTGGAGGTTGCCGCGTTTGAGCAGCTGGACGACGTGCAGGCGGATGTCGCCGTGGTCGAGGTGAACACCGAGATGGCGCGCGCCCTGGTGGCTCGGACCGAGCTGCCGAGCGGTTTTTCTCCGGCCAAGCTTTTCGGTCTCGTGCCGCTGTCCCTGTCGAACGATCTGCGCACGGCGCTGCGTTCGCATTTCCGGCTGCTGGTGAGCAAGCCCGTGCACCACGACGCGTTTTTCTCCCTGCTCGCCGGATCGTGGTGCAGTGTGCCGAATCTGCAGCTGCCGACCCATTTTGGGTTCCGGGTCCTCTTGGTCGAAGCGAGCGAGGTGAGCCGGCGACTGGTTAAACGGGTGCTGGGGCACCTGGGTTGTACCGTGATAATGGCGGAAAGCGGGCGCAAGGCCTTGGACCTTTTGGGCGCTCAGCCGGATGATATCGATTTGGTGGTGGTGGATCTGCAATCACCGCCGGAGGACGGGATCGAGGTCATCCGGGAAATTCGCGCCGGCCGGGCCGGGGCTAAGCGTCAGGCGACTTGGACGATCGCGCTGACCGCGGATGCCGCCCATGCCGCGTGCCAGCCCGGAGCGGCGGAGGACTTCAACGATTGCCTGGTGAAGCCGCTGCGCCTTTCCGATCTGGAGGGGGCGCTTAAGAAATTCCGCGGCCATCGCGCGGCCCTCAAGCCCTGATGCCGGTCGCGACCGCGGAGCGCCGGCGGGCGATCTGGCTGCTCCTGCTCACCAACTTGCTTTGGGCGCTCAGCTTTCCGCTCATCAAATCCGTGCTCCTGCTGCAGCAGGAGCTCCTCCCCGGGGTGTCGGAAAACTTTTCGACCTTGCTGACGGTGGCGCCGCGTTTCGTGCTGGCGGTGCTGATACTCCTTGTCCTTCAACCCGGGCAAAGCTGGCGCGCGACGGTCAGCGAGCGGCGGCAGGGCATCATGCTCGGACTCTTCGCCGCTGCGGGCATGCTGCTGCAAAACGACGGCCTGCGTTACACGTCGGCAAGCACATCGGCGTTTCTCACCCAGCTTTACGCGGTTCTGATCCCGGTTTGGGTGGGTCTGCGTTGGCGCCTCAGGCCCGGGCGTCGGGTCTGGATGGCCTGCGGGTTGGTCGGCACGGGCGTGGCCGTGCTGGCGGGCTTCAATCCGTTTGATGCGGCCGCCGCCGGCTTCCGGCTCGGGCGCGGCGAAATCGAGACGTTGCTCGGCTCCGGTTTTTTCATGGGTCAGATTTTGATCTTGGAGCGAAAGGACTTTCGCGAGAATCGGGCCGAGCGGATCACGTTCGTGATGTTTGCCACGCAGGCTTTAATCTTCGGGGGCGCCGCGGTGGCGCTGGCCCCGGGGATGACTGCGCTGGTCACGCCTTGGACTTCGCCTGCGTGGATCGCTTTGACGCTGGCCCTATGCCTTTTCTGTTCGATCGGCGCCATTTCCCTGATGAATGCCTGCCAGCCGAAAATCTCCGCCACCGAGGCCGGGCTGATCTATTGTTTCGAGCCGGTGTTCGTTTCCCTGATCGCGCTTTTCCTGCCCGCCTGGCTTTCGCGCGTCACGGGCATTTCGTATCCGAACGAAACCGCCAGCTGGAGCCTGGTGATCGGCGGCGGTCTTATCACCGCCGCGAACCTGCTCACCCAGGCCAAACCGCCCGAGCCCGGTATGTAGGTATTTCAGCCCTACGGCTTGGGCGGCGGGTTGGTCTGTGGTGGGGCCGGGCCGGCGGATTCGGTGCTGGAGGTTGAGGAGGTCATGAGCTGAACCTTTTCGCGGTGCACCGTCGTGCCGCCGGTTTTGCCCCGGGTCTGCAACAAGGTCATGGCGCGTACGATCACCGCGACGACGACGAGGGTGCCGCCCGCCAAGGTCCAGAAGGAGGGGCGTTCGTGTAAGAAGATCAGGACCCAGAGGGGATTGAGCACCGGTTCGATCACCGGGATCAGAACCGCCTCCAGGGCGGTCACGTACTTGATCGCGCGTGCAAAGAGCCAGTACGAAAAACCGAGTTGCAGGGTGCCGAGCAGCCCGAGGGCGAGCCAGCCGGACGGGGGCAGGAGCGGGGCACGCACGATCCACGGCAGGCCGATCACAAAGCCGAGGATGTTGCCGAGGATGATCGACTCGATGGCGGAGCCGTTCTTTTGCCGCCGCAGCGCGACGGTCATGGCGGCAAAACTGATGCCGCTGGCCAACCCGAGCGCATCGCCCCAGGCGTGACCGACGGTCAGGCCGTCCTTGAAAAAAAGCGCCATGCCGCAGAGGGCGACGGCGATCGTCAGCCAGTCCGCCCGCCGGGCCGGCTCGCCGAGCAGCCAGGCGGAAAGCAGGGCCACCCAAACCGGCGCGGTGTACTGGAGCAGGATTGCGTTGGCGGCGCTGGTCAGAGTTGTGGCCGCGCAGAACGTCACGGTACACACCGCATAGCCGACGGCGCCGATCAGTTGGTCCCGGGAAAAATGAAAACGCAGCCCGCGGTTGGTCAGCAGCAGGAAGATCGCCGCGATGCCGCCGCGGCCGCCGGCCACGGCCATGCCCGGCCAGGTCGTGGCGATGTACTTAATCAGTACGCCGGCGAGGCTCCAGCAAACGGCGGCGCCGGCCAATTGCAGGACGGAACGGGAGTGGGCGGCATTCACGCGAAGCGGCACTCATGTCCTTGAATCCGAGGTGTGGGAAGGGGAAATCCGCGGTGAAGGTGGCGGCGCGGCGTTGCCCGGCCGAGCCACCGAGTGCGCCGCGGTTCGGGCGCCGGTGAACAGACGTCCCGGTGGAGCCGGCCGTGGGTTGCGCAGTACGCTGTGGTTGACGACGCGGCGTTGGTCGGCGGTGAGCGGCGGAAGGTCGGGCAGGACGTTGGCGCGCGATTCGTTGAGCCAGTGGCGGGCGAGCAGACGAAGTTCGTCCCACCGCCCGGCGATGAAGTGATCGCGGCCGGTCATCGGGGCTCCGTCGCCCAAGAGTGGGCCCGCGCCGACGATTTGGCGGAGGAGGCTTCGCCACTCGGTGAGCAGGCGGTCAATGTCCCCGCGGCCCGCGGTTTCGACTTCGTCCATGACCTGACGCGCGTTCGCGCCCTCCGCGACTATGGCGCGCACGGACTCGCCCGCGCCGGAGCCGTATTGCAGTGGCAGGCCTTCGTGCAGCCAGCCGTCGATGCTCAGCCGCCGGTAGGAGCGGGTGCAGGCGTCCGCGAGCCGGCCGATCCGGCGCGGGTTCGTGCCGGAGAAGCGGTCGCCGGCGAACAGGTTGGCGGCGTCAAACAACAGATCGTCGATCGCGTAACGTCGGTCTTCCAGCGCCGCCGACAACGCGAGGCCTTCGGGCCCGAGGAAACAAGACACCATCTCGCCGCGGAGGGTGAGCTTGAGGGTGCGGTCGAGGACGCCGGTGCGTTGCCATTGCCAGAGCAGGGTCGGGGTGGGTGGAAGCGCGAGGCACGCGGCACGGTGCGGGCACGCCGGGCAGCCGGGAAATGGATTGCGCTCGCGGCGCACGAGCCGGGCCCGTCCGGTATCGGTGCGCTCCCCGCAGGGCAGGTTCGCGGCGTGAGCGCGGTCGGTGTGTTCCGCACCGAGCGGAATGGGCGCTTCGCTGAAGAAGCGGGCTGACTCCGCGCGGGCCAGTTCGGCTGCGTCGCGGCCCGCGCGGATCTGA
This sequence comes from uncultured Opitutia bacterium, assembly GCA_903820035.1. Classification (GTDB taxonomy): domain Bacteria; phylum Verrucomicrobiota; class Verrucomicrobiia; order Opitutales; family Opitutaceae; genus ER46. The sequence continues at coordinate 9,945 of CAIJFT010000391.1, forward strand.
CGCAACAGAAATGCCCACGGGAGCGGTGCGGCGCGTTTCAGGCGCAGCGCTTCGGCGCGGCGCATGCGGGGCGTGCTCGTGCTGACGAGCACGAAACCCATTTCATCGAGGCCGCGCCGGCCGGCGCGGCCGATCATCTGCAGGAGATCGTGCGGGGCGATTTCCCGTTCGAGATGGTCGAAGCGGTAGCTGCCGATGGTGATCAGCACCGACCGCAGGGAGAAATTGATGCCCGCACTGAGGCCGAGCGTGGCGACGACCACGCGCAGCTGCCCGGCTTTGGCGAGCGGTTCGATGACGCCTGCCCGTTGCGCGTAGTTCAGGCCGCTGTGGTGATAGGCGACTCGGCGGGCGAGCAGCTTGGCCAGTTGCGGGCCGCAGAGTTGCTCCTGTTCAGGTGCGAGCGTGAGCGGTTCGGCGAGGGGTAACTCGCGGCCGAATTGGCGGGCGAGGCGTTCTGCGTCGGCCCGGTGCGGCGCAAACACGAGCACCGGTCCAAGGCCTTCGCGCAAGGCGCCCGCGACGCGTTTTGCCCAAAAACTTTCGATGTTCCGCGGCAGCCCGTGGATCATGTCATCAACATCGACCTCCTCCAATTGCACCGGGCGCTCCCGATGCTGGATCACCTCCGGATTGCGCCCGAGGCGACGGAGCCAGGCGGCGATTTCCTCGGGGTTGGCGACGGCCCCGGAGAGCAGCAGCAATTGGAGGTCGGGCGGAGCGAAAAGTAGAACGCCCTCGTAATGGTTGCCCCGGTGCGGGTCGGCGATCCAGTGATACTCGTCGACGACCAGCAGCTCAAACTCTCGTGGCCGGCCCGGCCCGGTGCTCCGCGGTCCGCCGGAACTGCCTGCCACCACCAACCCCTGCACGGCCTCGAGTGTGGCTACGACGATCGGGGCGTCAGGGTTGACGCACAGGTCGCCCGTCATGATGCCGACGTCCCAGTCGCGGGCCCGCCATTCCGCGAACTTGTCGTTGGCCAGGGCGCGGGTGGGTACGGTGAAGAGGGCGCGGCGTGCGAAATTGGTCTGCTCGGCCCAGCGCTCGAAAATGTAGGTTTTCCCCGCCCCGGTCGGCGCGTCAACGATCACGTCCTTGCCTGCACGCAGGGCGGTCAACGCCAGTGCCTGCCACCGGTCGGGTAGCATGAGCCGTTGCAGGCCGGCGAACGCGTCGGTGAGCACGCGGGGAGCGTGCGGGTGCCGGACGCTGGGTCAAACGGCCACAGCAGAAAAAAGCGGGGTCGGCGCGGGGCGGCGTCTGGCGGATCGCTCCGAACGGCTCAGCCCGTTGAAAGTATGACCGAACCCGCGTTATGCGCTGGGTCGCGCGTGCCTCGGCCTGAAATTGAGGATCCCCGGCTTCCTCGCCCGGGCTTTCAACGTTCAAACTGTTCCCTGCAGCTGCAGGACTCCGATTCAGGGCTTCTTGGCGCCTTCCGCTTCCGGCATTTTACACGACTGCCAGGCGAGAAAACGCCAGGTGCCTTTTTCAAGGCGGTAGGCGGCGAGAAAAGAAAGGTACAGCTCGTTGAACGGAGCCGTCTGGCCGAGTTTCACCCGGCAGCGACCGTTCATGAGCACGAGCCCGGGTGCGACTTCGCGGAAGTCGCGCTGCTCGTAGGTGACCGACTGGTATTTCGATTTGCCCGAAACGAGTGCCGTGGTGAACGAGGCCTTGGTGTCGGCCTTGCCGCTTGAGTGCACGTAAAGCAGTTCGTCGGAGAAAACCGTCGCGAGCTGTGCGGCGTCGCCGGACACCATCGCTTGCACGCGGGCGTCGTCCGCTGCACGCCACGCGTCGGCAGGATCGTTGGCGGCGCGGAGAGGAGCAAGCGCGGCGCACAGCAGGAAAAGGAAGCGGAGCGGGGTCGTCATTGCCGGACGCTGGCGCGCGATTGGCCCGTGGGCAAGGCCGCGCGCGAACCATGGTACGACCCGGCCAGCTTCAGGATTACGGAATAGCTACCTTTGGCCTATGCTATCGAGCACCGTCCTGGCGGTTAGAATCTCCGGCAAAATCACGGGATTATCCTTACCGGGCAACCAGATCACGTTGAACGGTACGGCCGATCTTTGGTGCGCGGCCAGCTCCACGGTGATGCGGGGATCCTTGCTCGTCCAGTCGCCGCGCAGGGTCGCGATTTTATTTTTGGCGAAATACTTCAGGACCTCGTCTGAACCAAAAACCAGCTTCTTGTTTGTCTGGCAGGTCGCGCACCAGCGGGCGGTGAAGTCCACGTAGACGGTCCGTCCTTCGGCCCGCAGCTTGGCCACGGCCTCCGGGCTCCAAGCGTCCCAGACGATCGCCGGGGTTTCACCGGACTTGTTGGTGGCGGATACTTCCTTGGGCCAGCCGAGCCATAAGCCGCCTGCACCCACCACCACGAGGCTTACGAGCCCGAAACGGGCCCGCCCTGCCGACGATCCGGGGGCGTTCCAGCGACCGTACATCCAGACGGCCATCGCGATCAGGACGAAACTGAACAGGACACTCCGGAACGCCTCATCGCCGGTCTGCGCCGCCAGAACCCAAACCAGATAACCTACCGTCGCGTAGAGCGGGAAGGCCATGAACTGCTTGAACGTTTCCATCCAGGCGCCCGGGCGGGGCAGCACTTTCACGGCTTGGGGGAAGATCGAGAGTAGCAGATACGGGGCCGAGAGCCCGACGGCGATCGAGGTGAAAATGGCGAACGATTCGATCGTCGATACCGCCAAGGCGGCGCCGAGGGCCGGCGCCAGGAACGGCGCGCTACAGGGCGTTGCGACCACGGTGGCCAGCACGCCGGTGAAAAACGATCCCACGTAACCGGACTTCATCTGCAGGTCGCCGCCCACGGCGGTGGCACCCAGTCCGAATTCGAAGACGCCGCTCATGTTCAGAGCGAACACCAGCAGCAGTACCGCCAGCGCGTACACGAACGCCGCCGACTGCAACTGGAAGCCCCAGCCAAGCTGGTCACCGCTGGCCCGCAGGACCGCCAGCACCCCCGCGAGCGACCAGAAAGAGAGCAATACGCCGAGCGTGAAAACCAGGCCGTGCGCCACGATCTTGCTGCGCTGGTGGCCGGCTTGGTTGACGAAGCCCAGAATCTTGATCCCCAAGACCGGGAATACGCAGGGCATGAGGTTCAGAATCAGTCCGCCAACGAGCGCCAGGAGCATGGTTCCGCCCAGACTGCCGGTGCCCGCGGGCGCCGGGCTTTTCGGTCCTTTGCCGGCCGGAGGGGCGGAGACGGCGGCGAGGTCTGTTTCGATTTTCAAACCACGGGTCGTGCCGCCGGAGTTCCAACCGTTTTCAGCCGTCAGGACGCCGACCAGCCGAGGGGTGGCTGCGGGTGCGTCGGCCGCGATGGGGAGCGTCAGAACAAAGCCCCCACGCCCGTCGGACTTAACTGGTTGCGGCTGATCGTAGGCGATGAAGCCGTCCTCCGCGAAGAAATGCAGATCCGTCGGCAAATGGCTGCCCTGCGCGGTCGGCGCAAGGGTGAGCGTGACCGTTTTGGCCTCGCGCGTCGCGGCGATTTTCCAGCCGGGAAGGGACTGGGGCAATCCGGCGAGCGTAGCCCGAATTTTGGCTCCCCATGCGGGGTCGGCTGCCGGGTTGCCGGCGCTCACGGGGAGTGTGAGGGTGAACTTACCACTGCCCGGAACGCAGATATCCTCGCACATGAGCCACTCGGCGGCGGCGTCCAGCGTAACGGTCGCTCCGGTCTGGAGGTCGGCCGGAGGCGTAAGGGTCACCGGCAGGAACAACTCCCCCTCATAACCGCTGCCGACGATGTTTTGTTTGCTATCCTTCAGGACTCGGGGTGCCGGCCATTGAATCGCGCCTGCCTTCCACCCCGGCGGTAGTTTCCACTCAACGGTCGTCGGCAGACCGGTGCCGGGGTTGATCCAATAGGTGTGCCAGTGGGGGGCGTGGTCGAAACGCAACGCCACCGTGAGCGGTGCGCCGGGGCGAATCGAGGTTTCTGCCGCGACCAGCGAGGCCGCGACTCGCGGCGCGGTGGCTGCGAAGGTTGGAAATACGGCACCCAAAAGGACCAGTACCAGTGAAAGGTGGTGATAGGCTCGGCGGGACGTCATGGCGTAGGAGGGTGTTTTCAAGCGGCGTAAGAGCGCCCCCCCGGTACGATGGGGGTTAGCGTCGATGGACGGATGTTTTGCCTCGGTGTTCCCTCTGTCCAACGGATATCCGGTAACGAGACTGTTAAGTCGCGCCTGGGCTTCGGCCTTTCCCGTCGGGCCTTGGGTCGCCCCGGCGTTGCGCTCGCACCTCGCGGCGCGCCGCATGCGTGAGCGCGGAGGTCTGCTCCACTTTCCCGTTTGCCCCCTAGGCCCCGCCGTCGGTACCTAGTCTGGGTGTCCTCCATTTTCCGCCTGTGCGCCCTTTCTGCCGCGACGGCGGCGATCCTGCTGACGGGCTGCACCACGGGCGTCGAACCGGTGCCTACGGTCTGGCCTCCCGCCGCGACGGTCCCCGCTTCGGCGCAAGCCCGGGATGTCTATGTCCTGCTTTCGGGCGGGGGCACGCCGCTTTCCAACAACTATTCGCAGTACCTGCAGGCCGGCGCGTTGGCGGGGTGGCTGCAGCAGGACTTTCCCGCCGACTCCACCTGGATCTTCTTTGGCATTGGCAACCGTGAGGGTGCTCCGCCGGTCCTCGCCGATGTCCGTCGCGAGTGGAAGCGCGACGGCCGGATCGTCCAGTCGTGGCTGCCGGGGCCCCTGCCGCACAACCGGCCGGCGACCCGCGACAGTTTCCTGCGCGCGCTCCGCGAGGAGATCCTCCCCGCCGTGCGCGGGGGCGGCACCCTGTATCTGTTTGTTGGTGACCACGGCGAACTCGACGGTGCCGGCGAAAAACGCGAAAGCGCCATTACACTGTGGCAACTCAAGCCCGGCAAGCGCCGGACCGGAGGCTGGAGCACCGACGAGCGCGAGGTGCTTGGAGTTGCGGAGCTGCGTAAGGCCCTGGCGGCCGGACTCGGCCGGGGTCGTGTGGTGTTCTGCATGACGCAGTGCCACTCCGGCGGCTTTCACGAGCTGGGCGTGGCCCGCGAGATGACCCCGCCGGCGGCCTGGTTTTCCTCGAGACCGCCCTGGTTGGGCAAAGCCGCCCCCGGCCTGCTACTCCCCGTGGCCGGCTTTACGGCCACCGACGAGGCCTCGCCGGCCGCCGGCTGCGATGCGGATCCGGACCCCGAGCGTTGGCTGGGTTACGAGCGCTTTCTGCCGGAAAGCCTGCTTGGCCGCGACCTGATGTCCGGTCAGCCAAAGGGCGCCGCGGCCTTATCCTTCGCGGCGGCCCACGAATCCGCCACGCTCGTCGACCACACCATCGACAAGCCGCGGTCGAGTTCCGAGCACTACCTTGAAGCGTGGGCGCGCCTCATTGAAACGCGGCTTGCGACCACGCTCGCGGTCACCGAGCGGACGCGCCGTGCGGTGGAGGCCTACCAGCGGGCCGTCGATGGCCGACCGATTGCGGCCCTCGATCCGGCGCTGCAGGAACAACAGGCGCAGTTCGCCCGTTTTACCGAGCGGCTGGTCGAGCAGATCCCGGTCGACGGGGCGCTGTTGCGGGGCGGTTCGCGCCAGCAGCTGGACAACGCGATCCGCGGCCGCGCCGGGCGCGGCTCCGGCGGCGGCGGGCGGCGCGGAGCGATGGCGGAGGCCCGCCGGGCCTGGACCGAAACGCTCCGGCCGGCCTGGAAGGCCGCGGTGGCTTCGGGCGCGGTTCCGGAACTCACGCCGGCGGTCCGCGCGTTCGAGCAGCGCCTGCTTGAGCTGGAGGACAAGGGTCGCGACTTGCTGCTGCCCCGCGGCAACAACGACACCCCTTTGCTGAATGAACTGTATTGGAATTCAAGTTACGCGGAACCGGCCGCGCTGGACCGCGGCCGCGCCGAAGCCGTGGCGGCATGGGGGGCGGCCCGCCGCGACCGGATCGTCGCCTGGGGGCTTGCGGCGCAGGAGCCGCGCCTGCGCGCCGCCGCCGCAAAGATCGGCCCCGGCCCCGTGCTGGTCGAGCAGCCGCCGACGCCGCTCAGCCGACGGACGGCGGCCGAGCGGGTGTTGTTTTACCGTCGCGTGCTGGCCGCCTGGGAATTTCTGCTCGCGATGGACGCCCAAGGTCCCTTGGTCGAGTTGGCGGCGTTGCGGGCGCTCGAGCGTACCCCGGTGCGGAAGTAACACCCGCGATTCCCCGCGTTTTTTCCTGCTGCTCATTGACACCTTTGCCGGCCTCGGGCGTCTTGCCGGCTCACCCACGATGCCGCGTACCCACCGCCTGCTTGCCCTGATTCCTTGGTTGTTTGTTCCGCTGATGGCCCAAAATGGCGACCGGCGCGGCGAAGTGCAGGCCGCGTTGCCGGCGCATATCGTGGTTCCGCCCGCGCCCGTGCTCCGCCCCGAGCAGGAGGCTGCGACCTTCAAGCTCGCCCCGGGCTTCCGGATCGAACTCGTCGCCGCCGATCCGCTGGTGGGCGATCCGATTGCAATGCAGTTCGGGCCGGATGGCCGGCTTTGGGTTCTGGAGATGCGCGGACTCATGCTGGACGTGGAGGCCCGCGGCGAACGCGAGCCGGTGTGTACCGTCGCGGTGCTCGAAGACACCGATGGGGACGGCCGCTTTGACCGCCGGACGGTCTTCGCCGACAAATTGGTCATGCCCCGCGCCCTCGCCCTCGTCGGCGATGGGCTGCTGGTCGGCGAACCGCCCAACCTCTGGTTTCTGCGGGATACAAATGGGGACGGCGTGGCCGATGAGAAGCGGTCGGTTGCGACCGATTACGGTGAGATCAAAAATCCCGAACACACCGCCAACGGCCTGATGTGGGCGATGGATAACTGGATCTACTCGGCGAACTTTACCTCGCGGTTCCGCTGGCAGGGCGAAGGTAAGTTTGCACGCGAGTCCACCGTAACGCGCGGCCAATGGGGTATCTCGCAGGACGATACGGGCCGCATTTTCTATAACAGCAACAGCGACCCGCTGCGCCACGACGCCCTGCCGACCGCCTACCTGAAACGGAATCCCGCCTTCACCGCGGCGGGCGCGAATGTCGCCCTCGTGCCCGGCAGCCTGCGGATCTGGCCGGGTCGAGTCACTCCCGGCGTGAACCGCGGTTACAAGGGCCTCGATGCCGACGGCAAGATCACCTCGATGACCGCGGCATCGGCGCCGGTGGTCTATCGCGGGGCGCTCTTTCCCGAGGAGTTTCGCGGTGACGCCTTCGTGCCCGAGCCTTCGGGCAATCTCATCAAGCGGATCAAGCTCACGGAAAAGGACGGCGTGGTCTCGGGTGCCAACGCCTATGAAGGCCGCGAGTTTCTCACCTCAACCGACGAGCGTTTCCGGCCGGTGAGCCTCTACAACGGCCCCGACGGTGCACTCTACGTGGTCGATCTGTACCGCGGCATTCTCCAACACCGGATCTACATCACGTCATTCCTGCGCCAGCAGATCGAGGCCCGCGGCCTCGACAAGGGCACGGGCCTGGGCCGCATCTGGCGCATCGTACCCGAGGGCGCACCCCAAGCCGCGTTCAACGCCGGACTCGCGCAGGCGTCCGCGCCGCAGCTCGTGGAAAAATTATCGAGCCCGCACGGTTGGGTCCGCGACACCGCGCAACGCCTCCTGGTGGAACGCCGGGATCCCTCCGGCATCGCCGCGCTGCGTACCGCCATCTCTGATACCACGCGGCCGGCGCTGGCCCGCCTGCATGCGTTGTGGGCGCTGGATGGTTCCGGTGTCGACGCCCTGGATCGGGCCACCTTGCTGCGCGCGTTGGCCGATGCCGATAGCCGGGTGGCTGCGGCGGCCGTCCGGCTCGCCGAACCCCGGATCAAGGGCGGCGCCGATGGCGAGCTGACGAAGGCGGTCGTCGCCCTGGTGACGGCGCGCGCCGAACCGGCGGTCCGGCTGCAATTGGCGCTCTCCCTCGGTGATGCGGCCACCCCGGCAACGGATCTGGCCCTGCGCGACCTCGTGGCGACGGCGGGCCGGCAGCCGCTGCTGGCCGACGCCGTTGTCAGCGGGATCGGCGGCCGCGAGCATGAGCTGGTGGAATTGCTCGTGCGCGATGCCGCGGCGGCCGCGCGGGGCGGGGATGTTCTCCGCTTTGCCACGAGCGCGATTTTGAAGTCCGGCCAGGCCGACCGCATCGAGCGGGTGCTGGCGATCGCCGGGGCGCCGATGACGCCGGAGTGGGCGCGAATCGCGATGCTCGCCGGCGTGCGTCATTTTCTGCCGAAGGGCCCCGACGGCTCCGTTTTCTCCGCCAATCTCCCCGCGGAACCCAAGCCGCTTATCGCGCTCGCCGCTGATGTGACGTCACCGGCCGCGCCAATCGCGCAGCAGCTCCTCGTGCAGCTTCGCTGGCCGGGCAAGCCTGGGGTCCCGGCGGCCAAGGTGGTGCCACTGACGAGGCGGGACCAAAAACGCTTTGAACAGGGTCAGGCCAAGTTCGCCGAAACTTGCGCGGCGTGCCACCAAGTCACCGGCCAGGGGCTGGCCGGCCTCGCGCCACCGCTGGTGCGGTCGCCGGTCGCCCTGGGCGATCCCCGGGTGCTCGCGCGCGTGGTGCTCAACGGCAAGGTGCGCGAGAACCTCGTGATGCCGCCGTGGAAAGCGGCGCTCGACGACGACTCCCTTGCCGCGGTGCTGACGTATATCCGGCGGGCCTGGGGCCATGAAGCCGATCCGGTGACCCCTGCGGTTGTGGCTGAGGCGCGCGCGGCGACCGCCGACCGCAACGAACCCTTCACCGAAGTGGACTTGCAGGCGCTGGTGCGGTCGTTGGCCAAATAGGACCGGACTCCGATCATTGGACGGCCTTGGGGTAGGCCCGCTGGTCGGGCCTACTTCCAAACCGGTGGGATCCGCCATCCGGTCGCGCGGTGGTTCAAGCCGCCGTCGCCTGGACGTATCCAATGCGCAACGGCGGTTCTATCCCCGGGCCATCCCGCTATTCGCTGGCCTTGGCCGGGGAGACGTTCGCCGCGGGCGTGGTGGCGACGCCGCGCAGCGCGCGGGGCTTGTTGCCCTCGAGGCGCTGCTCTTTGGTTTTCAGGCTGGCCAAAAACTCCACCACGTCGCGGAGCTGCGTCTTGGTGAGAAGGGTCTGATAAATCTCGGGCATGCCGGACGGGGCGCTTTCGCGTTTGGCGATGTCGGCCTTGGCCATCTCGACCAGTTTGTTGTCGGTATTGCGCAGCGCCAGCGTGTCGGTGGTCTCGCGGGCCACGATGCCGGCGGCGACCGTGCCATGCTTGAGGGTGACGACGATGGTGTCGAAGCCCGGGGCGATCTTGGCGTTGGGCTTCACGATCGATTCCAAGAGGTACGCGCGCGTCTGCTTTGCGCCGATTTCGGCGAGGTTCGGGCCGGCGTCACCGCCGTCGCCACCGGCCCGGTGGCAGCGGATGCAGGCCATGACCGGTTGGGTTTCAAAGATGCGTTGACCGCGCTTGGCGTCGCCGCCTTCGAGGGGCGATTTTGAAGGGCTCGAGCGGATCCGGGCTCGCGGCGATGGCGGCGTCCCGAGCGGCGAGGAGCTCCTTGATTTCCGGACTGCTGCGGCGGCTCGCGGCATTAACCAGTTCGAGCTGCACGGCCGCGGGAACTTTGCCGGCGGCGAGGTCGCGCAGTTGCGCGGCGAGCAGGGGATCGGCCGCAGGCTGGCGCGAGAAACCGAGGGTGCGGTAGGCGGTTTTCTTTTCTTCGTCGGTGCCGTTGGTCACGAGGTTGGCGATGACCGGGGCGGCCGTTTCGGGCGAGATCCGCGCGGCGATCGGCAGGGCGGCGAGGCGCAACGTGGAGTCGGTCGAAGCCCCGGCGAGCGCGACGATTTCGGCGAGCTCCGGGTGTTTGGTCTTGTCGAGTGTGACGAGCGCCGCGGCGCGCGTGGCGCCGGACTGCTGCTCGTCGCGGACCATGGCCAGCAGTGTGGTGGAGGCGCCGGCGACCTCGAGATCCTGTAGCGCGGTGAGCGTGGCGGCTTGGACGACGGACGGGGTGCCGGGGGCGAGCAGCGCGGGGACGACGCGTTCCAGCGCCTGCACCGCCACGGCGCGGTCGCGGGTCTTTTCGGCCAGCGGGCGATAGATCCCGACCAGCCGGTCGCGTTGGAGGGGCTTCGGCCAGTTGGCGAGTTGCGCGATGGCCTCCGCGCGCGCGTTGGCGGGCGCGTCGCTGCGCGCGGCATAGGCCGCGATAGCTGCGGCGTTTTCAACCTGCCCGAGGCGGAAGTGGGCGTTGATCGCGCGGAACGCGAGGGGTTCGTCGTTGCCGGCCTTCTTCAGCATGGCGGCGAGCGCGGGCTGGGCGTCGGTGATCGGCGCGTCGTTGATCGCGATTGCGGCCTCGCGCACGATGTAGGCGTCGGAGTCCTTCAGGAACTGCGCGACCTCGGGGCGCTGCAGGCGGCGCAGGGTGAGGAGCGTGCCGAGGCGCACGGCGGGCGAGCGGTCGCGGATCGCGGCGAGCAGGGCGGAGGTGTTGTTGCCGCCGGTGAGACCCATGACGAGCGCGTGGCGCAGGTAGGCGTCGGTGTTGTTGTTCGCCTTGAGCGCGGCGAGGAGTGCGGGGGCGGCGTCGGCGGCCTTGAGCTTGCCGAG
>CAIJFT010000392.1 GCA_903820035.1 uncultured Opitutia bacterium
ATCGACAGCCTCAACGACTCCTACGACGTCCGGCTCAAGCAGGCCCGGTTGAAATCACTGGCTGCGCACGAACGGTTCTTATTTCAACAAATCGACGTCGAGGACACCGCCGCCATCAAGCGCCTGCTTGAAGCCAACCGTTTCGACGCGGTCCTGCATCTCGCAGGCCGGTGCGGCGTGCGGTACAGCGTGGAGAATCCCCAGCAGTATTTCACCACCAACGGGGTCGGCACGCTCAATGTCCTCGAGGCCATGCGCCAATCGGAGACACGGAAAATCGTGATTTCATCCACGTCCTCCTTGTACGCGGGCCAGCCGACGCCGTTTGTGGAGAGCCTGCCGGTGAACACGCCGATCTCCTCGTACGCCGCCTCGAAAAAGGCCGCCGAGGTTCTGGCCTACACGTACCATCACCTCTTCGGCATCGACGTCTCGATCCTGCGTTACTTCACGGTTTACGGCCCCGCCGGGCGCCCGGACATGAGCCCGTTCCGCTTCATCAAGTGGATCGACGAGGGTAAACCCATCCAACTGTTCGGCGACGGCACCCAAAGCCGCGACTTCACCTACGTTGACGACATTGCGCGGGCCACGGTCGCTGCGCGCAAACGCCTCGGCTATGAAATCATCAACGTCGGCGGCGGCCGCAAACCCTCCTCCCTGATCGAGATGATTTCCGTCATGGAAGAATTGCTCGGAAAGAAGGCGAAGATTGATTTTCTGGACGCACACAAAACCGACATGACGGAAACCCAGGCGGACATCTCGAAGGCGCACCGCTTGCTCGACTGGCAGCCCCAGGTCGAGTTGCGGGAAGGCATGGCCCGTACCGTGCAGTGGTACCGGGAGAATCATGACTGGGCCAAAGACATTGCCCTTTGACGTTGTCACCCCGACCGCGGCGGCCACCGCGCGCCACCGGCGGGAGAAGTGGCTGGTCATAGGCCTGATTCTCAGCCTCTCCGCCGGAGTACTGCCGCAAATCCTGCCGCGCTCACGACCGGCGGTGCTCAAACCCAACCTGAGCCTCGCGGACTACCTCCCCCAGGATATGGCCGGATGGCATGGCGTGGACAAACCCTTGGCGGAAACCGAAGCCCTCGCGGGAACCGTGAAGTCGATCCTCAATTTCGATGACGCGGTGCTCCGGGTTTACCGGAAGCGGGACGAGGAATTTTCCGTCTACATTGCCTATTGGCAGCCCGGGAAAATGCCCGCCCGGGACATCGCGTTTCACATTCCGGACAAGTGCTGGACGGCGACCGGTCTGAAGCGCACCGCGGCCAACTACCGCTATCAAAGGGAATTCGACCGACAGCAGCTGGCCCCGGCCCAATACCGCGAGTTCGAAGCACCCAACGTGCACCAGAGTGTGATCTACTGGCACATCTTTGACGGGAAGGCGATCGTCTACAACCCCGACGGCTCCCCCAGTAATTTTTCCCTGCTCACGGATCTTTTTCGCCGCGGGCTTAACCAGCGTGGAGAGCAGTTCTTCATCCGCATCTCCAGTCCCCGCGACCTGAACGCACTCTGGTCGGATCGCGGCTTCCTGGAGGTAATCGAACTCATCGCGCCACTCGGACCCGGGCTGCACTCCACCGTTGAGCAGTTCTGAAGGTCAAGCGGGCGGGGGAACCTGTTAACGTGCGGTTGGCCTATTGCTGTGTCTAGCACCGGCAGTGAACGTTGAAGTCATCACAACGGACCTCTCGGAACTGTACGGGGCAATTTGCTGACACCGCATTTTGCCGATGAACGTTTCTCGTTTGGGTAGGATTGCAGCAGTCTCGCCCCCTCCCTCTCCAAACGCACGATAACCTAGGTTATCGTGATCATTGAAGCTCCAGCACGGAGCCACCCACGCAGATTCCCCAGGCCACTCTATTCCTGCAGACCAGGGTTCATCGCCAAATTCTAATGTACGAAACTTCAATACCGCATCTTCGGTAGGACCGAGCTATTGAACGAAACTGGTCGGAGCTCGTGAGTGGCGGAGATGAAACCGGAACCCAAGATTCATGGCCTCGCTCAATCTACCATAGGACTACACCCCGAGAGCACCCTCGATAATCAGGGGAATTGTCCGATGAATTCGAAGGCGACGGCCTTCTTCGCCGAACCGATCGATCCACGCCACGAAGCGCGGGCACTGGCCACGGAAGTCATCCGGCGTCTGTTAATCTGGATGGCGGACGGGCGTACCTTGGAAGAACGCGGCCTGCGCGCGAGCGTCGCGCTCTACTGCATCCGGCCCGACCTGATCGACGGCATCACACTGGAGCAAATCGGAACCCTCGCGGGATGCTCCAGGCAGGCGGTGCACAAGCTGGCGGGCTCTTTCAAGGAAACCACCGGCTGGGAATCATGAGCGCCGGGCTTCCGACCGCGGAGGACGGGAATTCCACAGCGCAAGAGATCAACCGGCTGCACGGCGAAGCGGTGCGGTGCTGTGCCGCCTCGCGTGATGCGCTGCACGCCGCCATGGAGGCGGCGTGGAAGGCCGGGCAGCTCCTGGAGAATCAAAAACGAATCATCCGTCGATCCATGGGACCGGGCGCGTGGCACCTTTGGCTAGAACAACACTTCTCCGGCTCTCCACGCACGGCCCAGCGTTACATGCTACTGGCACGGAGCGTCGCAGACGTTTCGTTTCTCCGCGGGATGAGCCTGCGGCAGGTCTACTTCAGGCTGGGCATCGCCACCGAACCCAAGTCCGCTGGCCACACACTCCTAAGGCGCGCCCTGCCCCGTCATGCGGTCCTGGCGAACCGTTTGCTCGGGTTTCTTAAGGTACGACCGAACCTGCTACCTTCGGATTTACAGACAGCCTACCAGCAGGACCTAAGGCCGCTGTATGAGCGGTTGCGGTTACTGTTTGAATAGACCGTTCGGATCGCCGCGAAGTGCGATGCCCGCCGGCGGCGTCCGATGCGCGGGCCTGGAGTCTCGGGACGCGAGAAGCGCAGCGGAACCACAGGTGACGCGAAGCGCCGAGCGCGCCCGAGTCTCCGGGCCTGCACCCATCGACCAACGCACGAGGGCGCGCCGGAACAGCGGAGCGCGGCGCGCCTTCGTGACTATCCACCACCCGCTCCCTCCAGGAGACACATGCTCCGGGTGATTCGTCCCGTGCCGGAGCGGGTTGACGTGGACCGTCCATTGACCGACGGCACGTGACACTTGCACCCGTGCTTCCGTTGCGGCCCGCCGCAAGGGGTAGGGTGTCTCAACCAAAACAAATCATTCGGGGTTTCGTAACTCACCACCGTCGAGTTCGCCCTTCGACGATGATTCAGACAAAAATCCAGTTTAACCTAAAGAACGCACAGCAGTACTTCCGGGAGCACCTTGGAGCCGGTGACTACTATTCGGAAGGACAACAAATCGCCGGGGAGTGGCTGGGACTTGGCGCTGAGCGCCTGGGCTTGGCGGGTGAAGTTCAGGAGAAGGAGTTCCTGGCGTTATGCGAAGGAAAGCATCCGGAAACCGGACTCCGATTGGGTCAGCGGATGAACTCGGTCCGGCTGGAAGGCGGTGAAACCAAGGCCAATCGTCGTATCTTTTTTGACTTCACCATTGCCCCGCCCAAGAGCGTTTCGCTGGTCGCGCTTTACCAGGACGAACGGATCATAGAGCTCCACCAACAGGCAGTCCGATTGGCTCTGCGGGAACTGGAAAAACGCGCAGAAACACGCGTCCGCAAATCGAAGCAGAACACTGAAAGAGTAACGGGCAATCTGGTGGCCGCGTGCTTTCGGCATGAGACCAGCCGGGAGCTTGACCCTCATCTACACACCCACTGCGTGGTGATGAACGCCACTTTTGATCCAACCGAGAACCGGTGGAAAGCGCTGCATCCGGCGGGAATGTACCGCGCCCACCGGTTCGCAACGGCCCTTTACCGGCATGAATTGGCCAAGGGACTGAAGGCGCTGGGCTATGAGATCCATCATCACGCCCACGGCTTTGAGATTCTCGGGGTGCCCCGGAGTCTGATCGAACGCTTCTCAAAACGGCATCGGCAGATCGACGAAGAAACAACCGAGCGCCTTCAACGGGGCGAAGTCATCGGCAACATTAATGACCTGCGGGAGCGAGTGGCGCACGGCAATCGTCGCCGAAAAATCAAGAATTCCACGGCCGCCCAACTGCGTTCGGAGTGGAGCGGGCAGATGCAACCAGGGGAAATGGCCGCACTCCGCTCATTGCAATCGGTCCAACCACGAACCGGCGAAAAAGCAGCCATCACGGAGATCCTAGCCTGGGCCGAAGAGCACCTGTTCGAACGCCGGTCGGTGGTGCGTGATCACGAACTCATGGCCGCAGCCTTGGAGCGTGGTCGAGGCCTGGACTTCGATCTGGAAGCGCTGCGAACGGCAGTGGAGCAACGCGGCTTTCTCCGGGAAAAGAACACGGACAAACTCACCACACGGGAAGTTATGAGCCGGGAGCTCGAAGTCGTGGTCGCCGCACACGATGGTCGCAATCAGCACGCGGCGTTTCAAACCGACTACCAGGCCGCGCCTGAACTTTCTCATGAACAAGCCGTGGCGGTGGAGAGAATCCTGCGGAGCCGGGATTTCATCACACTCTTTCGGGGCGGTGCCGGGACCGGGAAGAGTTTTGCCCTCAAGGAAATTGATCACGCCCTGAAAAGCACGGGGCGATCCGTGGTGGTACTAGCGCCGCAACGCCAGCAAGTGCAGGACCTGGAGGCCTCGGGATTGACGGCCGATACCCTCAGCCGATTCCTGCAACTGAAGCAGCTCGAAAGGAACGCGGTCATCATCGTTGATGAAGCGGGACAGGTCGGGGCAAAACAGCTGAGCGAGTTAGTCCGTTGTGTCCGGGCAAAAAACGCCCGGATCATTTTGTCAGGTGACACCCGCCAGCATGGCGCCGTCGCTGCTTCGGACGCATTACGCGCCATCGAAAAGCACGCCGGACTCAAGCCGGCGGAAATTCGGACCATCCGCCGGCAAGATCCCAAGCTCGGCAAGACCGCGCAGCAGCGAACGGAGATCCGCGCCTACCGAAAGGCGGTAAGGGCTGCCGCCAACGGTGAGGTTGCTGCCTCGTTTCAAACCCTCGATCGACTCGGTTGGGTACGGGAGGTCGATAAGGCTTCACGGCGCGAAGCGTTGGCGGCAGAATTTCTCACTGCCCTTGAACATCAGGAGCTCGCCTTGGTCATCGCGCAAACCCGGGATGAGGTGCAGAGCGTAAACGAAGTGATCCGCGCCAAATTGCAGGACAGCGGAAAACTCGGCCGGTCCACTACCCTGACGACCTACCAGCCGGTCGATCTGGATGAGGCGCAAAAGCGGGACGGACGATTCTATCAAGAGGGACACTTCGCGTGGTTTGTCCGCGCCTACGGCCGTTTTGCCAAGGGAGAGGCCTACCCGATCATCGGCACCAACGAGCGCGGCGTTCTCATCGAAAAGAACGGCGCGCGAACCACGGTAAGTTATCGCTACATGGATCGAATCGCCGTCGTTTCCGCAAGGCCGATGCCGATTGCCGAGGGCGATCAAATCCAACTCAAATTCAACGGCAAATCCCAGGAAGGTACCCGGCTGAATAACGGCGAGTTGGTAACCGTCCGCCAAATCGGAACCGACGGCTCGCTGGTGGTTGAAGCTCCCGGCCGCGTGGAGAGAACCCTCTCCCCCAACCAGCGGCTACTCGTCCGGGGGTATGCCGTCACGTCCTACGGGTCCCAGGGGAAAACCGTCGACACCGTGATGCTTGCGGATGCCGGCAACCGAGCGGCGACCGATGCGCATCAGTGGTATGTCACGATCTCCCGCGGACGAAAGCGGGTACTCATCTTCACTGCGGACAAGGAGGCGCTGCGACTCCAGGTCCAGCAGTCAGGTGAGCGCGAACTAGCGATGGACCTGAAACTCGGGCGGGCAGAGTCGGTTGACGTGCGGCATTCCGAGTGGATTCGGCTCTCGCAGGCAAACGCAGAGCAACTCCGACAAAGTGAATCCAGCGTTCGAATTATCCAGATGCAGTCCAATCGCCAATCCCGGAGCATATGACAAAATTCAGGACCGAGTACGACAAATTCAGAGGTTCTCCGATTCGCTGCGTCGACATGGTGCACCGCCAAGCATTCATGGTCTTGTTTGCTCCTTGGAACGCCAAGCATTGGGTACTGCCGTGGTCCCGGCTAGAGGCGTTCAGCATTTGCCCCGAAGGGGATGCAGAAAGAATAGACCTACTCTTCCCCAATCACCACGTCGTCGTGGTCGGAGAAAACTTGAGGACAGTCACGGACGAAATCCAAGAACACGAAGTCGTCTGCATGAGAAACCTGCCGGAGTCCCACCGGGCTGCCTTGGGGTCGCGCGCCGCGTTCATCTCCAAACTGGAAGTGCGGGTCCTGGCTGACCCGAAGACCCATTCAGCCGACGGCATTCCGTACTAATCAACCAGCCCCCATGCCTCCGGCGGCACGAAATGGAAAAGCGACACGCCCGTGTCGCTTTTCCTGATACTCCGAACGGGCAGACGGCCGAATCACGATTCCTAACTCCGCGCCGGTACCCTCAACTTGGTGCGGATATGTGCCGAAACCTCAATCGGGTCGTAGTAGACGAAGTGTCCGACCCGGTGATGCGGAATACGGCGAAGTTTTGTCCAATCGCGCAGCGTGCGGATTGAAGGCTCCTTGCCCTGCGGAAAAATTCCGCTGAGTCGCAGGCCAATAATATCGGTGAGCTGGCCGCTCGTGGGATGTAGGCGAGAAGGCGTTTCCATGTCCCTAGCTGCCGGTCAACCGCTGCACGCAGAATGCATCAGACCTTAAGCGGCTTTGGGCGCTCTTGCCTGTTGCTCGGTGCCCTTTCCGGAATCGGCCGCAGCCGCGAGGCGCGGCATGATGCCAAAAAAGACCTCGGCCTCGTTCCTGTCCTTTAGGTCGAGATAGTGCCTTCGGTTGATGCTCTCGGAATTTCCAGCCTGGATGGCAGCTTCACCGATCGAGCGGAACTTCGCCACGAACATGGAAATGAAGGTGTGCCGAAGAACGTCATGAGAGAGACTGAACTGATCGCGAAATTTCTCCCGGCGCTTCTTGAAATTGCCGACGATGATCGGGAACTTGCTCAGGGGGTACGCCCGCAACCAAGCGGCAAGATTGGGCTGGATGGCAATCCGACGCGGTTCTCGGACCTTGGATGCATCAGAGGAGATCGAAATGATCCCGCTTTCGAGATTCACGTCCCCGGGACGAACCTTGGTGATTTCGCCGTGCGGCACCCCCGGTCGGATGCCGGCAAAGAGACAAAGGGCAAAGTACGGAATCCATCGGCCGCCTTCGACCTTTTCAAAATGCTCCATGAGTTCGCCGGCTTGCTTCGCGGAGAGAGTCACCGCCACGCCGCGCTTTCGGCGGATTCGATAGTGCGGGACTTTGGGGATGGGATTGTCCGCGATCCATCCCCGATGGAACGCGTGTTTGAAGAACGTCGAAACGATGCCGCGCCGGTTGTTGTACGTCTTCATGGAGGGCCGGCCCCTCTCCAGAAACGCCACGATGGCCGGCAAAGTAAGCTCAGCGACGGCCCGCTTGGGAAAGTGCTCGTCGAGGCGCTTTAAGTCCCAACCGATCCGGTCGAGCTGAGGCACCGAAATCTGCCCCTGCTCCTGCTCGTGGGCCTTGGCCCGCTTGTAGTCGGCCACGGCCTCGGACAGGGACTTCTGGTTCTCCGGTTCGCGATAGGTCGCCAAGGCAAAATCGAGATAGAACGAGAGCGAGCGGGTCTTGCCGGAGATACGGCGGAATGCCGCCTCGGCCTCATGGAGTTGAGCATCGGAAAGCCGGGTCGCGGCCGTGCGGACGCCCGAATCGGACTGCAAGCGCTGGATCTCCAACACCTGCCGCTCGGCCTCCGCTTCGACCTTGGTCGGGAAGTTTTTACGAATGCGCCTACCATCGAGCCAGCCGGTGACGCGAAAAACGACCTCCCCGGAGGGATTCGTGAACTCTGAAACGCTGAACGGAGCAGCCTGGGCCATGTGAGATTTGCCACGTCAACTGGCAAATCTGTGGTCTGCTCGCTGCCTCAGAGGTAATCCTTGGCGTCCCCACGGGGATTCGAACCCCGGTTCTCACCGTGAAAGGGTGGCGTCCTAACCAGGCTAGACGATGGGGACTCACCGCAGAATTCGGGAAGATAGGCCGCAAGGAGTCTTGCGCAAGGTCAAATTTCGCCGCGCCCGCAACCCGCGGTCCCCGCGAAAATTTGCTCGCGACCCGCCCGCCAGCCCTGTCCAAAAACACCCCCACGATGACGCACCTCGAAATCGCCGCCGCCCTGCCGCAAACCGCCGCCACCTCGATCGAAAACGTGCCGTTCCCGCGCATCGCCTCGGGTAAGGTCCGCGAAATCTTCGACCTGGGCGACGCCCTCCTGCTCACCGCCAGCGACCGGCTCTCGGCCTTCGACGTCATTCTGCCCGACGGCATCCCAGGCAAGGGCGCCGTCCTCACCCAGATCAGCAACTGGTGGTTCGCCCAGACCACCGGCATCATCCAAAACCACCTCCTGCCCGACCAAGCCGGTGAATTCCGCCGCCGCGGGATCACCGACCGCGACCTCCAGCTGCGCAGCATGATCGTGCGGAAACTCAAGACCGTGCCGATCGAGTGCGTCGTCCGCGGCTACCTCGTCGGCAGCGGCTGGAGCTCGTACCAGAAGACCGGAGACGTCTGCGGCCTCAAGCTCCCGCCCGGCCTGCGCCAGGCGGACAAGCTGCCCGAACCAATCTTCACGCCCACGACCAAGGCCCCGAAGGGCCAGCACGACGAGCCGATCAACGACGCCCAGGGCGCCGCGACCGTCGGCGACGCGCTCTACCGCCAGCTCAAGGAAACCAGCCTCGCCCTCTACCGCTTCGGCCACGACCGCGCCAAGCAGGCGGGCGTGATCCTCGCCGACACCAAGTTCGAGTTCGGCACCGACGCCGCCGGCAACCTCTGGCTGATCGACGAACTGCTCACCCCCGACTCATCGCGTTACTGGCCCGCCGAGAGCTACGCGCCGAACCAGTCGCCGCCGAGCTACGACAAGCAATTCGTGCGCGACCACCTGCTGGCCATCAAGTGGAACCAGCAGCCGCCCGCCCCGCACCTGCCGGCCGAGGTCATCGCCCGCACGCGGGAGAAGTACATTCAGGCGCTGACGACGCTGCTGGGGAGCTGAGTTTGAGTCACACGTTGAAGGTTGAACGTTGAGAGCCGGGCCACCAAGCAGGCCGGCGGCGCAGGCTGAAAGAGGACACGCTCGTCTGCGGAGCGGTCCTACCGATTGGCCGCTTTCAACCTTCAACCGCGCACCCTCGGCGCGCTTCAGCGCATCGTCTCGGTCCGGCGCGCGGGCGTGGTTTCGCCGCGGTGCGCCCGCAGTAATTCGCGGCGCAGCCAGTCGAGCGCCGCGTTGACGGCTCGGACCTTGATCGTCGAACGCGGGCCGGGATAACTGAGTTTCTTCGACCAAACACCCGCGGGGGAAAACAAACCGATGAAAATCGTGCCGACGGGATTGCCGCTCACGCCTTGCTCGGCGGCTCCGGCAAAACCGGTGACCGCGAGCGCGTAGTCGGCCCCGAGCGTCTCCGCCGCGCCGGTTGCCATCGCGACCGCCGCCTCGTCGCTCACGGCGCCGTGCTGCAGGAGCAGGCACTCGGGTACGTCGAGCAGCTGCATCTTGGCGTCGTTGGAACAGCAGACCACGCCGCCGGCGAAAAATTTGCAGGCTCCGCACACCTCGGTGAACGCATGCGCGAGCAGGCCGCCGGTCGCCGTCTCGACCACGGCGAGGCGTTTTTCCTGGGCCCGCAGGAGGTCGGCGCAGACGCGCGCCAGCGAGTGGTGGCCGTAGCCGACAAAGTCATCCCCGAGCAGCCGCGCACATTCGGCGGCGATGGCCTCGAGCTCCGGCGCAGACAAGGCGCCGGTCGGCGAACTCACCCGGCAATCCACCGAGCCCTGATGCGCACAGTACGCGACGCTCAAGCCGGGACCGGCGCGGTCGAAGATGGGTTGCAGGCGCGTTTCGAGCGCCGACTCGCCGACGCCGGCGGTGCGCATCTGCACGTAGGCCTCGCGATCGAGGAGGAGTTTGCGCGCCGCCAGCCGCGGCACGACCTGCTCGATGAACATCGGGTGCAGCTCGTTCGGCGGGCCGGGCAGCATGATCAGCACCTTGCCGTCCTGCTCGACCCAGAGGCCGGGCGCGGTGCCGTTGGCGTTGTTCAGGACCTCGCCGCGCTCGAAAACGTACGCCTGCTTGAGGTTGTTTTCCGTCATCACGCGACCGTGCCGGGCGAAACGTTCCTCGATCGCGGTCTTGATCGCCGCGTTGAACACCAGCTTCTGCCCGAGCACCTCGGCCACGACGTCGCGGGTGCGGTCGTCGCAGGTCGGTCCGAGACCGCCGGTGGTGATCACGATGTCGGCGCGCGCCCAGCTCTCGCGGAACTGCGCGGCAATGGCATCGGCTTCGTCGGTGATGGTAACGTTGCGCCGCAGGAGGGCGCCGTGGCGGCCCAGTTGGGCGCCGATGAAGGTCAGGTGGCCGTTCGCGGTGAGGCCGAGCAGGAGCTCGTCGCCCAACGTGAGCAGTTCGTAGCGAATCTGAGAGACCAGGCGGGGCGGGCCGGCGGCGCCGGGTTGAACGTTGGAAACCATACTTGCGAGGGCGGAAATTAGGCGGATTCTGCGAAAATGCCAGTGATGATATCGGAACGCGATCCGCGCCCACCCCGACCGCGATGAGCGAGCCGCAGACGGTCAACCTGAAGGAAAAGGTCCGGCACCTCCCGGAAACGCCGGGCGTGTACCTGATGAAGGACCGGCTCGGCCGGATCATCTACGTCGGCAAGGCGCGCAGCCTGAAAAAACGGGTGTCGTCTTATTTCCAGCGGGGCCGCGCCCGCACCGTCAGCCAGCCGAAGATCCGCGCGCTCATCGAGCTCATCACCGACTTTGATATCATCGAAGTGAAGTCGGAACCCGAAGCTTTGCTGCTCGAGGGCAAGCTCATCAAGCAGTGGCGGCCGCGGTACAACACCGACTTTACCGACGACAAGCGCTTCCTGCTGGTGCGGATCGATCTCGGCGAGGAACTGCCGCGCTTCCGGCTGACGCGGCTGAAGAAGGAGGACAACTCGCGCTACTTCGGGCCGTTTGCGCACAGCGGTCTCCTGCGCAAGACGCTCGCCCAGATGCGACGGCAGCATGGGATTCTGCTCGCCGACACCATTCCCCAGCGGCTCCCCGACGGCACGTGGCAACTCTACGACGACGTGCGCGAAGAACTCTACGGCACGGAGAACGTCGTCACAGCCGAAACCTACCGCCGCCGCGTCGACGAGGCCTGCACGTTCCTCGAGGGCAAGTCGCGGGAATGGCTCGAGACGCTGCGGGCCGAGATGACCGCGGCCGCCGGCCGGCGCGAGTTCGAGAAAGCGGCGGAATTGCGCGACGTCGTCTTCGCGCTCGAGGAGACGCTGCGGAAGACGCGGCACTTCGAACGGCTCGATCCCACGCGGCCGGCGGGTGACGCCGAGGCGCTCGAGTCGCTCCAGCTCGCGCTGCACCTGTCCGGCCCGCCGCGCACGATGGAGTGCTTCGACATCTCGCACATCTCGGGCACGTTCGTCGTGGCCTCCATGGTCCACTTCGCCGACGGACGGCCCGACAAGGACAACTACCGGCGCTTCCAGATTAAGAGCTTCATCGGCAACGACGACTTCCGCGCGATGGAGGAAGTCGTGGGCCGCCGCTACCGCCGGCTCGCCGAGGAAAAGAAGCCCTTGCCCGACCTGATCGTGATCGACGGTGGCCGCGGCCAGATCGGCGCGGCGCTGAAGTCCTTCATCGCGCTCGATCTCATGCCGCCGGCGCTCATCGGTCTGGCGAAGCAACACGAGACGATCATTTTCCCCGACGCACGCGCGCCGCTGAACCTGCCGCTCAATCACCCGGGTTTGAATCTACTGCAGCGCCTGCGCGACGAGGCGCACCGCTTCGCCAACACCTACAACGCCGATCTCCGCTCGAAGAAGATCCGCGAGAGCATCCTCGATGAATTTCCCGGCCTGGGCCCGGTGCGCCGCGCGGCGTTACTGGCGCACTTCGGCGACATCGTCCGCCTGCGCGCCGCCTCGGCGGCGGAGATCAGCGAGGTCGAAGGCTTCGGCGGCAAACTCGCGGCGGAGCTGCATGCTTTTCTGCACCGGGCGCGGGAGGCGACCGGCAGCCCTTAGCCAACGGGCCGGAGAGGAAGTTTGACCACAAGCTGGATTGCTTTTCCCCTGAGTGGAAATGCGTGCAGCCGTGCGGCATTTGCAGGATCAGCCCCACTTCCCCACCCCATATGAACCTCGGCATACCCCATGCCTTTGGGCGCGCTTTGCGCGTCGCATCCCGGCACTTGTCATGCCTTGCGCTCGCGTCCGCCGAGCTACTCGCCGCCACGCCCGAACTTCGAACTTTTCGCGTCGATGCCGGTGACGCCGCAAGCGCGTTGCATCAATTCACCGACCAGGCCGCGGAAAAAGTGGCCTATCCCGCGGATACTGTCCGCAACATCAACACGCGTGCTGTCCATGGTGAGTTCACGCCCCATGAGGCGCTGACGCGTATGACCGCCGGCACACCGCTGGTGGTGGTGCGGGACGAAACGACGGGGGCTCTCAGTGTGCGCATGGAAACGTCGGGGGGCGGGAATGAGCGGCGCGGCCCGCAACCCGAAGGGACGGTAACCGGCACCGGCGCCATCGGGGGCCGGGTGAAGAACGCCGCCACCGGCGCCTACCTGCATAACGCCCGGGTCGCCCTCGCCGGCACGAACCAGCTCGTGTTCACGGACGAGTCCGGGATGTTCCGGATGACTGAAATCGCCGTCGGCAACGTAACGCTCGAGGTGTTCTACACCGGGCTGGACACCCAGACCGTAGCGTTGGCGGTTTTGCCCGGGGAGACGACCGAGCGCGATGTCGGTCTAACGAGCGCCGCGCGCTACGGCGACGAGGCGGGGGTGGTGAAGCTCAAATCCTACAAAGTCGCCTCGTCGCGCGAGACCGATATCGAGGCGATCGCGATCAACGAGCAGCGTTTCGCGCCGAACATCAAGAATGTGATCTCCACCGAGACGCTCGGCGATCCACTCGGCGGGAGCATGGGTGATTTCCTGCGCTTCTTGCCCGGCGTAGCGGCGGCGTACGGCGCGCTCGAGACCGAGGGCGTGCTGATCCGAGGCTTTCCCAGCAACCTTTCGGTGGTCTCTTATGACGGGGTACAGCTGGCGGGCGCCAATCTCAGCGGCGAACGCGATTTCACGCCTTCCCGCATCGGGGTAAACAGCATCTCGCGGGTCGAGGTCACGAAAGTGCCGCTGCCCTCGACACCCGCCGACACGATGTCGGGTTCGATCAACCTGGTCAGCAAGAGCGCGTTCGAACGCAGCACCGCGGAATTCAGGTATCGCGCCGGAATGGCCTCAAACGAGCAGACCTTTTCGCTGAAAAAGACCCCCGACGCCGGCTACAAACGGAATTACAAGGTCTACCCCGACCTCAATTTCGATTATACTCTTCCGCTCAGCCGACAGCTGGGCCTCGTGGTCACCGGACTGCACTCGACGTCGTCGTTCAACACCGACACGTGGTACACGGACTACCTCGCCAGCGGCACGGGGACCGGCGCGACCCCGGCCAATCCGTATCTCTGGCGCAACCGCAACGTCGAGTTGAACCGCGTCTACGAGCGCACTTCGCTCTCCACCCGCCTTGACTGGCGGCCGTCCCCGCACGGTGTTCTGTCTTTCGGGGCGGTGATAACGCTGTACGACCAGCAGAACCCCAACTCCCAGTTCAATCCGACCGCCGGCAACGTGGGGACGCCAAGCATCGCGGGTGGCACCGCCCTCTCTTACACCCCGGATCGCGTCACGGGCGCGACCGGGCGCGGCAGCGTACCCATGGCCTTCAGTTTCCTCCGGAGCGGCGGACTCTCACAGTCGGCCAACGTGCGCTACCGCCTCGACGACGGCACGTGGCGGATCCAGACCGCATTCAGTGCCTCGAACTCAAAGGCCACGCGCCGCGACACGGATGAAGGGTATTTCAACGCGCTCAGCGTCGGCCTGCGCATGCCGGTGCGCGTTTCATATACGGGAATCAGCCGCGGTCGCGTGGGCGATTTTCAGGTGTTCGACAACGCGAACCAGCCGGTGGATGTGTTCGACCTCAACAACTACACGCTCACGGCGGCGACGAACCAACCCAAGACCGACATCCGTTCGACGATCCGCAACGTCGACCTCGACGTGCGCCGGGAACTGCGCTGGTTTCCCTTTCCGGTCGCCGTGCAGGCGGGCGGGATGAGCCGGGTCCAGACCAACGACGACCGCCGCGTGAACGGCCGCACCTATAATTACAACGGCATCAACGGCTCCCTCTCGGCCGCACCCTACCTCAACGACATTTTCTACGGTGCCCGAAAACTGGACTCATATCCGGATAAACCGTACGTCCCGTGGGTGTCGCCGAGCCGAGTCTGGTCGGCCTTGCAGGCAAATCCGGCCCTGCTCACGCAAACGGTGGCGCAACAGCGGACAACCGCGAGTAACAATATCCTCAACTCGAAATACATCGAGGAAATGGTATCCGCTGGTTTCATGCAGGTTGAGGCTCGGCTCCTCGCCAACCGGCTCCGCGTCGTGACCGGCGTGCGTTTCGAGACGACCACCGACCGCGGCGAGGGTCCGCTGCAGGATCCGAACGCGGTCTTTATCCGCACCACCACGGGCGCCTTCGCCCGCACTGCCGCCGGGGCCCGGATGCGCAAACCCGAGGCGGGGCTGGCCGGCTCGGTCGAGGAGGTCGCGCTGATCTACAAGGAGCGAGCGGCGCGGGCGGAGCGCGCGTACCACGGCTATTATCCGAGCCTGCACCTTAATTTCAACGCCACCGACCGTCTGCTCGTACGTGCGGCGTACGCCAAGACCTACGGGCGCCCCAATTTCAGCAATATCATCCCCAATACCACCGTCACCCAGGACGATGATCTGAATCAGGATCCCGAGCACACGCTCGGTCGGATCACGTTCAGCAACGTCGGCCTGAAGCCCTGGTCAGCCGACAACTACGACCTGTCGACGGAATATTACACCGCTCACGGCGGCGTGGTCAGCGCCGGGGTCTTCCTGAAGGAAGTCCGGAATTTTTTCGGCACGTACGTCAAGGACGCCACGGCGGCCGACCTGGAGCTGCTCGGCCTCGATCCGCGCTACCTCGGCTGGCGCGTGACCACCCAGTTCAATTCCGGCTCGGCGCGGGTACGCGGTGCGGAGTTAAACGTCCGCCACTCCCTCGTCCCCTTCGGCGCCTGGGGCCGACACGTGATCGTTTTTGCCAACGCCACGAAACTGCGGCTCGAGGGCAACGACCTCGCCGATTTCACGGGGTTCCTGCCCGCGTCGGTGAACTGGGGCTTCACCCTCGCAAGGAACCGGGCGACCCTCATCACCAAGTGGAACTACCGCGGCGAGCAGAAAGCAGTTTCGTTTCCCGACCTGGGGCCGGACGCATTCCGCCATCCCCAGCCCCGCACTCAGCTCGACGTGAGCCTCGACTACCTCATCGGTAAACGCACCTCCCTCTATTTCAATTTGCGGAACGCGACGAACGGGGTCCAAAATGAATTTGCCTATGGCTCCCAAACCCCGGGCTACGCTCGCGAATTCTACCACGGCAAGTTCGGCCGCGTCTTCACCGCGGGGGTGAAGGGCACGTTTTAGCGCCGGGCCATCGCCCCCACACCCATGACCCGTCAGCGGCATCCCCAACCTCCCGCGGCCGCGCCGGCCCGCCGCGCGATCTCCGTCCGCGTGGTTTGCTTGCTCGGGACTCTGATCACGATCTGTCGAGCCGCCGACCCGAACGCCGTGGACTTCGGCCGCGACATCTTGCCGATCCTGTCCAACAACTGCTTTCACTGCCACGGACCCGACGACGGCCAACGGAAAGCGAAGCTGCGGCTCGACACGCGCGAGGGTCTGTTCGGCGCCGGCAAGAGTGACGCGACCGCCGTCGTCCCCGGCCGGAGCGACACGAGCGAATTAATCCTGCGCGTCACGTCGACCTACGACGACGAACAGATGCCGCCGCCCGATGCCAAGGAAAAGCTCCACCCTCGGCAAATCGCGTTGCTCAAACGCTGGGTCGAGGAGGGCGCACCGTGGGGCCGGCACTGGGCCTACGTGCCACCGCCACGCGTCGCCCCACCCGCGGTCCGCACGCCGGCCGCCGGCAAAAATCCCGTCGATGCCTTCGTGCGTGCGCGCCTCGAACGCGAAGGGCTCGCACCCTCACCGGAGACCGACCGGCGCACGCTGCACCGCCGGCTCAGCCTCGATCTGCTCGGGTTGCCGCCGGCTCCGCAGGACGTGGCGGCGTTCGTCGCCGACCCACGCCCCGACGCCTATGAGCGGCTCGTCGACACGCTCCTCGCCTCACCGCACTTCGGCGAACGCTGGGGCCGGCACTGGCTCGACCTCGCGCGCTATGCCGACAGCGCCGGCTACCTCAACGATACGCTGCGGCCGTACGCGTACCTTTACCGCGACTGGGTCATCAACGCCGTCAACCGCGACCAGCCGTTCGACCAATTCACGATCGAGCAACTGGCCGGCGACCTGCTGCCCGCGGCCACGCTGGAGCAGAAGATCGCCACCGGGTTTCACCGCAACGCCCTGAAAAACGACGAAGCCGGCGCCGATCTCGAACTCGACCGGACGAAGGCCGCCGTCGACCGCACCGCGACGACGGGCGCCGTCTGGCTCGGACTCACCGTCGGCTGCGCCGAGTGCCACGCGCACAAGTACGATCCCGTTTCACACCGCGAGTTTTACCAGCTCTATGCGTTCTTCAACCGCACGGCCGAACGCGACGTACCCGCGCCGCGGCCCGACGAGCTCGCCGCGTACCACCGCAAACAGGAGACCTGGGAAAAAGAACGCCAACGCCTCGCGTCTCCGATCGCCGACTACGTCGCCACGCTGGTGGACACCCGCGTGCCGGCGTGGGAGACGCAACTGCAGCTTCCCGCCGCGCGCTGGCACGTCCTCGCGCCCACCGAGATCACGCACCTCACCGAGGACGAGGAGCGCACGCTGCTCCCGAACGCCGACCACTCGGTCACGACCGGGGCCAAGGATCCCGTGAAGTCGCGCTACGTCGTGCAGGCCCCGGTGAATCTCCGCGGCGTGACCGGCTTCCGCCTCGAGGCGCTGGCCGATCTCGGCGAAAAGGCCGGGCGCAGCAAGGGCGGCGATTTCGCGTTGGCGGAATTTTCCGCAATGCTGAAGACCGCCGGCGGCGAACAGCGTAAACTGGAATTCGCCGCCGTACGCGCCGACTTTGCCGCCAAGAGCGGACCGGCCGAGCACGTGCTCGACGGCGATAGCACGACGGGCTGGAGCATCGCGCCGCAGACCGAGAAGACGCACGTGTTGGTCTTCGAGCTGAAGGCCCCCCAGGATTTTCCCGCGGGCTCGACGCTCTACTTCGACCTCGAGCACCGGATCACCGGTGTGCTCGGCCGCTTCCGGCTCGCCGTCACGACCGCGGGCCTGCCGCTCGCGGCGGACCCGCTGCCCGATGCGATCCTCGCGATCCTCGACACGCCGGCCGCACAACGCACCGCCGTCGCCACGCGTGAGCTCGCCCACCACGTCGCCCGCTTCGCTGACGCCCGCGGCCAAGAGTTGTTCGCGCCGCTGGCCGCGCACTTGGCGAAAGCACCCGAGTTCCCCCAGACCGCGGCGCCCATTCTCGTCACCCATGAACGTAAAACGCGCATCCACCTCCGCGGCGACTACCAACAGACCGGCGAGGAAGTGGAGCCGGGCACACCCGCCGTCCTGCCGCCGCTCCACGCGCGAGGCGCCAAGCCCGACCGCCTCGACCTTGCCCGCTGGCTCGTCGATCCGGCCAATCCGCTGCCCGCCCGCGTCACCGTGAACCATGTGTGGAAGCACCTCTTTGGGCGCGGGCTCGTCGCCACCGTCGACAACTTCGGCGCGCTCGGCGAACGCCCCTCGCATCCCGAGCTGCTCGATTTTCTCGCCACCGAATTCGTCCGGCTCGGCTGGAGCCGCAAGCAACTCATCCGGCTGATCGTCACTTCGGCCACGTACCGGCAGTCGTCCGCCGGGCGCGCCGAACTCGTCGAGCGGGATCCGTTGAATGTTCTCCTCGCGCGCCAGAGCCGCCACCGCCTCGAGGCGGAAACGGTGCGCGATGTCTTCCTGGCCGGCAGCGGCCTGCTCAACCCCCGCGTCGGCGGCCCGAGCATCCACCCCCCGCTGCCCGCGTTCGTCATGGCCTTCGGCCGCAACCGCAGCTGGCCGGAAACCACGGGGCCGGAGCGGTATCGGCGCGGGATGTACATCCATCTCCGGCGCAACGTCCCCTACCCGATGCTGGCGACCTTCGACGCCTCCGATGCCAGCGTCACGTGCCTCCAGCGCGAGCGCTCGAACTCCCCGCTGCAGGCGCTGACCTTGCTCAACGACCCCGTGTTCTTCGAGTGCAGCGCGAAGTTGGGCGCGTGGCTCGCGGGGCAACCGGGCGACGTCGACGCGCGGCTTCGCGCCGGCTTCGAGCGCTGTCTGGCGCGTCCGCCGACGCCGGCCGAGCAGCAGGCCATGCGCACGCACTTTGACGATCAACTCCACCTCGCCGGTGGCGACCAGGCTCGAGCTTACCTCGCGGCCGCCCGGTTGATTATGAATCTCGACGAATTCATCACCCGCGAATGAGCCGCCCGGCGCAGCCCCCATCTCCTCCCCATGTTTAGCCGGCGAAAATTTCTCACCCAAGCCTGCGGCGGTATCGGCGGCCTCGCCTTGTCGCACCTGCTGAACCGCGACGGCCTGCTGGCAGCGCCGGCCGGGGCCGACGGTTTGCCGCGGACGCACCACGCACCGAAGGCGAAAAACTGCATCTACATTTACCTCGAGGGCGGGCCGAGCCAGATGGACCTCTACGACCCGAAGCCGATGCTCAACCGGCTCGACGGCCAGGCACTGCCGGAATCGATGTTGAAGAACATGCGCTTCGCGTTCCTCGCCAAGGAATCGGCGCGCATCATGGGCACGCCGCGGACGTTCAAGCGGCACGGGCAGTGCGGCATGGAGTTGTCCGATCTGCTGCCGCACATCGGCTCGATCGCCGACGACATCTGCCTGATCCGTTCGATGCACACGGACCAGTTCAACCACGTGCCCGGTCAGCTTTTGATGAACACCGGGTCGGCCATCTCGGGCCGGCCAAGCATGGGCTCGTGGCTCAGCTACGGCCTCGGCCACCAGGGGAAGAATCTGCCCGAGTTTGTCGTCTTGATCTGCGTCGGCCGCGGCGTACCCGGCGGCTCGGCGAGTTGGGCGAGCGGATTTCTGCCGTCAAAATATTCCGGCGTGATGTTCCGCAACGATGGTAGCCCGGTGCTCAACCTCGACAACCCCGCAGGGGTGACGCCGGCGATCCAGCAGCGCAATATCGAGGCGGTGAACCAACTGAACGCGCTGCGGCACGCGCAGGTGCATGATCCGGAGATTGAAAGCCGCATCGCCGCCTACGAACTCGCGTTTCGCATGCAGACCGCGGCGCCGGAGCTCATGGATCTTTCCGGTGAGTCCCAGGCGACGCTCGACCTGTACGGGCTCAACCGCAACGAGCCCAAGATCGAGGGCGGCAACCAGCTCGGCGGCACCGGCCTCTTCGGCACCTTTGCGCGCAATTGCCTCATGGCCCGCCGGCTCGTCGAACGCGGCGTGCGCGTCGTGCAGGTGATCCACGCTTCGTGGGACCACCATAGCCGGATCAACACCGACCTGCCGCACAATTGCCTCATGGCCGACCAGCCGATCGCCGCCCTCGTGAAGGACCTCAAGCAGCGCGGCCTCCTTGACGATACGCTCGTGATCTGCGGCTCCGAATTCGGCCGCACCGCCCTCGGCGAAAACCGCCCCGGCCAACGCGCGGTCACCGGGCGTGACCATCACCCGAACGCCTTCAGCCTCTGGCTCGCCGGGGGCGGCGTGAAAGGCGGCCAAGTGATCGGCGAAACCGACGACATCGCGTGGAACGTGACCAAGGACCCCGTGCACGTCCACGACCTGCACGCCTCGGTGCTGCACCTGTTCGGTTTCGACCACACAAAGCTCACGTATCGCTTCCAGGGCCGCGATTACCGGCTGACGGATGTCGCGGGGCAACTTGTGCCGAAGCTGTTTGCGTGACCGGGGACGATCCGGACCTGCCCAGGAGGCAACGGAGGAAGCCGCAGGCGGAGCACCTGCGACCGCGCTTGAGCCGCGGGGGAAAGCGTGGCGTACTCGCGGCGGACTTGCTTGCCCCACTTCGGTTCCCCTTCCCCGCCATGTCGACTCCGCTCTCCCGCCGCTCTTTCGTGAAGTCAGTTGCCAGCCTGCCGGTGCTCGGCGCGCTCGGCTCCCTGCAGATCAATGTGCGGGCGGGCGATTCCCCGCTCGGGCTCGTGGCGGGCAACGATCGGATCAACCGCGACCGCCAGGCCGCGCTCACGCTGTTGAAGCCGACCCCAGCCCAGCTCGAGCACGGCTTGCGGCTGCATGCGGACGCGCTCGTGTTCGAGTCGTACGGCTTTGCGCCGCGGGCTGCGATGGACGGCGCCGCGTTCCAAGCCTTCGCCGCCAACGGCGCGCCCGAGGCCGAGTTGGTAGATTTGCGCGAGGAGATGGCGATGACGCGCTGGGCGACCGACGCCGCGGAGCGCGCCGAATTTCTCGAGGCGATGCGGATCGCGGGCGTAACCTGCATTTTTCAAAACACCGGTGAGGAGGGCAGCGATCCGTTGCGGCTGATGAAACGTCTCGCCCGCTTCACCTACGCGACCGATGTCGGCCGCGACACCTGTTTCCGCGCGACGCGGCCCGATGACATCCTCGCCGCGAAAAAGGCCGGTAAACACTGCCTGTACTTCACCACCAACGGCGTACCGCTGCGGCAGGAGTGGGAGAGCACGCGCGACGAGCTACGCCTCATCCGGATCTTCCGCCAGCTCGGCGTGCGCATGATGCACCTGACCTACAATCGCCGGAATCCGATCGGCGATGGCGCGGGTGAGCCGAACGATGGCGGCTTGAGCGATTTTGGCCACATGGTCGTCGCGGAGATGAACCGCCTCGGCGTGATCGTCGACGTCTCACACTCCGGCTGGCGCACGAGTCTCGAGGCGGCAAAGGCCTCCCAGCGCCCGATGGTCGCGAGCCACACGACCTGCGGCGGCGTGTACCGGCATTTCCGCGGCAAACCCGACGAGGTGGTGCGGGCCATCTGCGACACGGGCGGACTCATCGGAATCTGTTGCATCTCACGTTTCCTCGGCGGCAACGGCGACATCCACGCGTTTCTGAACCACCTCGACTATGCCGTAAAAACCTTCGGCGCCGACCACGTCGCGATCGGGCCGGACATCTCGTACACTTCAAAAAACGAGGCGGCGGAACGCGCCAAGGTGCGCGCGCGGGCGGGCGGACGCTCGCCGCTCAGTGCGGCGGGGTCGAAGTGGGAGCACCTCTGGCCGGTCGACGACTTTAAGCCGAAACCGCAGGCCGAGCAGTCGATCGCGTGGACCAACTGGCCGTTATTCACCGTCGGCCTCGTGCAACGCGGCCACAGCGACGCGACGATCCGGAAGATTCTCGGCGAAAACGCGCTCCGCGTCGCCCGCGCGAACTGGACGGAAGCGGCGGGTTGAATCCAGTCCGGGTAAGAAAGCAGAGGGACGCAACAAGGTGGTGGGGCGGGGCTGGCGGTCCGAGAAATCCACAACGGAGGCGTGATTGAAACAGGAGTCGCCGCGATCGGGCGGTGCGCGGGATTGCCGGTGGGGTCAATTGACCGAATAATCCGCCAATCCCCTTCCAGAGATTGGGTAGCCGCGTTGGAGTGCCGGGACAACGTGGTCCTTAGACGTGACCACGCCGTCGCCTCCGGCTCAAACGCGGCTACAGCAATCTCGAAACGGCTACTAACTAACTTTCATTTCCCGACTGTCTAACCGATGGGGTCCACCGCACGGAACTGCGGCCAGGACTCTGCGGCATGAGTGCTGGCGACCAACCGGGCGAGTCAGGGGACCAGGGTTTTCATGTGGTAAAGGGGAGGAAGACGCCGCTGCCGGTCACGAAAAGCTCAACGTTTAACCGATCCGACGGTCTGATCGACAAGCCTCCAGAGTTCGTTGCGTACCTTTGTGCGCGAAGTTTCCAGCAGGGGCCCATAGGTCTGGAACTTGATGTTCCACGTGCTCTGGAGGTCCGCGGGCATGGCCGAGTCCATTTGCGTGAAGCTGGCGGAACCATTGAACGAGACATGGCTGTAGGACTGATCTGAATGGTCCGTATAGCGCACAAGTGCAGCCGCCCACGAGGTAGCACCGCCGTTGGCCTCGGCGGCCGCGTTATTCATCGGCAGAAAATACTCCCGCTGGATCTTCATGAAATCATTTGCCTTTCCTGGAAGCGGCTTGATGAAGTGAACGCTCAATAGCGTGTTGGCGGATTTAGAGAAGTTGTCGGTGGCTAGATCGAGCCGGACCGTGTCTCTTCGCACCATCTTGCGGGTGGCGTACCCGGTGCGACTATCCTTGGCCTTGTCCGCGCCTAGAATCTTTTCGGCGTCGATGCCTTTATAGGGTTCCTCGAGAGCAGCCCACGATGGCAACTCCGTAACTGTGACGTATTCGTACTCCAGGCTGTCACCGTTCGGGAAGCTGACAGAGTAGAGTTTCCAAGAGACAATGTTCCCTGCGGCCACACGAGCCTGATGGATGGACTTCCATAACTCACGTTCCATTCGGATATAATCAGCCCTCTTGCCGGGCACCGGCTTTATATAGTCTATTTGAAGGTAGTGTTGCGGTGTAGTGCCGACATTTTGCGCACGCGCGGGCAGAGCGGAGAGGAAAGTTCCGATGGCCAATGCGACGATGGAGGTTAATTGCTTTATCTTTTTCATAGCACTTAGTTTTTACTTTGGGGTACTTCGCAAGATTAGCGCTTTGCGCTGGGCGTCGCCGCGGTGCTCAGGGTGAACCTAACTGCTCAAACCACCTACCCGACCGAATCCGCAATTTCGCAAAACAATAAGCATTTATTGTAGTTTTCAGTAGTCCGGCTAACGCAAAATTGCTGGTTAGCCGGTGTCATGTGAATCAAGTCAAGGGCGGCGAGATCGTCGGCTGTTTAGTCGCCACGCGGCACGATCAGCTCGCGCACGCCCGCAGAACCACTGCTGGAAGTGCTCCGCGACGGGAGTCCTCCGAAAGGGTCAGGGCGAAACCTGCAACAACGCGCGGCAAACACGCCTCCGGCGCCCGCGCGATTTGGTAGCCGCACGCGGTTGAAGGAAAGCCAAGCCACGGCCGGGTTGTCCCGGATATCCCCTCCGATTTTTGCATCGGGTCCAACCGGCTTAGCAGTCATCGACAGCCGCGGTGACGGGTCACCAGGCAAGCGGGCGGATGGCTCGGGCGAAGAGCTGAAAAGCGGAGAGCGCAGGCCCATAACTCCAAGCGATTCGCGGGCCCCACCGGATCGGTCTCTCAACGCTCGACTCTCAACTGCATTTTGGTTCAGCGCTTGAGCACTTTGTCCGCGAAATTCAGATACTGCGCCCAGTCGTAGGGCTTGATGTCGTGTTCGCCGGTACGGATGTGGTACGCCACACCGTCGCCGAACAGCGGCTGGTTGACGGCCGGCATCTCCGCCGCACCCAGTCCCTTCTGGCCGAAGAGCGCGTAGACCGGGCCGGCGTGGCGGGCGGAGAGAAATTCGCCGCGCGGGTCGGCCCACGGATCGCCCTCGGCGCTGGCGACGTGGACCGGACGCGGCGCGACCAAGGCGAGCAGTTCGTGCTGGTCGACGGGCAAAGCCGACTCACGCGCGTTGTAGGCCCGGAAGTTGCGGGCGAACCAGAAGGGGAAGGACGTGTTGATGCGTTCCACCGTCTCGCCGAAATCACGCATGCTCAACGCCGCGCCGCCGCAGCCGGAGTCGTTGGAAATCACATAGGCGAACCGCTCGTCCTGCGCGCCGGCCCAGAGCGCCGCCTTGCCCAGCCGCGAGTGCCCGTGCACCGCCACCCGCGTCCCGTCGATCTCGGGATCGTTCAGCAGCACGTCCAGCGCGCGGCTGAGCCCCCAGGCCCAGATGCCGATGGCGCCCCACGCGTCGGGCGTGCGGGCGTTGACCGCACCGGTGGCAAAGAGGGTGGCGACGTCCTTCGTCAGGCCTTCATTCCGGTCCTCGCAGAGATCGCCGTAGTACATCGTCACGGTCGCGTAGCCGCGGGCGATGACGTTTTCGATCTCCCATCGTCCCGCATGCACGCCGCGCGTGCCGGCGGTGGCGCGGTTGTTGACGATCTTGAACTCGGAGTTGGTCCGCATCCACGCTGTGGATAGGGTGATGCCCGGGTCGGCGTTGACGCACGAGTTGCCGTAGTAATTCAGCCCGAGAAACGCGGGCCACGGCGCGTGGCGACCGACCGCCCCCCGCGGCTGATAAAGCAGGAGGTGCATCTTTGGACCGTCTTTCTTTTCCGTGAACCAGACCGTCACTTCCTTCCGCACCGCCTTGCCGCCGAGTGCGGCGCGGTCGTCGGAGGTCACCGCCCAGTGCATCTGCGCGGGCCGTCCGCCCGGCGTGCGGCCGTACACTTCGCGGGCAAACAGCTCGAGCAGTTCGGGCCGGCGTTGCGTCCGCCACGCGGCGGCGTCGGGCACCGGTGCACCCGAGTTGAGCACGAGCGGATCCGGCAGGGTGTAGGGCCGGACTTTAGTTTCGTCCAAATTGATACCGGGTTGGGGTGCGGCGGCGAAGAGGGACGCGGCCGCGAGGGACAGGAGGGGAAGCAAGCGACGGGGCATGACGGCAACATGGGCGGCGCGGGCCGCAGCGGCAAGGCGGCACAAAACGGATCCGGGGCGGGCTTTGAAAAAACGCATCGTGTCGCGCGCCGGCACGGCTACGGTGCGCGCACGATGACCACCCTGCTCCGCCCGCTCCCCGGACTGCTCATCCTGTCCCTGACCGCCGCCCGGCTGGCCGCGGACGTTACGCTCGCCCCGCTGTTCACCGACGGCGCCGTGCTCCAGCGGGACAAACCGGTCGCGGTGTGGGGGCGCGCCGATGCGAACGAAAAAGTGACGGTCACGTTCGGGGCGCAGGTGCGCACGGCAACCCCAGGGCTCGACGGACGCTGGATTGCGATTTTGGAGCCGATGCGGGCATCCGGGCAGGGCGAGCGAATGACCGTGCAGGGAAAAAACACCCTCACGCTCAACGACGTGCTCGTCGGCGAGGTGTGGCTTTGTTCCGGTCAGTCCAACATGGAGTGGCCCGTGGCGCGGGCGGAAAACAGCGAACGCGAAATCGCCGCGGCCAACTTCCCGTTGATCCGCCACGT
The DNA here is from genome assembly GCA_903820035.1 of uncultured Opitutia bacterium. Classification (GTDB taxonomy): domain Bacteria; phylum Verrucomicrobiota; class Verrucomicrobiia; order Opitutales; family Opitutaceae; genus ER46. Next base: position 25,543 of record CAIJFT010000392.1, read on the forward strand.
GCGGGTCGATCATGTGGTGTCCGAAACGCCGGCCGACACGGTAAAGACCGGTGGCTGGCAGGCGGCGACGCCGTCGAACACGGGCACCTTCACGGCCGTCGGCTTCTTTTTTGCGCGCGACCTCTATCAGAAGCTGCGGGTGCCGGTCGGCATCGTACACAGCTCGTGGGGCGGTACACCCGTGGAGTCGTGGCTGAGTCCGGCGGCGCTTGCCGGCAACCCGGCGTTTAAGGTCGTGTCCGAGCGTTGGCAGGAAAACCTGCGGGAATTTCCCGCGCGGCAGGCGGCCTACGAGGCGAAGCTCGCCGAGTGGACCCAGACCGAGGCGGCCGCACGGCAGACCGCACCCGCGGCTCCTACCACCGCGACGAAGAAGAGCGCAAAGAAGTCCGCGCCGGTCGTCGCCGCGACGCACGCAGACTGGCTGCGGAAGAACCCGCGGCCC
>CAIJFT010000393.1 GCA_903820035.1 uncultured Opitutia bacterium
AGGACCAGCAGCCAGAGCGAGCAGCCGAGGGCAGCCCGGCGCGAGTAGCGCCACAGCTGCACGAGCGCAGCGAGGCCAGCGAGGGGGACGACAAGCCAAAGGCAGGAGACCGGATCAAACGCCAAAAAAATCGCGCCGTAGTCGAAGACGAGGGTGGCGGGCCAGAGCGCCTTGGCGAAGTAGAGCGCGAGGGCCTTGCATTCTGTAAGCGCGTAGACGCCCACCCCCACCCCCAGCCCGAAGCCGACGGCACGTTGGCCAACATCGCGGAGCAGGAGCGCGAGCGGAATCCAAGTGAGCGCCAAGACGCCATAGAACGCCCTGCGCCGGCGCAAGGCCGCCATCACGGAGCCGGAGACCCAGGCCGCATCCAAGATGAGCAGCGCGACCGGAGCCGTGGCCATAATCTCCTTACTGGCCATGCCAAGCGCACACACCACGATACAGGCCGCCTGACCAACGCGCGGCTGTGGCGAGCGGGTGGAGCGCAGAAATAGCACGGCGCATCCCACGTAGCAGGTCGTCATCAGCAACTCGGTGCGCTGCGAAATATACGCGACGGTCGCGGTGCAGAGCGGGTGCAACAACCAGGCGGAGGCGATGAGAGCACCGAGGACGCCGACGCGGGCTTGTGCAACGGCCGAAGCGGGTTGCGGGGACGCAGACCTGGTCCGTGCCAGCGTGCGCAGTAACGCAAAAAACAGCCACGCGTTGGAGGCGTGCAGGAGCCAGTTAGTGATCCGATATCCACGTGGGGTCTCTCCGCCCCAAGAATAGTTCAGCGCGAAGGAGAGGTTGGCCAAGGGCCTGCCACCCACGGTACAAGCGGGATCAGGGGACAGGACGGTGCCCAAGCGGGTCAAATCCCGGATGGAGCGATTTTGGGAAACCGAAAGGACATCGTCCAGGACGAAGCCCGAATCGAAGGTCGGCGCATAGAGTGCAAACGCGGCGACCGTGAAGAGCGCCAGAATAGCCGCCGGAAGCCAACGTTGAGTGCCGAAGCTGGGGTCAGAGGGACGCAACACGACATCACAACTTCGGAGCAGGAATCGAGTCAAGTGCCCCGCCCCGCGTCGGCCGGCCAAACGTCCACCCACGATTTGACTTTGCACCCTTGAAAAACTGCGTTCCCATCCTCCCTTCCCCTCGGAAAGCGACCACCTTAAACCCTCGGGCAAACCAAAAAAATCCGAACTTATGCGTCTCAGTCAAGAAAGCCGGCGAGTAACTTGGTCCGTGATGGCAGCCGTGTGGGTCGCGGCGGGCATTCTGTTGTACTGGCAGGCCCGGATGGTCTGCACCTACCTCGATGTCGCTGGGACATTCGGACTGCGCGGGGCCAGCACGTACAGCACCCCGATGGGGGCGGCCTATCCCGCCTTCGGGGCCGATGCGCAAGTCTGGGTCCGGCACGCGATCAACCTTAAGGAAGGCGACAGCCTTCGCCTGCGCTCGACGAAAATCGACAATGCGCCGGAGGGCCGAGAGGTGCACTGGAACTCGGCTTGGGCCTGGGTGATCGCGGGGAGCGGTTACGCCCATCATCTCGTCAGCGGAAAGCCCTATCCGTTGGCCGTGGAGTTGGCCGCGCGTTGGATTGGACCCGTGACGATGTGGTTATTGATGGTCCTGATGTCCTGGTGGGCCGCACGGCGGGGTGGACTTATCGCCGGTCTCGTGGTGGCGGCGGCGCTCACGTGTAAAGACCGGATATATGAAGGCTTTTTCCCGAGTTATGTGGATCACCACGGGCTCCTAACGCTTTCCGTCTTCGGCTGCATCCTCGGCTTGGCGTTTATGGGCGGTGGCTGGTGGCAATCAGCCAACGAGGGTGACGGCCTACGCATCCTCCCGGAAAATGCCGACGCAACCCGCGAAGCCGCCATTTTTTCGGCCATGGCCGGCGCGATGGGGATGTGGGTGAGCGCGGCCTCGGTGATTGTGGCGATCGCGGTGGTGGGTGCGGCGGGCTTGGCGACCGTTTTCATCGTACGGTGGATCGGCAGCAACCAGCGGGCGACGTTTGACCCCGCGGCCTGGCGACTGTGGGGCCAAGTCGGAGCGACCGGCAGTGCGTTTTTCTATCTCGTGGAGTACTTCCCCTCTCATTTGGGCATGCGGCTCGAGGCCAATCACCCGCTTTACTCCCTCGCCTGGCTGGCGGGTGGTGAGATCATCGCGCAGGTAGGGGAGCGCTGGCTCGGGCCCAAGGCGGAACGCTGGAACCGGCTCTCGCGGCTAGTCTGGCCGACGGCGCTCGTCGCGTTGCCGGCCTTGGTGATCCTGATCTGGCGAGCCAAAGTTTTTGTGGTGTCGGATCCTTTCCTGGCGCGACTGCACTCTGATTACATTCAGGAATTTCAGCCGTTATGGCGGTCGTTCGGCACGATGGACGCGAAGACGCTGTGGTTGATGTTCTTCAACGACTTCCTGCCCGCGTTGATCGGCATCACCGCGCTGGCCGCCGGTTGGCGCCGGGTGCCGCCCACCCTGTGGTGTGTCGCGCTTGTCGCCGGCGTGCTCCTCGGACTGGGCTGCCTGCAGTCGCGCTGGCTGCTGAACGGTTCGGCCGCGCAAATCCCCCTGGTGCTCGTGCTCATCGCGGGCCTGCTCGGGCTGCTTCGCCAGCGACTGCATATGGTCGTCGCGATTCCGCTGATTGCGGTCGTTTTCGTTCCGTCCGCTGCGTTGCGTTTTGTCGGGGCCCTCAGCGACACATCCGAGCGGCGGGTTGCGTTGCGCGACGCGAACGGGATGCTGTTCCGTGATATTGCGGACGCGATTCGGAAGTCGCAACCGAAGGGCCCGATCACGATGCTGGCGAGCCCGAATGCCTCGACCGGAATCGGCTACTACGGCAATTTCAGTACGCTCGGGACGCTCTACTGGGAGAACAACGCGGGGCTGAAGGCCGCCGGATCGATTCTTGCCGCCAAGACCGAAGAGGAAGCCGCGGCACTGATCCAAAAGTACGGCGTCACCCATATCGCCATGGTGGCGGAGGAAAATTTCATCGCCCAGTACTACGTGCTACTGCATCCGGGCGCGAAGGATGAGGAGGTCCGCAAGTGTTTCGGGCACCAGCTGCTCTTCGACAAAGTGATCCCGACCTGGCTCCAAATCCTACCCTACGCGGTACCGGAGGATCTGAAGGTCCTGAAGCCGCACGTGATGCTGTTTAAGGTGAATTTCACCCAGAACGCGACGGAAGCCCTCTATCATATAGCGGAGGCGCAAATCGCGACCGGCGAAAACGACGCGGCGGAGAAGACCTTGGACCGGCTCATCAGCGAGGCACCCCACAACCACCAGCCTTGGCTGCGCAAGTCCGAGCTGCTGCTGATGCGCAAAAACTGGGTGGAGGGACGGCGCGTGGGGCTGGAGGCCGCGGCGCGCATGCAGGGCAACGAGCGCCGCCAGGTCGTGCTCAACATGGCGGAGCACTTGTACCGCGGCGGCCAACACCGGATGGCGGCGGAGGTGTATCTGGATTTTCTGCGCAACAACAACGACGGCGTGGTGATTTCGTACCTTACCTGGATTCTGGCGACGTCCACGGATGCCACGCTCCGGGACGGAGCGACGGCGGTGCGACTCGCCACGGAGTTGGTGAAGCTGGAGCCCACGCCCTTGAATCAAAGCATTCAGGCGGCGGCGTTGGCCGAGACGGGGCGCATGGGTGAAGCGGTTCAGGCGATCGACCGGGCGCTGGATGCCGCCCGCGCCGCCGGAGATAAACCACTCTTGGAAGTACTTGAAAAGCGCGCCGCCTTGCTCCGGGCGGGAACCCCGATCCGCGAGTAAGCGGACGAACGGGAACAAGCACGAAACAAAGCGTGACTATGCTCCGCTCAGACCAGAAGCCATGAACCACTTTACCGTCCGCGCCCTCGTTTCACTCCTGATCGCGATCCCGTTCCTGACGGGGGCCGAGCCGGCCGATCAGGCGGGCAAAGGGCAGGCGCCGGCCACCGCACCGGCGGCAGCGGCGCTCCGGCGGATCGTGATTGCCGAGACGATGGAGCAGGCCGCCGCCCTGCCGCCGGCCGCGGCCGGCGAGTACCTCGTCGTAGCGGACTCGCTGGCCTTTCTCAACCGGGCCGAGCTCGAGAAACGCCTGATCGGTGGCAAAGGGGCGCCGATCACCGAGGGCTTGCTCGTCAAGATCAACCAGGTGATCGAGGGACTCGTCCGGGCCACGGAAGACCCGCTCGCGGCAGCCGTCATCCCGGCCCAGAACATCGACGGTGGCATTGTCACGGTGACCCTGACCCTCGGCCGCTACCGTGAAATCAAGTTTCAGGGCAACCGCTGGTACAGCGAGGCCCTGCTGCGGGAGAAGCTGCAAATCGAGAGCGGGCGCACGATCCGGATGTCAACCCTGGACCAGGCGATCGGCACCACCAACAGCGCGTACCGCAATGTGAAGGTGCACATCGATCCGATCCCGAATTCGACCGAGGCTAACCTGATCGTCTCGGTCCAGGACAAGCTGCCCCTCCGAATCATCGGCATGGCCGACAACGCCGGAAACGAAATTCTGGGCAAGACCCGCTTCATCGGCGGCGTGAGCTACGCCAACCTTTGGGGGCGGGACCACAGTATTTCGTACCAGTACATCACCTCGGAGAAGTACCGTAATTTCGCCGGGCACATCATGGACTACACGATGCCGTTGCCCCGGCAGCAGACGGTGAATATTTCGGCGGCTTTCATTGAAGCGACGCCGACGTTTTACGACGGGCTCCTGGCGCAGGACGGCAAAAACATCTCGGTGGAGGCCAAGTACAGCCGTCCACTCCGGCTCGGGCATCGGGACTTCGACTGGTTTGCCAGCGCCGGTTTCAAGGAGACCAACAACAACCTCGAATTCGGCGGCGAAAGCGTACTCGCGAACAAGGCGGACATCTTCCAAGTGATCACGGGGCTTTCGACCGTGATCCGCGACAGCCGCGGTGGCTGGGCCCTCTCGGGGACGATCACCTACAGCCCGGGCAACGTGAATTCCCGCAACACCACCGCGCTGTTTGATGACTCCCGGCTCGGCGCGAAGGCGAACTATGTGGTGGGCAATCTCTCGTTGCAGCGACTCCTGAAGCTCGGCGGCGGCTGGGAGCTTTTCACGCGGGCGACGGTCCAGCGGGCGAGCGGCAATCTGCTTTCCAGCGAGCAATTCAACATGGGCGGAGCCTCCACCGTGCGGGGCTACCGGGAAAACAGCGTCTCGGGTGATCACGGCATCTCCCTTTCCAGCGAACTGAACTCCCCCGTCTGGTCCCGATCCGGCGCCAAGTGGCGGGAGCTGCGCCTGAACGAACTGCGCGGGCTGATCTTCTACGATCTGGCGAAAGTCGGGATCGACCGGATCACCGTAAACGACCAGCCCACGCCCGCCCTGGCCAGCGTGGGCGTGGGCCTACGCGCCCGTTTCTCCAATCACTTTTCGGCCCAGGCGGATTACGGCTGGAAATTATTGCGCTCGCCTCGGGACACCGACGCCGGCCGGGGCCACGTGAAGGGTTCGTTCTCTTATTAACGCCGGCGCCGAACGCATTTTTGAGTGCTGCGCATCCACCTAGGTCACCATTTTTACGGAGCGGGTAACCTGGGAGATGATTTCATGCTCGCGGGCTTCCTGGCCGCGATGCGCGGGCAAGTACCCGACGCCACCTTTACGTCGTGCGTCCCCTTCCCGCTTGAGCCGCTGCGTCGGCGTTTTCCGACGATCGAGTGGCGACCCTACGACGACGCGGCGCGACACCACAGCATCGCCACGTGCGACGTCTGGCTCGGCCTCGGCGGCTCGCCGTTTCAAAGCGGGCAGTCGCGCTGGTTCATCGACCACCTGACCGACGAAGCCGCCCGTTGCGCCGCCGCCGGCAAACCGCGGTATTTCCTCGGCATCGGGGTCCAAACCACCACCGAGCTGACGGTCTCCGGCGTCCCGAGCCTGTGCGCCGGGGCCGCGGGCATCTGGACGCGCGACGCCGCGTCGGCCGCGCGGCTCCGCGGTCACGCCGGTACGTGCCCGGTCCACGCCGCCGCGGACCTCGCGCATGTTTTCTTCGCCGCCAACCCGCCCCCGCCGGCGCAACCGGGCCGGGTGACGTTGGTCGCCAATTTCGATTACAACGAATGGCCCGGACAAGCCGCCGCCCTGGCCGGAGTCGAAACCTTGGGGGCCGCGTCACGCATTTGGCTCGCGCAGGAATCCCGCGCGCTACCGGGCGCGGAGCGGGCGCTCTTTGCGGCGCTGCCCGCGGCCGAGCAAGCGCGCTGGCAGCTCGTTTCGCCGGAACATCCGGGCGACCCACTGACCGAGGTCTTGGCCCGCTGGCCCAGCGGAGCGTGGCTCCTTACGGCCCGTTACCACGCGGCCCTTGCCGGCGGTTGGTCCGGCTCTCGGGTCGTTGTCCTTGCCACCAACGAAAAGCTGCGCGCCGCCGCGCGCGATCTCGGCGCGCCTTGCATCGGGCCTGACGCGACGCTCGCGGAGGTCAGCACCGCGTTGGCGGCCGCCGCACCGGTGCCTCCCCCGCAGGCCCTCGCCGCGCAGGCCCAACAAGCGTGCGCGGAGTTCGCGCGCTCCGCTGTTGCGCACCGGCGCTGAAACACCTTAACCAGAGCGGTTCATGCCGGCGCTCGTGCTTTCCTTCGCCTTCCTGTTGTTCATGGCCTTCGTCGGCCGGGCAACGTTGGCGCTGGTCGGATGGCGCGGAGGCCTGCTGCGCGCCGCGCTGCTGGCCCCGGCCACCGGACTGGCGGTCGTGGTCCTGACGGTGATGGTGCTCAATCAAGCCGGGCTCCCGATCCGTGACTTCGCCCGCCCGCTCGCCCTCGGTCTCGGACTCGCCTCCGCCGGCATCTGGTTTTGGCGGCGACCGACCGTTCCTTGGCGCGCGGTCGCCCCGTTCCTCGCGATCGCGTTCGCATCGCTGCTCTGGACCGGCTGGCCGATGCTACGCTTCGGCTTCGGCTGGCTGAGCTACGTCAACGACGACTTCGTCAACTACTGCTTCGCCGCGGAACGCTTCAAGGACTTCGGGTTTTGGCGGGTGCCCACGATGGAGGAGCTGGCCGGACGGGATGTCGCGCAATATTACTGGTTCATGCACGTGCCGGGCCTGATGCGGTTCGGCAGCGAGATCACGCTTTCGTGGGTATCGGCGCTCACGGGCATCAAGGCCCTCGGCATCTTCATGCCGGTGATCGTCGGACTCGGACTCATCCAACTGTGCTCCGCCGCCGCGCTCGCGCTGCACAAGGGCCGCTGGCGCCGGCGGGCGCTGGCGACGATGGCGGTGCTCGCCGCCAGCCCGCTCTTCATGCTGGGCACGCTGTACCAGTTGATCGCGCAGGTCGGCGGCATGGGCCTCTTGCTGGCGGTCACCGCGGTACTCACCGGCCGGTTGCCCGGCTCGCGTCGCCGCCTGCTGCCGCACGTACTCGCCCTCGCGATTCTGGGTTCGGCGATCGCCGTATTTTATCCCGAGGTCACCGCGTTTGCCGTCATGACGGCCGGGCTCGCCGCCGGAATCGAAGCCTGGCGAAAGCGGGCCTTCCCGACGCTGCGCGTCTCGCTGGTGCTCTACGGGATCGTGGGCGTTGTCGTGCTCCTGCGCTACAACGTCCTCTCGTACGTGTTCACGATCATGCTGCAGATGGGCTCCGGCTTCCGCAGCGTCGACCTCTCGCTGTCACTGTTCCCGTACTTCATGATCCCGACCGGGCTCGCCAACCTCTTCGGGTTGATGCCGCTGGCGCTGAACTTCGCCGAGCCCTTCACGTCGCTGACGATCGTCGCCGGTCTGATCGCGCTGCTGGTCGCCCTGGGGTTTGCGGTGCGCGAGTCGCTGCGGCCCGCCCCGCTCGCGCTGTTGCTGCTGGTGCAGTTCTTACTCGCGGTGCGGTTGATGACGAGCGGCAACGATTTCGGGCTCTACAAGATTGCGATGTTCATGCAGCCGGCGCTGGCCGGCGCGCTCGCGTGTGCCCTGCTGAAGCTCCCGAGCGCGCGCTGGACCGCGCCGCTCGCGATTTTGACCGGTGCCGCACTCTGCGCCCCGACGGCGTTGTTCTACACGCGGGCTTCCCAGGGGGAAAATGCCGGGGGCATCACGGAGGCCAAGTTTGCCTCGATCCTCGGCACCACCCCTCCCGCCGTCCCGCCGAAGACACGGCTGCTGGCCGACATCAGCAACCTCGTCGCCGCCAAGGTCGCGGCGTGTGAGTTGCGCGGCACCGATCTGCGTTTTCTCTCCCGCGACTACTACCAGCAGATCGCGCCGATCGAATACGAGAAGCTCGGCGATACGCTGATTGCATTCCACCCGCACTTCCAGGACCTCCTGCGCACCCGGGCGATGCTTGAGGCGCGAGACGACCGGACCATCCGGGTGCATACCGTCTTCCAAGGCACGCCCGCGCAGACGTCGTTCCGGGCCCCGGCGCTGGACTTCGGCAAGGGTGATGCCACCGACGCCTACGTGACCCTCGACGAGTCGCTCGGGTTGTTCAACAAGCTCGGCCTCCCGCCGCCCACCGGCCGGCCCGCTTCATTCTTCAAAATCCTGCCCGCCGCCGCCGCGCGCAACCACCTCGTCTTTGTTCACTCCGGCCGCGGCAACCACTATTACCTCGGCGACCGTCAGCGCATCGCGATGTATCAGCCGGAGACGGACCCCTTCACCCGGACGCAGGACATCACCGGCCTCGGCCGCTTCATGCTCCTCCGGGTCGAACAGCCCGATCGGGAAATCTACCTGCGGGTGCTTGCCTCCAAGACTTTCATGCGCGGCGCCCACACGGCGTGGTCGCCCGGTTCGCACGTCATCGGCGAGAACGATGTGCCGCTGGCGTTCCGCGGCAACGGCGCCGTCAACCGGATCATCGGCCCTATCCGCCCGATCTACCGCGATGGCGCGGCCTATGTGGCGATCGACCTGAACGAAATCCCGGTGCAGTTCCCCTACAAACGGAGCCGGCTCGAATCCCTTTATAACACCGTGGTGCCGCTCGATTCGCGCAAACTCGTCGCCTACGGCCGCGACATCTCCGCGCTCTCGGCGGCCGAGGTTGCCGCGCTCCCGCGCCCGAACCGGCTGACGCGTTTCCCGGAGGATCTGCTCTTCGCCCGCGGGCTGGAGTACGCCGGTATCTACGAGGACGGCTGGCTGTCTCCGGAAAGTGAATTCATCCTCGGCGGCGGCGGGCCCGGCGCCTGGGTGCGCCTGCGCGGCTTCGTCCCGAGCAACCTGCCCGGCTCGCCCATCGGCACCGGCCGGCTGAAGGTCGCGCTGCCCGGCGGGCCGGTCGAACTGCCGGCGACGGTCGGTTCATTCGACTGGTTGCTGCCGGTTGGCGCCGCGGACAACCTGGCCCGCGTCGGCCTCTCATTCACCGCCACCTCGATCCTCCCGGACGGCGACGACCGGCCGGTCGGCGGCAAACTCGAGTGGCTCGAAGTCTACCCGACGCTGCCCACGCACACCTTCGAATTCGGCCGCCCGACGTCCGCGCGGCTTGCGTGCACCGGCATCGATCAGGACGGCTGGTTCGCCCGCCGCGCCACGATTCAACTGCCGCCATTCGACGGCCCGCACGACATCGTACTCACCTTGGAGTATCCGGGTTGGAGTGACGTGAAACAGATGACCCTGCGCACCCGCTGGCCCGGCCGCGCGGAGCCGGTCGAAACCACGCTGATCCCCGGCGGGCCGGTCCTGACCCGCGTGCGGCTCGCCCCGTCCGCGACGCCGCGCACCCTCGAACTCGAGACCGCCGGCGACTTCCCGCTCGCCGCACCCGATCCGCGCCGCCGCGCGGGCCGCCTCGTACAACTGGAATTGCAGCCCATCGTCACCCCGTGAGCGCACCCTCGGCCACGGCCCCGCGCGCCGCCCTCATCCTGAAAGTCGACACCCTCGGCGACCTCGTGGTCTTCGCACCGGTGCTGCACTGCCTGCGCGCCGCGTGGCCGGACACCCGCCTCGCGGTGGTGATCCGCCGCGGCTACGTCGACCTCGCGCGGCTCCTCGTCGCCGGCATTGAGTGGGTACCGACGAGGCTCGACCCCTTCGGCCAGGGCCCGGAGACCGACCCGGTGGAAACGAACCGGCTCCGCGACTTCGTGGCGACCTTGGCGCCCGCCGTGGTGGTCGCCGCCACCTCGCGGCGCAATTGGCTGGAGGCCGCCCTTGGCGCCGAGGCGCCCGCGGCGCGACGCCTCGCGCTCGGAGCCGATGCCGATGATGAATTTTTCGC
>CAIJFT010000394.1 GCA_903820035.1 uncultured Opitutia bacterium
ATCGGCAATCTCGCCGATCGCGCCGCCCCGCGCTATGCGTCCGCCCTCGAGGGCCGGGAGCGGTGCGAGCTGCGCGACGAGGCGTTGGTTTCGGACAAGGAGACCGGTCCGGCGGACCTCACGCTCTTCACCCAGCGCAACGACGTGCACACCGTCATGCCGGACCTCGTCGCGCCGCCGCTCACGACCGGCGAGCCCGCGCCCGGCCGCTGGGTGCGGCAGACGCTGCCATCGCGCGCCGGCACCGCGGCCTACCATTGCGTCTACCTCCCGACCGATTGGCGCCCCGGAGAAAAATATCCGCTACTCGTCGGCTTTCCCGGTAACGGACCGTTTCGCAGCCGTTTCGGCGATCGCAGCGGCGGGATGCCCGAGGACAACCCGATGGGCATCGGCGTGTCCGGCGGACGCGGGTTTGTCGTGCTCGGCCTCGGCTACCTCGACGCGCGCAAAAATCTCCAGCCGACCGGCAACTGGTGGGGTGATGTCCAGGCGACGATCGCCTACACCAAGGAGGCCGTGCGCTTCGCCGGCGAACACTACGGAGCCGATCCCGCGCGGGTCGTGCTGTTCGGCTTCTCGCGCTCGGCGGTCGGCGCGAGTTTCATCGGGCTGCACGACGACACCATCGCGCCGCTGTGGCGGGCGATCCTCTGCTACGACGGTTGGGAGGCGCAGGCCGACATGGCGCGCAACTGGTACCGCCACGGGCAAAGCAGCTTCAATTACGATCCCGCCGACTTCGACGGCACCGGCGTGACCCGGCGCTTTCAACGCCTCGCCAGTCGGCCACTGTTCATTCTCGGCGGCCGCGGCGCGGTCGAAACGCTCAACGCCACGCTCCGTTGGCCCGTCGAGCTCCTCGCCAAATCCCACCGCAACCACCACGTCTCGTGGGCGCTCCGCGACACGCCCGAGCGCGCCCAAGTGCGCGCCTGGCTTGAGCGCGTCCTCGCTCCACCCGCCCACCCCACTCCCCCATGAAGCGCTCCCTATTCCTCTGTCTGATGGTCGCCGCCGCCGGCACCATGCGAACCCACGCCGCCGAACCGTCGCTCGCCGGGCCGGCCGGCCGGCTCACGCTCACCGCCGCGGGGGAGGTCGACGTGGCCATGGCCGACGGCGCCCTCGCGCGATTCGCGCCGGTGGTCGCGGTGCTGACCGCCCGCACCGACCCGAATCTCGAAATGCGCTGGGGCCAGTTTCCGGAGCAGGAGATGAAACTGAGCGACACCGGCTCGATCTACAACGTACTGACCTGGGGCCGCAAAACCACGGGCGCCGTGGCCGCGCAGCACGTCGAGGACGGCTTCGACCCGACCGTCGACCGTGGTTACGGCAAGGGCCGAACCGCGAATCTGTTTGCGGCGGGCCGGCTGACGTCGCTGCGGGCGGCCGGCGGACGCGCCGACGCCGGCAAGATCACGTGGAATTTTCCCGCCGATGAAAACGTCACGGTGCAGGCCGAGCTCGATCTGCCGCCCGACGGCACAGCGCCGCGGCTCCGTCTCCGGACCACGGTGAAGACGGACGGCTGGTATTCGTTCGGCTACCTGGGCGCCCCCCCGACGCCCGCCGGCGAAGTCGAGGAACTCTGGCAGCCGTTGATCTACAATGAACGCCGGCTGCCGCACGAATCGTTCCTCGAGGCGGGGTACCGCTGCCCGTTGCCGACGACGCTCGTCACGCGAGGCGGCGTCACCACCGGCGTCCTCGCCGATCCGGCGGAGTATCCGTTTCAGCCGTTGCCGAACTTCGCGAACTCGCGCTTCGGTGTGGCCCTGCGCAACGCCCGCGGGCTCGCGCAACCGATGCTGTTTGCCCCGCTGCTCGGCGGCGCCGGCTCGCAGATGAAGGCGGGCGAGTCGCGCGAGTTCGTCATGCGCCTCGTCGTGGCGAAGGCCGGCCTGTCCGCCACCTATGAACGCATTGCGCGCTCGCTCTACGGCTTCGCCGACGTACGCCACAACGCGCTCGGCTCGCTCAACGCCACCTTCGAGGCGATGCTGGAGTTCGGCCTCACCGACTACGCGAAGTTCAACGCCGACCTGCGCGGTTTCGCGTACGACACCGACGTGCCCGGCGCGGTGAAAAATGTCTCGGCGTTGCACCCGCTCGGCCTCGCGCTCGTGACCGACCGCGCCGAGATCTACACGCGGCTGGCGCGCCCGTTGATGGAGTTCTTCGTCTCGCGGGAGCGTTTCCTCTTCACCACCGATCCGAAGGTGAAGGGCCAGTCGGCGTCGTCCCAACTCGGCGGCCTCGGCGCGCCGCTGACCGAATACGCCAACCTCTACGCGATGTCCGGCGCCCGCACGCCGTTCTTCCGCACCGCGGCCGAAGGACTGTTCGGACGCGACCGCGTGCTCAACCTCGAGGGGAAAATCCGCGGCGACAACTGGTCCAACGCCCTCGCGCTCTACCGCGCCACGGGCGAGCGCCGCTGGCTGGACCACGCGGTGAAGGACGCCGACGCATACCTGCAGCGCCGCGTCGCGGTGCGCCCCGGCAACTACGCCGATTCCGACTCGCGCGGACTGTTTTTCTGGACCGCCTTCGTGCCCCAGTGGATCGAGCTGTTCGAACTCTACGAGGAGACGAAGCTGCCGCGCTTCCTCGAGGCCGCCCACGCCGGTGCGCGCGCGTACGCCCAGTTCGTCTGGCTCGCCCCGCGGATTCCGGACGGCGACGTGCGCGTGCACGAAGACGGCCTCGCCCCGGCCTACCGCAACGGTCCGCGCTTCCCGCGGATCAAGGCCGCACCGGAAACCGTCCCCGCCTGGCGCACCTCCGAGATCGGCCTCACCAGCGAATCGGCGCCGACGAGCAAAGGCGCGCGCGGGTTGTTCCTCGCTTGTTACGCACCCTGGATGCTGCGCGTCGCCACGCTGACGAACGACGCCTTTTTGCACGACATCGCCCGCTCCGCGATCATCGGGCGCTACACCAGCTTTCCGGGCTACCACCTGAACACCGCCCGCAACACCGCGTACGAGAAGCCCGACTTCGCGCGGCGCGGAAAAGACGAACTCAACTCGGCGACCTCGATCCACTACAACCACATCTGGCCGCACATCGCGCTGCTGCTCGACTACCTCGTGGCGGACGCGTTCGCGAAGTCGCGCGGCGCGATCGATTTTCCGGCGCGCTATGCCGAGGGCTACGGCTACCTGCAGCAACGCGTGTTCGGCGACCGCCCGGGCCGCGTGTACGACGAGTCCGGCCTCTACCTCTGGATGCCGCGCGGCGTGGTCACCGTCGAGAATCCGGAACTCAATTTCGTCGCCGCCCGCGGGGCGTCGACGTTTGCCCTCGTGCTCACCAACCAGTCCAAATCGGCCGTTCGCACAACCGTCACGCTCGCCCGCGATCACTTCGCAGCGGTCCCGGGCGCCAACGCCAAAGTCGTGGTGTGGGAAAACAACCGGCGCGATCGCGAGATGTCATTACCGGCCGACGCCCGTCTCGCGGTGAACGTCGCGGCGGAGGGAATCACCACCCTGATCGTGACCGGCGTGGCGCCGCGCGTGGCCTTTCAGGACCAGATTCTCGGCCGCGCCGCGCCGTTGCCGGCGGAGAGCGTCTGCGACCTCGGCTGGCGCGGGGCGCGCGGCGTCGCTCTGGCGTTCGGCGCCGGCGAGCTGACAAGCGCCTACGTGTACGTGCCGGACAAGGAACGCACGGTGACCAAGTGCACGGTGCACTACCGGCAGGGCGCCGGCGCGTTTCACACCGTGGCGGATGCCTCCTACCCCTTCGACTTCACGCTGCCGGTGACCGGCGATGCGCCGTTGGAGTTCTGGCTCGAAGTCGAGTCCGGTTCGGGCCCCGCGGAAAAATCGCCGGTCGGTCGCCTGCTCTTAAAATGAAGCCGTTCGCCGTCCGTCACGTCCGGGGCTGGATCGCGGCCCTCGTCCTAGCCACGGCGGCGGCGGGTGCGCCCGCCCCGACCCCCGCGTCCTCCGCGTCCGTCCTCTGGTACCGCGAGCCTGCGCGCACCTGGCACGAAGCCCTGCCCGTCGGCAACGGCCGCATCGGCGCGCTCGTGCACGGCGGAGCGGACAGCGAGCTGCTCCGGCTCAATGAGGGCAGCGTGTGGGCGGGCCGCGCCGGGTACGTAGAGAAGCCCGAGGTGCTGCAAACTCTGCCGCGACTGCGCGAACTCCTCTTCGCCGGCCAACACGCCGAGGCCGAGGCCCTCGCGAAGCGGAATCTGACCACGCCGCCGCGGCCCGACTACGGCAGCTTCCAACCGCTCGGCGACCTGCGGCTGGAGTTCGAGACCGACATCGCCCACGCCCGCGACTACCGGCGCGAACTCAACCTCGACACCGCCGTGGCGCGCACGACGCTCAAGCGCGGCAGCGTCACGCACACGCGCGAGGTATTTTGCAGCGCCGCCGACGGCGTGCTGGTGATCCGCCTCACCGCGAGCCGGCCGGGGCTGATCACATTTCGCGCCCTGCTCGGTCGGATGGACGCGGTGACGCGGGCCGCCGGCGCCGACGCGGTGACGATGACCGGCCGTTGCGCCGAGGGCGGCACCGGATTCGCGGTGCACCTCCGCGCGCTTGCCGACGGCGGCCGCGTCACGGCCAGCGACCACGCCCTCACCGTCGACCACGCCAACGCCGTCACTCTGCTGCTGACCGTCGGCACGAGCTATTATCAGGCCGATCCCGCCGCCGCCGCTCGTGACGCGCTCGCGGCCGCCGCGGCGAAAACCTACCCCGACCTCCTCGCGGCCCACACGCGCGACCACCAGGGGCTCTTTCACCGCGCGAGCCTCACGCTCGGCGGCACCGATGCCGCGACCACCGCCTTGCCGACCGACGAACGCCTGCGGCGCGCCGGAGCCGGCGGAAACGATCCGGAGCTGGCGGCGCTCTACTTCGCCTACGGCCGCTACCTTCTGATCGCCTCTTCGCGGGCGGGCGGCCTGCCCGCGAACCTGCAGGGGCTCTGGAACCCGCTGCCGAATCCCCCGTGGTTCTCGGACTTCACGATCAACATCAACACGCAGATGAACTACTGGCCCGCCGAAGTCACGGGCCTCGCGGAATGCCACGAGCCGCTGTTCGCGCTGGCGGAGGCGCAGGTGCCGCTCGCGCAGCGCACCGCGCGCGAACGCTTCGGAGCCGGCGGCCTGGCGCTCAGCACGCGCACGACGATCTGGGGCCGCAGCGACCTGCGCGGCACGACGGGACTGTTCTGGCCCGATTCCCCCGCGTGGCTCGCGGCGCATTTTTGGGATCGCTGGTTGTTTTCCCGGGACCGGACGTTTCTCGCCGAACGCGCCTGGCCCTACCTGCGCGAGGCCGCCCGTTTCTACGTCGAAACCCTCGTCGAGCATCCCGTACATCACTGGCTCGTGAGCGGCCCGTCGACGTCGCCGGAAAACTCCTACGTCGCCCCCGACGGCACGCGCACCGGCCTCGACATGGGGCCGGCGATGACGATGGCGCTGGTCCGCGAACTCTTTGATCACGCGATCGCCGCGGCCGAACTCCTCGGCCTCGAACGCGAATTCGCCGCGACGCTGCGCGAAAAACGCGCGCGCCTCGCCCCGATCCGC